>CALRYE020000044.1:0-38703 GCA_943372275.1 Janthinobacterium lividum
CGCCTACTCGCGCGCACACCCAGGGCGACACGGTCGTGCTGCACGCCGAGGTGGCGGGAACGTTTCCCGGCAGCCCAGTGACACTGCAGTTTCACTTCACGCTGGCCGACGCCGCGATTGCGCATCTGGAGATCAGGCCATGAGCGCGCTTTCATCGACGGTGCATATCGACCCGGCAGAATTTGCCGGCAAGCGCGTGCTGGTCACCGGCGGCACGCAGGGCATGGGCCTGGCGATCGTGACGCGCCTGCGCGCAGGCGGCGCCCGCGTGGTGACGACGGCGCGCCAGCCGCTGGCGAGAGCGGCAGCGCAGGAGGATTCGCAGACGGATTCGGCGGCGGCAAGCGACTTCATCGCGGCCGACCTCGGCACGGCGGACGGATGCGCCCGTGTTGCCGGCCACGTGCTGGCGCTGCTGGGCGGCGTCGACATCGTCGTCAACAACCTGGGCGGCTCGGACGCGCCCGGCGGCGGCGCGTTGGCGCTGGACGACGACAACTGGCAAGCCGCCTTCGCGCTCAACCTGTTCGCCGCCGTGCGGCTGGACCGCTTGCTGCTGCCATCGATGGTCGCCCAAGGCGCCGGCAGCATCGTCCATATCTCGTCCATTCAGCGCCGCCTGCCGCTGTACGAATCGACCCTGGCGTATGCGGCGGCCAAGGCCGCGTTGAGCAACTACAGCAAGGGTCTGGCCAACGAGTTCAGCCCGAAGGGCATCCGCATCAACACGGTGGCGCCGGGGTTTATCGAAACCACGGCAGCGACCCGCATGATTGCGCGCATTGCTGCTGCGTCCGGCGTCAGCGAAGCGGCGGCCTTGCAGCAGCTGATGGAGTCGCTGGGCGGCATCCCGCTGGGCCGGCCCGGAAAGCCGCACGAGGTTGCCGAGCTGGTGGCGTTTCTGGTGTCGGACCGGGCCGCCTCGATCACGGGCAGCGAATATGTCATCGATGGGGGCACGCTGCCGACGGTCTAGCGAACTTCAGGGCGCCGCTTCGGTCAGACCAAGCGACGCTCACTTTCCGGAGGCAGGATGAACAAGCAGACGCAGCAACAAGACCAGAGTCGCCTTGATGAACAAACCCGGCAAACGCAGAAGAGCCAGGCGCAACAGCAGCAGGACGGCGACGAAGGCAATATGCTCAAGGACCCCAAAGACTGGACCACGGGCGACGAGCCCATGACCGGCGCGCAGAAATCCTATCTCAAGACCTTGTCGGACGAAGCCAAGGAACCCATGGATGAAACGCTGACCAAGGCGCAGGCGTCCGAACGGATCGAGGAGTTACAGAAAAAGACCGGGCGCGGACTGGCGCATTAGCCCGTCAGCTCATTAGCCATCGCTCATTAGCGCCCAGACTGCCGCGCTTGCGCAAGCGCGCATGAGCGGCGGCTGACTGCGACTACGCGCAGGCCAGCTGGCCTGCGCCGCCGCCCGCCACCGCACCGGCCGGATAGCATGGGCCGATGCGGCGGTCGATGAACAGGCTGTTGCCGCTGATGCGCTTGGCTTGCTTCTTGGCGTCGCTGGCCGCGGCGGCGATCTGGTGGTGCGAGCAGTAATGGCCGGGCTCGACCTTGACGACGCCGATGGACACGCTGGTGAGCGCGTTGAGCACCTTGCGCCCGCTGCGGTCTTCGCTGAAGTAACCGCCGCGCACCAGATCGGCCGCGTGGAACTGGTGCTGGATATCGTTGGCGAAGCGGGCCACGATGGCATTGCAGCGCGCTTCCCAGTCGTCGCTCTGGAACAGCACCAGAAAGTCGTCGCCGCCGATGTGGCCGACAAAGTCACAGGCCGGGTCGGAATGGGCTTCCAGTATGCGGCCCAGCAGCTCGATCACGTCGTCGCCCTTGCGGTAGCCATAGAAATCGTTGAACGGCTTGAAGTTATCCAGATCCACATAGCAGGCGCTGAAGCGCGCGCCGTTTTCGATCAGGCGCTCGATATGTTCGTTGATCGGCACGTTACCGGGCAATAAGGTCAGTGGATTGGCATAGCGCGCCGCGTGCAGCTGCATCGACGTGATTTCGCGGATCAGGTCGTGGCCGGTTCCCATGCCCAGATACTGGCCGTTGTCGGTAATGATGAAGCCATTGAACAGGTGGTGCTTTTCCGCTTCGACGACCGACTTGCTCAAGTCTTGCAGCGGGGTGTTCTTGTCGACGCAAAACGGCTTGTCGTCCATGAACATGGTGCACGACTTGCGGCCGTGCAGCTCGCGGATGTACTGGGTAGCGAAGCGGTCGAACAGGTTGCGCCGCGTGATCAGGCCCATTGGAATACCATCGTCGACGACGGGAATGACGTCCAGATCCAGCCCGCAGGCAAAGATCTGAAACACGTCGTTATTGGTCAGCGCCGAGGAGATCGGCGCCACCACGCGCAGCAGGCGCAGCGCGGTGACGTTGCGCTGCGTGGTCGGCTTGTTTTGCGGGTACACGGCCACGCCGCGGTATTGCAGCGCCTTGGCCACTTCCGGCGACAGCGCCAGCGCCGGGCGGTGCACCGGGCGGCCGATGTGATAACCCTGGCCGCAGGCGATGCCCAGGTCGCGGATCAGCAGCAGCTCGGTTTGCGTTTCGATGCCTTCGGCGATGACAATGGTCCCTGTGGCGCGGGCGATCTCCTGGATCGAGCGCACGAACTGCAGCTTGACCTTGTCCAGGTTGATACCCTGGATAAAGTGCATGTCGATCTTGACGAAGGCGGGGCGCAATTCGGACCACAGGCGCAGGCTGGAAAAGCCTTCGCCCAGGTCGTCGATGGCGATCTCGAACCCCATGTCGCCGTAATGGCTGACGGCGTTGCTGAGCAGGTTGTAATCGTAGGTCGGTTCGCTCTCTGTCAGCTCGATGATGACCTGGTCGGGCGCGAGGCCCAGGCGCTGCAGGTATTCCAGCGTCTCGCCATGCCTGACCTTGGGATGCAGCAGGCATTCCGGGCTCACGTTGAGAAACAGCTTGCCCGGCAAGCGCAGCTCGGCGAACTTTTCCAGCACCACCTGGCGGCACAGATGCTCGACTTCCACCGTCAGGTTGTTGGCGCGCGCCACCTTGAACAGGTTCAGCGGCGCATGCAGCGGGCTGTCGGACGGGCCGCGTATCAACCCTTCATAGCCGACGATATCGCCCGTCTGCATATGCACAATGGGTTGAAACAGCGCCGACAATTCGCGCTTCTCGATAATCTGCAGCAGACGTGCGTACAACATGATTGGACCTGATGCAGCCGAGACTAGCCCGTGGAGCGCCAAGTATAGGGCGGGTTTATGACCGTGGTATGTCGATCGAGCGTTTTGGCCGGGATGGCGTGTAAAATTCTCTGCTGCAAATACGGAAGAAACGATGGGCCGCCGCTATCACCACAATGTCTATGTCGTCGAACTGTCGAAGGACGTGCTGTACGAGCCGCGTTTTCGCAAATCGAACCCGGATTACGTGACCGGTAAACCCTGCGTGTACGTGGGCATGACGGGCCTGTCGCCCGATCTGCGCTTCGACAAGCACAAGGCGGGCATCCAGTCGAATAAATTCGTCTTCGAATACGGCCTGCGGCTGATGCCCGAGCTGTACGCCATCTACAACCCGATGCCCTATCAGGGCGCGCGCGAGATGGAAGTGGAGCTGGCCATCGGCTTGCAGGAAGCTGGCTACGGCGTGTGGCAGGCATGAGCCAGCACTGACACCGGCAGGCAGCCCGCTTTCCACACTGGCACCGCGCGTAGCGCTATTTTGATACCGTCATGAGACCGGTCCGGTTCGGCGCCACCGACAGTTGGCGAACCGCTGGAGGACTGGTGGAGGGCAGGTGGAGGGCACGCAGAAGAACAGCAAGAAACCAGCAAAAGACGAATAGATTGAGATATCGGTAAATTCCGATATAATGGGTGCATGGACTTACTCGACGTATTCAAAGCGCTCTCGAACCGTACCCGTCTCGACATTTTGAAACGGTTAAAGGATCCCGCCAACAGCTTCCCCCCGCAAGACGAAGGGGATGTTCACACGGTCGGCGTGTGCGTAAGCAGTATCCAGGAAGGTGTCGGATTGTCGCAGTCGACGGTCTCCGACTACCTTGCAACGTTGCAGAGGGCTGGCCTGGTGGAAGTCCAACGCATCGGGCAGTGGACGTACTACAAGCGTAACGAAGAAACCATCAGTGCGCTTGCCGAACTCATCGGCAAAGACTTGTAAATTTTTTGTTGTTTTATATCGAAAAATCCCGATATCCCTTTTTAACGAAATAGGAGCTTACATTGAAAGCGATCGTACTCAATACCTTTGGCGGGCCAGACGCATTTGAACTGCGTGATGTGCCCAGACCGGTGCCTGGCGCCGGGCAAGTGCTCGTGCAGGTGCATGCCACCTCCATCAACCCGCTGGACTACCAGGTGCGGCGCGGGGACTACCCCGACCTGGTACCGCTTCCGTCCATCACCGGATACGATGTGTCTGGCGTGGTGGAAGCCGTCGGGGCAGGCGTGACCGCCTTCGCTCCGGGCGACGAGGTGTGGTACACGCCCCAGATCTTCGACGGCCAGGGAAGCTATGCCGAGTACCACGTGGCCGCCGAAAACATCATCGGCAGAAAACCCGCTTCGCTGACGCATCTCGAAGCCGCAAGCCTCACCCTGGTCGGGGGAACGGCGTGGGAAGCGCTGGTCGTGCGTGCCGCACTGCGCGTCGGGGAAACCGTGTTGGTGCACGGAGGCGCCGGCGGGGTCGGACACGTGGCAATCCAGGTTGCCAAGGCTATCGGTGCGCGCGTCATCACCACGGTGCGCGAGGAAAACTTCGAGTTCGCGCGCAGCCTGGGCGCCGACGTCGTCATCGACTACGCGCAGGAAGACTATGCCGAGGCCGTCATGCGTGAAACAGCAGGCCGCGGCGTCGACGTCGTGTTCGATACCATCGGCGGCGATACGCTGTCGCGCTCTCCCGACGTGCTGGCGCAGCTGGGCCGGCTTGTCTCGATCGTCGATATCGCGCAACCACAAAACCTGGTCAACGCCTGGGGCAAGAATGCGAGCTATCACTTTGTGTTCACTCGGCAGAATCGCGGCAAGCTCGATGAACTGAGCGCGTTGATCGAACGTGGTCAACTCCGCCCGCATATCGGGGCAATCTACTCACTGGCCGAGATTCCTCTTGCGCACGCACGCCTTGAAAACCGCGACAACGGACTGCGTGGAAAAGTCGCGATCGCGGTCATTCCGTCAGCCGATGCCAGCGCTGTGCATGGCGAGTCGACGGCGCAGTCCGGGGGAAAGGCATGATCTACGAACACGCGTTATTGCCCGTTAAATCTGATCGGATCGATGCATTTCAACGCGCGTTCGGCCAGGTCGTGCACCTGCTCACGCGCGCCAAGGGCTACCAGGGCCACCGGCTCATGCAGGGGGTAGAGACGCCGTCGCATTTCCATCTGATCGTGCAATGGCAGTCGCTGGAAGACCATACGCATGGGTTCGAACCCAGTGTGGACCACCAGGCATTGATAGCGGCTGTGCAAGCGTATTTCGCCGCCGAGCCCTTGGTGTACCACGTGCGCGCAGCCGCTGCTGCCGTGGAGTGACAGGTTGTGCGCCCGAGCGGATCGGCCAGGACCGGTGGCAATCGGTCCTGGTCACGCCGTGAGAGCTGGCGCTATCTAAGCGTCGTTCCCCGCTGGGCGACACAGATGTCCGGCGGGCCGATCCCGGGGGCTCAGATCTTGTAGCTGAACCCCGCATACACGAACCGTCCCGAGGCCCCGTTGGGAGCGATGAACGAATACGGGTTGATGCCGCTGGCGCGGTTATTCAGCAGATATTTTTCAGGATACTTGTTGAACACGTTCTGCACGTTCACATCGAAGCGCCAGCGCTCGCTGAGCTTGTAGGCCACGCTGACGTCCACGTAATGCTCAGCGGCGAACTGCTGGTCGGTGTTGCCGTTGGCGGCCACCGAGCCCTGCACGTCGCCCACGTTGTAGCGGTAGGTGCCGTAGCGCGTGTAGCTGCCGTCCAGTATCCACTGACCCAGCGCGTAGCGGGCGCCCAGCACCAGCTTCTGTTTCGGCGTGCCCGTTTCGGCGTCGCGCACCTTGGCGCCGCCCACGGCCAGCACCGGCGCGCCGCCCACGGCGACGAAGCGGCGCACATCCGACACTTCCGTGTCGAGCAGGCTGAGCGCCGCGCTCAGGTCCAGCTTGCCCCCGCCCACCGTGTGCGCGCTGCGGGCGGTCACGTCGACGCCGTCGGTCTGCGAATTCCAGCCGTTGGCGTAGTACGACGCCTGCGTGAAGCCGGCCAGGCCAGCCTGGTTGAAGGCGGCCGTGACGGTCGGGCCTTGCAGGGTTTCCGTGGCGATGATCACGCCGTCGATCTTGAGCCGGTAGGCGTCCACGGTCAGCGACGAGGTGGTGCCGCCGCGCACTACCGCGCCCAGCGAGACCGTCTTCGATTTTTCGGGCGTGAGCGGCTTGGCGCCAAATGCGGCGGCGACCGGGTCGGCGGGCTTGAACTGGCGCGTCTGTCCGGGCGTGAGCGCACCGGTGCCCGTGTTGGACCAGTTGCTGGTCGTGCCCGTGCTCTGAAAGCCCAGCGCCGCCAGGCTGGGCGCGTGAAAGCCTGAGCTGACCGTGCCGCGCAGCGCTACGGCGGGCGTGAGGTCGTAGCGGCTGGTGAGCTTGTAGTTGCTGGTGCCGCCAAAGTCGGAATAGCGCTCGTGGCGCGCGGTCACGCCCAGCTGCCATGCGGCATTCAGGCGCGCATCGACGCCGGCATAGCCGCCGCGCACGTGGCGCATGACGTCGGACGCATCCTGCGGCTTGATGCCGGAGGTCGACGAGCCGCTCACGGGGATGCGGGTGGTGTCGCCGGCGTACACGGTGCCGGGATAGAGCGAGCCGACCGTGCGCCCGGCCAGCGGGCCGCCGCTGTAGCCGGCCACGTCGCCCAGGTCGGCCGTGCGCCAGTGTTCGCGCCGCGCCAGCAGGCCGGCCGACACGCTCAGGGGTTCAGCCAGCGCGGCCAGCTTGACCGTCTTGACGTAATCGGCCGCCACGTTGGTCGAGTCGCTTTTCCACGAACCGAGATAAAAGCGCGTGGGACTGGCCGCGCCGTAGGCCGGATTGATGCTGTTGTAGGTCTCGCGCCCGGTCTCGTTGTTGCCGTAGCTGACGGACAGATCCAGGCTGCCCAGCGCCGCGTCGGTAAAGCGCGCGCCCACGGCCAGCGCCAGATCCCTGGCGCGGTAGGTCATGGCCGGCTGATAGCCGTTCGGGTACACCGACAGCACATCGTTTTCGCCCAGCCTGGTGCCATCGGTAACGGTGGGGTTGCTGGTGATGGCCTTGACCACCCGCTCCGGGTTGACGTAGTTCGACCCGGCCTTGTCGGCATAGTTCACCCAGCCGTACAGGGCGCTGCTGGCGCCGATGGGCAGTTCGGCGTTGAGCAGGCCGCTCCAGTTGTCGCGCGAGCCCTGGCCCCACTGGCCGGTTTTCTTGTTGAAGCTGTCGTTGCGCGGGTCGCCGTTGGGAAACAGCTGGCGCCAGTCCGCTTCGCTGCGGTCGACGTTGCTGTTTTGCAGGCGGTCGATGGCCAGGTTCAGAAAGCCGTCCTGCCCCAGCCGGAAGCCGTGCCAGGCGTTGACGGCCGTGGTCTTGCCGCCGCCATTGGTGTAGCCGCCGTAGTGGGCGTTGAGTTCGCCGCCGACGGCCGTTTCGCGCAGCACGATATTGATCACGCCGGCAATCGCGTCCGAGCCGTACTGGGCGGCGGCGCCGTCGCGCAGCACTTCGATGCGGGTCACCGCGCTGATGGGGATCACGTTCAGGTCGACCACGGTGGCGGCCGGCCACGGGTCGGTGCCGGACAATTGCGCCGAGGTGTTGCGGCGCTTGCCGTTGACCAGCACCAGCGTATAGGCCGGGCTGACCCCGCGCAGCGAGGCCGAACGTACGCCCTGGCCCTTGACGGCGTTCTGTCCCTGCGGGAAGTTGAACGACGGATGCAGCTTGGACAGCGCCTGGTTCAGGCTGACGGCGCCCGTTTCCTTGAGCTGCTGCGGGGTGATCACGTCGATCGGGGCCGAGCTGGTCAGCACGGTGGCGTCCTGGCGCGACGAGCCCAGCACCACCACGCTGTCGAGCGTGTGTGCATCAAGCCCGGCGGCGGGTGCGGTTTGCTGGGCGTGGACCGCGCCCATGCCGGCCAGCAGGCCGGCGAGCACGGTCAGCCTGGTGGGCAGGCGCGAAGATGAGGAAGCGATGGTCATGCGTTCTCCGAAAGGATATGGATGTAAATAAACTTATCAGTCAGTTCAGCAACCTTTATGCCATCGATGGACTCAAGTTAAGTCATTGATTCGAATGGAAATTCCGGCGGGCGCCACGGATGTGGGGTGTTGACGATCCAGCAGGCCGGCGGCAGCGCTGCTGCGCAGGTAGCAGGTACGACAAGGCCGTAAGTGTTGTTGTGGTGTAACTCCGCGTGGATTTCGGCCCAATATGGTGCATGCATGTGGCATGATCAACGGTTACACCAATTCGTATCAGCTGCCCATCGGGCAGGGAGACCGTATGGCAGCACCCGGAGCGGCAGGATCGACAGCGCCGTCAGCACCAGGCAGTGACGCATGGGACATCGCGGTGGGCGGACGCGAGGGCCCGTCGCGCCAGTATGTGCCGCGCATGCGGGTGGCCGGTTTGTCCAGCGCGGTGGACGTGCTGCGCCACCTGGCTCCCAGCACCACCGAGGCCCAGCTGCACGACGCCATGCTCGAGCTGGCGCTGGATTACGGTCACAGTCCCGACGCCTACCTGCTGGTGTGCGAGCACGGCCGTTACCGGCTGGCCGGGCACGCCAGCGTGGGCCCCGTGGCGGCACCGCTGACCACGCTGCCCAACGCCACCGCGCTGGCGGTGACGCAGCTCAGCGCCGGCGCGGCCCCCGTGTGGGTCGACTACGGCGGGCGCACCTGCACGGCGGTGGCGATCACGGCCGATGGCGCGGTGCTGCTGGGCGCGCTATGCCTGGTGGCGCAGCACAGCCTGCCGGCCGAGGCGCTTCGGGTGCTGACCTGGATCGCCGCCTGCGGCGCGCTGCAGCTGGACAAGCTGCGTACGACCGCGCGCCTGGCTCACCAGAACGAGGCCCTGCGCTGCGAACTGAGCGACCGGATTTCGCTCAGCGGCCACCTGAATGACGAGCGCGGCCTGCTGCGCACGCTGATCGACAACATGCCCGATCACATTTACGTCAAGGACCGCAGCGGCCGCTTTGTCATCGGCAACAAAGCCGCGGCCGAGGGTATCGGCAATTACACGCCGCAGGAGTTGGTGGGCAAGTCCGACCTGGATTTGTATCCGCTGGAATGCGGCCAGCGTTTCTTCATGGATGAGCAAAAGATTATCCAGTCGGGCCAACCCCTGATCGACCAGCTGGAAGAAAACGTCAACCAGAACGGGGTGCGGCGCTGGTTTTCCACCACCAAGATGCCATTCCACGATGCCGCGGGCGAACCGATCGGCATTGTCGGCATTTCGCGCGATGTGACCCAGCGGGTCGACGCGGACGAAGCGATCCGGTTGCGCAACCGCGCCATTGAGCTCAGCCAGGATGGCATCATGATCGTCAGCTGCCTCAGCGCGGACACGCCGGTGCTGTATGTCAACCCGGCGTTCGAGCGCATCACCGGTTTTACCCTGGAAGACGCGCAGCAGCGCGGCGTCGCCATGCTGCTGGGCGACGTGGTGGATCCAAGCGCGGGCAATGCCTTGCGCGACGCCATGGATGTGCAGCAGGAGGGCCGCGCCGTGCTGCGCAGCGTGCGCAAGGATGGCGTGGAATTCTGGAACGAAGTGCGGCTGGCCATCGTGCGCGACATTGCCGGCAACGCCAGCCATTTCGTCTTCACCATGAGCGACATCAGCAGCGCCCGCCACGCCGAGGAACAGCTGGAACTGCTGGCCAGCCACGATGCGCTGACGGGCTTGCCCAACCGGCGCATGCTGATGGACCGGCTGACCCAGGCCATCGCGCTCAGCGAGCGCGGCACGTTCCTGCTGGCGGTGGCCTTCATCGACCTGGACCGTCTCAAGTTCGTCAACGATACCTACGGGCACGAGGCGGGCGACCACATGCTGCACACCGTGGCCGAGCGCATGGCCGGCTGCGTGCGCAAGGCCGATACGGTGGCGCGCCTGGGCGGCGACGAATTCGTGCTGGTGTCGCTGCATGAAGTGGGCGGGCCGTTCGAGAGCGGCCTGCAGGACGTGACTGAGATGCTGGGCAAGATCCAGGCGCTGCTGGGCGAGGCGATCCTGCTGGGCGAGGTGCCGTTCCACGTGACGTGCAGCATCGGCGTGAGCGTGTACCCGCGCGACGGCCACGATGCGGAGTCGCTGCTCAAGCATGCCGACGCGGCCATGTACACGGCCAAGAACCTGGGGCGCGACCGCATCGAGTTCTATTCGCAGGCGCCGCAGCCGGACTGAGACGCGCGCAGTCGTGCGGCACTGTTGTCGGAATAACAGTCAGAATAGAGCCGACACTCAACTCGGGAAGCTTCCATGCGCATTGCCACCTTCAACGTCAACGGCATCACCAGCCGCCTGCCCGCCCTGCTGCAATGGCTGGCGGAAACTCAGCCGGATGTCGCCTGTCTGCAGGAACTCAAAGCGCCGCAGGAAAAGTTTCCCGAGGCGGCCATCAACGCGGCCGGGTATCAGGCCATCTGGCTGGGGCAGAAGAGTTGGAACGGAGTGGCGATCCTGACGCGCGGCCATGCGCCGCAGGAAGTGCGACGCGGCTTGCCGGGCGACGATGCGGACGAGCAGAGCCGCTATCTGGAAGCGGCGGTGGACGGAGTGCTGGTGGCCTGTTTGTATCTGCCCAACGGCAATCCGGCGCCTGGTCCCAAGTTCGATTACAAGCTGGCCTGGTTCGAGCGCCTGATTACCCATGCGGATGCATTGCTGGCCACAGGGGCCAAGGTGGTGCTGGCGGGTGACTTCAACGTCATGCCCACGGAGCTGGACGTGTACAAGCCGGAGCGCTGGGTGACCGATGCGCTGTTCCGGCCGGAGACGCGGGCTGCGTTTCACCGGCTGGTGGCGCAGGGCTGGACCGATTCGCTGCGCACCATGCATCCGGGCGAGACCATTTATACGTTCTGGGATTACTTCAGGAATGCCTACGGGCGCGATGCGGGTTTGCGCATCGACCATCTGCTGCTCAGTCCCGCGCTGGCGCCGGCGCTGGTGGCGTCGAACGTGGACCGCGACGTGCGCGGGCGTGAAAAACCGAGCGACCATGCGCCGACATGGATCGAGCTGGATCTGGAGTTGCTGGAGAAGCCGAAGGACGACAGCGGCGCCAAGGCGCCGGCGAAGAAGCGGGCATCGGCCAAGGTCGTGAAGGAGTAGCTGGGCGATCAGTTAAGCCAAGCAATAACAAGCATCGACAGCGGCGGAGCAGCCAACCCGTTTTTGTTCCCACAAAACGTGACACCGTTTCCCCCGCGAAGGCGGGGGGCCATGGCACCTGCGGGCAGTGTGGGTGCATGCATGTGCCCGCGTCTGAGCATCGGTGCTATGGGTCCACGCGGGGGCGCCGAGCCCTTCGCGGGGACGACGTTAACCAGGGTCGGTTTTCGCTTGACTGCAGCGATTCCGGCCGCTTCACCCCTACGTCTGCCTGACCATCAACTTGGTCGGCAACGTCTCCGACGTCACCTCTTCGCCGTGTATCAGCGACAGCATCTTGCGCGCCAGTAGCACGCCGCCGTCGCGCAGATACTGGTGCACGCTGGTGAGCGGCGGCACGAAGCTGGCCGCGCCGGGCGTATCGTCGTAGCCGATCACCGACACGTCGTCCGGCACCCGCACCTGGTGCTCGGCCAGCGCGCGGATCGCGCCCATGGCCAGCAGGTCGCTGGCGGCGAACACGCCGTCGAACGGCGCGCGCTTCTTGGTCATCAACGCGGCAATGCTGTCGAACCCGGCCTCGAACGTGAACGCCCGCGGCTTGACGATCTGTACCGTCCCGGCGTCGCCGATCGCATCGACGAAACCGGCGCAGCGCTCCTGCACCTCGGCATGGTCCACGTCGCCCAGAAACAGCAGCCGGCGCCGCCCCTGCTCCAGAAAACGCTGGCTGGCACTGGCGCCCCCGGTGCGGTTGTCGCTGCCGATCACCAGATACGCGGAGCCGGCCTCCGGCGCACCCCACACCACCAGCGGCAAGCCGGTCTTTTGCAGCACCCGCACCGCCTCGCCATGCGAGCCCTGGCCCAGCAGGATCAGCCCGTCCGCACCCTGCACGGGGGCCGTGTCCATCAATTGTTTGGAGGTCAGCACGACGCTGTAGCCGTGGGTGGTCAGTTCCTGGGTGATGCCGCCCAGGAGTTCCAGCGGGTAGGGATCGGACATGGGGCGGCCCTTGACCGGCGTCATCTCGACCACCACCGCCACCGAATAGCTGCGCCGCATGCGCAGGTTGCGCGCGTTGACGTTGAGCCGGTAACCCTGTTCCTCGGCGATCTTGCGCACCTTCTCGCGCGTCTGCTCCGTCACCAGCGGGCTGTCGCGCAGCGCGCGCGACACCGTGATGGTGGACACCCCCGCCAGCTTGGCGAGGTCTTCCATCGTCACGCCGGTTTCGGTCTTGCGCATTCCGATTTTGCTGGCAGCCATTAAACGCTCGTGGAGAACAAGGGGTGGGAAGAGGGTGGCGCGACAAACGTCGATTTTCAGTGCCGCATTATGACAGATGGTGGCTGTGGCTTTCGATGACATCGATGTCAATTTCGATTGACATCGATGTCATTTATTGTTTCAATGCTCATGTCCGGGAGACGGACGCCCAACCATAAAAATGAGAGACACGCATGAAAATACCGAAACGCTTGCCTTTGTCTGCGGTCACGCTGGCCGTCCTGACGCTGTTTAACCAGAGCGCCGCCGCCCAGGACGCAACCACCGCGCCCACCGCGCCCACCGCGCCCGCCGCCACCAGTGCTCCGGCGCCCGCCGCAGCGGCCAGCACCGCCGTGACCCAGGAACTGCAGCAAGTCGTCGTGACCGGCACCTCGTCCTCGCGCGGCACGCGCAAGCTCGACACCAGCTTTTCGATCACCACCGCCACCGAGGAACAGCTGCGCACCGCCTCGCCCAGCAGCACCGCCGACGTCATGAAACTGGTACCGGGCGTGTACGCCGAATCCACCGGCGGCCAGTCGGGCGCCAACATCGAAGTGCGTGGCTTTCCTTCCGGTAGCGATTCGCCCTTCGTATCGATCCAGATGAACGGCAACCCGGTCTACCCGGTGCCGGTGCTGTCCTTCTTCGAAGGCTCGTCGGCGTTCCGCCTGGACGACACCATCGAACGGGTGGAAGTGCTGCGCGGCGGCCCGAGCACCATCTATTCGGTCGGCCAGCCCGGCGCGACCATGAACTTCATCCTGAAGAAAGGCTCGGACGAGCCGGAAGCGACCGTGCGCGTGACCACCGGCACGGGCAACCTGCGCCGCGCCGACGTGTTCATGAGCGGCAAGATCGGCGACAACTGGTACGGCTCGGTGGGCGGCTTTTACCGCAAGACCGACGGCATCCGCGATGCCCAGTTCCCGGCCGACGACGGCGGCCAGCTCACCGCCACCCTGACGCGCAAGCTGGACGGGGGCGAAGTGAGCTTCTACGCCCGTACCACCAAGGACAAGAACGCCTTCTACACGGGCGTGCCGCTGATCTCGAGCGACAACGGCCGCACCATCACCGAATTTCCCGGCTTCGATGCGCTCACCGGCACCCTGATGAGTAACGAGCTGCGCCACTTCACCATCGAGGCTGCGCCCGGCAAGACCTTGACGCGCGACCTGGCCGACGGCCGCGGCATCGACGCCAATCTGTTCGGCGCCGAATACCAGCAAAAGCTGGGCGGCTGGGATGTGTCGAACAAGGCGAACTATTTTAAGGGCGATATGAACACCATCGCCATGTTCACCGGTAACAACCCGTTGACGGCGGCGGCCTACCTGGCCAATGCCACTTCCTCCGCCAACGCCAACGCGGCGCTGGTGGCGGCGGCTGGACGGCCCGCCACCGGCGGGTCGCTCAGCTACTTGGGCGGCGCCGCGGTCGATGCGCAGCAGCAGGTGGTGCAGGCCGGCTTGTGGTCGGTCGAAAAGAAACTGGTGTCGTTCACCGATGAATTCCGTGTCAGCCGCGAGCTGTTCAAGGGCAATACCCTGACCGTGGGCGCTTACTACGCCAACTACGAGTCGGACGACGAGTGGTATCTGGGTAACAGCCACCTGATGACGGCCGAGCCGAATGCGCGCCTGATCAATGCCCAGCTGAACAACGGCGTGGTGGTCTCGCGCAACGGCACCGACGGCAATGTGTTCTACGCTCCGGTGGCATCGTACAAGGGCAACAACACGGCCCTGTTCGTGGCGAACGAATGGGCCATCAACGAGCAGATCAAGGTCGATGCCGGCATGCGCCGCGAGCGCCAGCGTTTGAGTGGCAGCATTTCCAACCTGAGCTCGGGCGACACCGATAACAATCCGCTGACGGTGTACAACAACGGCACCTCCATGCCGACCGGCACCTTCACCCAGCTGAGCCGCTCCGACAGCGTCAATTCGTTCACCGTGGGCGGCCTGTACAAGCTGTCCAAGAACGCCAGCGTGTTTGTGCGCGCCAACACGGGCCACACCTTCATCTATTTCGATGACATGCGCAACGCCGGGACCCAGGCGGCGCTGAACGACCGCAACGGCGTGCCGACCCCGAAAGTGACGCAGTACGAGGTGGGTTACAAGACCGCCAACGAACTGTATAGCGCCTACGTCAACGCGTTCTACACGGACTTCACGGGCATTTCGTTCCAGCAGATCACCACCAACGCCGTGATCAACTCGATCAGCGGCTCGCGCGGCAAGGGCGTGGAATTCGAAGTGGCCGTGCGTCCGACCAGGGAACTGCAGCTGACGCTGACGGGCGATTACCAGCGTTCGACCTACACGGACAATCCGGCCATCGAAGGGCGCGATGTGCAGCGCCAGCCGCGCCTGCAGTTCCGCTTCTCGCCGAGCTACCGCATTCCGATGGGCGACAATTCGGTCAAGCTGTATGGCACCTACACCCACATCGGGGCGCGTTGGGCCGACCAGGCCAACCTGTCTTACCTGCCGTCGTACAAGACGGTCGATGCGGGCGTACTGGCCAGCGTCGGCTCCCATTGGGAATTCCGTCTTGCCGGCACCAACCTGAGCAACGAGCTGGGCCTGACCGAAGGCAATTCGCGCCTGACCGGGGCGCAGAGCAGCGGTCCGATCAATGCACGGCCATTGTTTGGGCGCGCTATCGAACTGTCGGCGCTGTATCGGTTTTAAAGCGGCTAGCACTAACGCAGCACTAACATCACGCTACCGGCGCGCGTCCCCCGCGCTCCGGGCGTCTCTTCGGCAAGACTTCGGTCTTGCTTTTTTTTGTCTGCTGGGTGTGGACACGGGAGGCGTACGCGCACCGATGCCGGGCTCGGATCGCAAAGCTGTTGGGTGATTGGAAAAAGACGGGAAAGATAGAGAAGCACCGCACGCGATGGTGCGGTGGTAAAACCTCAAACCGCGCAAGGCGGTTTTTAGGCAGCTACAACTTCAAACCGCGCAAGGCGGTTTGATGCAGCTATTACGGGCGTACCGGAGGCACCGCGGTTGGCGGCACGGGTGCGGGTGGAATCGCCGAGCCGGTGGCGCCCGTCATGCCGTTGGTGCCAGGGCCCGTCGATGGCGTACCGGTGGTGGCGGGGCTGTTCAGGGCCGGGTTGTTCAGCGCCGGGTCGGTCGAGCCCGTCGAGCCGGTCATGCCGCTGTTGCCGCTGGTACCCGTGGCGCCGGTCGTGCCGGAGGTCCCCATGGAACCGGTCGTGGTGCCAGTAGCGCCCGTGCTGCCGGCGGTGTTGACATTGCCGGTCGTGCCGCTGGCGCCGGGTGCGCCGGCGCCCGTGGTGCCCACGCCGGCCGTGCCGGAGGCGGTGGTGCCGGTATGGGTCGGCGAGCTGGTCGCCGTGCTGCCCATGGTATTGGTCGGCGAGGTGCCGTCGGTGGTGCTGGCGCTTGTGTCAGTGGAACTTTGCGTGGTGCGCTTGGTGGTGCTCTTCTTGGTGCTCTTGGCCTTGCTCTTCTTGGTGGCCGGTTTGCTGGTCTGTTCCGTGGTCTGGACCGTGGTGTCGGTGGTCGTGCTGGCGGTCTGCGCCTGGGCCGACATCACACCGCACAAGGCTGCGGCAACGGTAGCGCTCAAAAGGCGTTTTAACAATTGGTTCGTCTGCATGTAGTTCTCCTGATCATGGTTTGGGATCGTGCCTGCCGGGTCCGCCATACGGACCAAACTTAAAAACTCAACAATATCAACGGCATGCATGTTGAGCTTGGTGGTAGTTTATCGATCATCAATACGGAGCAGCGCACCGTAGCCCTCTTGCAATGTTGTAGAGGATGTAAGTGAAATGTTACAAATGCGGAGATGGGGCAGGTTACCGGGGGACTCAGCGGGGCACGGCGCGCCGTTCCGGACGCTGCTTGCTGCCCAATACCGAACGGCGCAGGCGCACACCGGGCGTATGGATGCCGCTCAACACGCCCCACGCAGCGACCCAGCGCGCAGCCTGATCTTTCTCGGCATCGGTGGTCGCATCGATGGCGCGGCCGATGGCGATAATCATGCGTAACATGCCGTAAGACTTGCGTTCTTGAATGGGACGGTGATTCATTGGGAAGCCTGACGCTGACACTGTGGCTACCACCGTAACCCACTCGGACGGCACTATCGGTTAATTACCGAACCGTGCGAACGTATTTCCAAAAGCAACTATGCTTATTGGTTACTCAATAATTACTTTCGGTTTCTGTATAGGCGTACAGGGTTTTTTGAACGTATTAAACATACAATGCGTAGCGTGTAAAAATGATTCCCTAATGACACTAACCACATGGCCTCGAAATTTCCTGACCGGGAAGCCCGCAAGTCGTACGGCATGCTGCGCATGAGCCGTGCGATCGGCAGGGCCATCGCCTGCGACGCCAGCGCCGACAAGGACCGGGCCATCCGCTGGGCCGCGGCCTGGGGACTGATCGGCGGCATACGTTCCAGTCAGGTGCGCCTGCGCTCGGCCGAACTGCTGGAATCGTGACTCCCGAGCCGGCTTGAACAAGCTCAGACCGGCTTGGCCACCATCAGGTAAAACACCGCCACCAGGGCGATAAACGCCGGAATGCCGAGCACCACCCATATGCGCAGGTAGTGCCAGTACCGGGCCGGCAGATCGGCGTTATTCTTTAGCGCCAGCTGCGCCATGTCGCGCATGCGGATCTGCATCCACACCACCGGCAGCCAGCAGGCCCCGGCCAGCAGATACAGGCCGGTCGACCAGACGATCCAGCGGCTGGTCAGCGGAAATCCCGCCAGATGCGCCAGGTAAAAACCGGTCAGCGGCTGGGCCACGACGGAGGTGCTGGTGAACACCCAGTCGGCCATCACCACATAGCGGCTGACCACGGCGATGGCGCGTACATCGCGCGACAGGCTGGTGAACAGCATGTAGAACGCCGAGCCGATGCCGGTGCCAAACAAAAACGTCGACGACAGAATGTGCAACCATTTGACGATCATGTATTCGTTAAATTCCATCACGCTCTCCGGTCGGGTTCTTCCAGTTCGGCCAGCAGCCAGATGGCCGCCAGCATGGGCAGGTTCTTGGTCAGCGGTCCATATGGATGCAGCAGAAATTCCGGCAGCTTCCAGGCGATCACGACCGTGTAGAAGCCGATCAACAGCAGCTGCGCATGCCACAGCCGGCGCCGTCGCGGCAATAGCAGGATGCCCAGCCCCAGCAGCAGGTCGAAAGTGGCGGCGCCGTACAGCATCAGCGGCGCCAGCTGGGCCGGCACGCCGGTGCGTTCGAGCAGGGTATAGCTGTCCTGCACCGGATACAGGCCGTACGACACGACCGCCGTGGCAATCCACACGGCCGCGATGGCCACCCGCAGCACGGGCAGCAGCCAGTCCAGCTTGGCCCGCGCGCGCTCGGCCAGCGGGTCGTCGATAAAACTGCGCGGATGACGGGCGGGGCGTCCCAGCAGGCGCGCGGTCGGGTGCGCGTCGGCGCTGTTGCCGCGATCGAGCATGGCCAGCGCTTCGGAGTCGAGCAGGGCGCCGGGCAGCGTGCCGGCCACCCGCGCGCACAGGCGCGCCAGCGCGTCGGGCAGGCGCAGCACGCGCAGCTTGCCCAGTCCCAGCGCGCCGCGCAGCAGGGCCAGGTAATCGGTAAAGCCCATCGCTTCGGGACCGACCAGAGCCACGCGCCGGACGCTGCCGCCTGTTGTCGGCATGCCGGCAGCGCTAGCGGCGCTGCCGGGACTGTCATTGCCGCCGTCCAGCGCCAGCGGCTGGCGCAGCAGGCTGGCCACGGCGGCGGCCACGTCGTCCACATGGATCGGCTGCACCAGCTGCGGCGCGCTGCCGAAGCGCACGGCAAACGGCATGCTGGCGAGCATCCTGAATACGCGCGCGCTGATGCCATCCTTGCCGTACACCAGCGACGGCTGCACGATGAAGGCGCGCACGGGCAGGCTGGCCAGATAGTCGTCGGCGGTCTTTTTGCTCAGGTGATAGGCGCTGGCGGCCTGCGCATCGGCGCCCAGCGCCGACAGCTGCACCACCAGACGCACGTGAGGCGATTCGGCGCACGCGGCGAACAGCGCGCAGGGCGCCTCCACATGCAGGGCGCGGAAGGTTTGCCGGCCCTGTTCGCGAAAAATGCCCACTGTGTTGATGACGGCGTCGATCCCGTCCACGCGCGCCAGCCATGCCTGTTTGTCGGTATCCTTGGCGAAGTCGACATCGATCCAGCGCGCGCGGGTATCGGCGCCGGCGGGCCGGTGGCGCGCCGCGCATACCACGTGGTGGCCTTCCGCCAGCAGCGTGTTCAACACGTGCTGTCCGATAAAACCGCTGGCTCCCGTGAGCAAGACGCGCATGCTGTGCCTTTGTCCGTTGTACCGATAGTCTAATCGAGATGCAATCACGACGCTGAGGTCACCCACATTTGAACAAGGAGGCGAGCATGGCAAATCTGGAGATGCAACACCCCGCGAGCACGCTGCATGGCGGCCAGCAGCATGGCGGCAACGGCGCAATGGCGAGCTGGTCCGAGCCCCTGCAGCGCGGTCTGGTTTCCGGCAGCACCGCCAGCGTGCTGTCGACCCTGGCGCTGGCGCTGCTGGGCAAGCGCGAGGCGGGCAGCGCTTACGCGCCCACCAATGCCATCAGCCACTGGTTCTACGGCGACAAGGCAGCCCAGCAAGACGGACTGTCGCTGCGCCACACGCTCACCGGCTATCTGATACATCATGTCAGCGCCACCTTCTGGGCCGTGCTGTTCGAACGCATCGTGGGCAAGACGCTGGACCGCAAGCAAGCCTTGACCACCGTCGAGGTGGCCACGGCCGCCGCGGCCGTAGCCTGCTTTGCCGACTACCAGCTCACGCCCGACCGCCTGAAACCCGGCTACGAAAAGCGTCTGTCGCGCCTGGCGCTGGCGCTGGTCTACGGCGCGTTCGGCCTGGGCCTGGCGGCCGGCGCCATGCTGTGCCGGCGAAATAACTGAACCCTGGCGGCAGCTAACGGTCGTATAAGGTCATAGACCGCTCATATCCACTGCTTGGACGCCCGGCTTCTTGTTCGCGTGACCTATGCCACCGTTCCTGTTCGCTCTGCTGGTGCATGGCGTGATCGGCGCGCTCGACGTGCTGATCAACCACGAATGGCTGGCGCGCCTGCCGGTCACGCGCGGTGCGGCGACCGAGCAGCGCCTGCACAGCGGGCGCGAGCTGATCTTCGCCACCTTGTTCGCGGGGCTGGCGTGGTTCGAGTGGCACGGCGTGCTGATGCTGGCGATCATGGCGCTGTATGGCGCCGAGCTGTGCATATCGGTGGTCGATACGGTGGTCGAGTTCGACACACGGCGGCTGCCGCTCAGTGAACGCATCCTGCACGTATTTTTGTTTGTAAATCTGGGAGTGTCGATGGCGCTGCTGGGCCCGTATCTGGCGGCCTGGTGGGGAAAGCCGACCGGACTGATGCCGGTCAGCTATGGCCCACTGAGCTGGCTGCTCAGCGGATTGGCCGTCGTGGCGCTCGGATGGAGCATCCGCGACGGCCTGAGTGTCAGGCGCACTGCCTGAGGGCAGGCGAGCGCCCTGAGCGTCAGGTGAACGCCCCGAGCGTCAGGCGAGCGGCCTGCGGCGACCTGCCTGACGCTCAACCGGTCAGAACGCGTACGAAGCGCGCGCGTACACGTAGCGCCCGCCGCGGCCGAACGGGGCGTAGTTCGGGAACGGTGCGTTGCCGCTCGGGTTCAGCGCCGGGCCGACCGATTCCGGATACTGGTCGAACACGTTTTCCGCACCCAGCGCCAGGTTCACCTTCGGCGTCAGGGCGTAGCGGCCTTCCAGGTCGACCACGGTCTTGGCCGACAACGTCACGTCCAGCGCTTCGGCCGCATTCGGCGAGAGCACCTTGCCGTAGCGCGTGGCGCGCAAGGTGGCGCCGAGCTGGCCCAGCTTCCAGTTGACGCTGGCGTTGAGCTTGTTCTTCGGCTGGCCTTCCTCCAGCGACAGCACGTTCAGGCGGTCGAACAGCTTCGGCGCCGGCGAGAGTGCCGACAGCTGGGCCGTTTCCGGCACCTTGGTCACGTCGGTATCGGTGAAGTTGGCGGCCACGGTGAAGTCGAACTTGCCCGCTGCGGCGGCGTTCACGCCCCAGCTTGCCACCACGTCCACGCCCTGGGTGGTGGTGTCGACGCCGTTAATGAAGAAGCGGGCAGCGCCCACGCCGATGAAGCCTTCGCGGGTGAGGAAGGCGCGCACGTTGTCCTGGTTCAGGTTTTCCGACAGCACGATGCGGTCGCGCACCTTGATGCGGTAGGCATCCACCGTCACGTTGACCGCGCCCAGACGCGCCACGGCGCCGAACGACAGGTTGACCGATTTTTCCGCTTCCAGCGGCTTGGCGCCGAGGGCGGCCGCGACTGGATTGGTCGGCTTGAAGGTGGCGACTTCAAACGGCACGCCGGTGATGAAGTTGGTGGCCGTGGAGGTGAAGTTCTGTTGCTGCGGCGATGGGGCGCGGAAGCCATTCTGCACCGAGCCGCGCAGGGCGAAGCGCTTGGTGAAGTCGTAGCGGCCCGACAGTTTGCCGGCCACGCTGCTGCCGAAGTCCGAATACTTTTCCGCGCGCACGGCGGCCGACATCAGCAGCTGTTCCGTCAGGTTGCCTTCCAGGTCGACAAACGCACCCACGGCAGTGCGGTGCTCGCTGGTGGCGTTCGATGGCTGGAAGCCCGCGAACACCTGCGCGCCCGGCGCGGTCGGCAGGCCGTTCGGCAACAGTTCGCCGCCGAAACGGTAGGAATCAGGCTCGCCGGCGAACTGGCTGTAGCCTTCGCGGCGCGCTTCCAGGCCCAGCGCCACGTTCAGCAGCGAGCTGAGGCTGGCCATCGGCACCGAGCGCACACCCGTCACGTTCAGCACGGTCTGGTCGTACGAAAAGCCGCCGGCGGCGAACGAAGTCTTGCTGGTCGCGCCGATCGAGCGGTTCAGCGTGTTTTCGATGGTGAAGTCCATCTCGTTCTTGCCGTAGCCGAGCGAGGCGTCCATGGCCCATTCGCCCAGGTTCCAGGTCACGCCACCCGTGGCGGCATAGTCGTCGACCACCGGGGCGATAATCGGCAGGAAGCCGTCCGGGTAGATCGAGATGATGTTGCGCGGGTCGTTGGCCCAGCGGAAGAAGCCGCCCGAGCGGCTGTCGCGCTTCTGATAGCTGGCCCAGCCGTAGGCCTTGACGCCGTCGGCCAGGTCCATGCCGGCGTTGGCGAACAGGGTCGACTGCTTCATTTCCGGGTCGCCGTACCAGGCGTTGTAGCGGTTGATGGTGTTTTCGCGCGGATCGAAGGCGCCGCCGGCCACGCGCGGATATTGCTGGCGCATGTCGTAGCCGCTGCGCTCGCTGTGGCGCTGGTCCTTGAATTCGCCGGCGATGGTCAGGAAGCCCGTCTCGCCCAGCGCGATACCTTTCCACAGGCTCACCGAGCCGGTCTGGCCATCGGTGCGTTTGCGCGAGTTTTCCGGCGCCCAGGTGCTGCCGGCCGGGCCGGGGGCGGTCTGGAACTCGTATTCGGTCAGGCGCGCGCCGTAGTTGATGGTCGCTTCGCCGCCGTCGCGGTTGGTGCGCAGGCGCACGTTGACGACGCCTGAGATCGCGTCCGAGCCGTACTGGGCGGCAGCGCCGTCACGCAGCACTTCGATGTTCTTGACGATGGCCGTCGGAATGGTGTTCATGTCCACCGATGCCGCGCCGCGGCCGATGGTGCCGTTGACGTTGACCAGCGACGACGCGTGGCGGCGCTTGGAGTTCACCAGCACCAGGGTCTGGTCGGGCGACATGCCGCGCAAGGTGGCGGGGCGGACGGTGTCGGTGCCGTCGGCCAGGCCCGGCTTGGGGAAGTTCAGCGACGGCAGGGCGATGGCCAGGGCCTGGTTGATTTCCGTGCTGCCAGCGTTTTTAAGGGCATCGGCCGAGATCACATCGATCGGCGCGACGGTGTCGAGCACGGTGCGGGTGGCGACGCGGGTGCCGGTGACGACCACCGTGGCGCCGGTGTCGACGGGCGCTTCCTGCGCCATGACGGGGGCGCCGGCGAACAAGGCTGCAATGGCGACTGCGAGGGTGTGCTTACGTGGGGCAAACGCTGTGTGCATGGATTACATTCCTCTGGAGTGAGACAGGTTGGATAGTGCGCAGCCGGTCGATTTGATAAATCGACATCGGCGCAAACATCCTCCGGGGAATGAAAACGAAAGTCAACGCGTACAACCCGCGGATGGCGGGATAACAACACATATCGCGTACGTTCACCTGCAAGGTGATTTCGCGCATATCGATACATGTAAACGTTTATACGTGTTGACACCCTGCGGTAGGAGGCTAGACTAGTTAGTGGTGTAGTAAATGGAGTTTGTAAATGCCCAAAGCAACGTTAATGGTGCAACAGTGGGGTAACAGCCTCGCTGTACGTATCCCAGCGGCCATTGCCCGGTCTGCGCGATTGAAGGCTGGTCAGCCTGTTGAAGTGTCGCTTCAGGACGAAGGTGTTTTCGTCATCGCGGTTGGGGTGCCTAAGCTGACCCTTGCCCAAAAATTGGCGGCGTTCGATCCCGATCAGCACGCTGGAGAAGCCATGTCGGCGGCACCGGTCGGCGCTGAGCGGTTTCAATGAGGAAAGCGCCCCCGTGGTCGCCTGAACGCCGGGATGTCATTTGGATTGATTTCAATCCTCAGTCTGGCAATGAGATGCGCGATATGCATCCTATGCTCGTCCTATCGCCAAAAGCATTCAACGAACGCACGGGGATCGTTATCGGATTCCCTCTGACCACTGCGATAAGTAACGAAACCAATCCCTTCGCCATCAAGTTCACCGGTAGTAAGCGCGGCGTGAGTTACGTTCTCACGCACCAGCCGAAGTCTTTCGATTGGCGCACGCGTCATGCGAAGCCACATCCGATGAAACAAGTTCCATCGGATGTGTTTGCGGCTGCATGCGAATCGCTTAACCAGATTATTGGACTTTCCGAGTTCTAGAATAGCTGTGCTTCATAACATCAATGCGCCGCCGCAGCCGGCTTGCGCTTGAACAGCTTCATCACACCCATCACCAGCGCCAGCGCGGCGATACCGGCGATGATGCCTGCCACGGCATCGAACGCGACCGGCGCGATCAGCTTCAGAAAGCCGCCCACGCCCGGCACGCTGGCCGCCGCCGCCGCAATGCCTTCCACCACATGATGCAGCTGGGGGATGCCGTGCACCAGGATGCCGCCGCCGACCATGAACATGGCGGCCGTGCCGACCACCGACAGCGTCTTCATCAGCAAGGGCGCGCCCACCAGCAGCATGCGGCCCAGCGCCTGCGCGGCGGCGTTGGCCTTTTTGCTCAGGTACAGACCGGCGTCGTCCAGCTTGACGATGCCGGCCACCAGGCCGTACACGCCCACCGTCATGGCCAGCGCGATGACCACCAGCACGGCCACCTTGCGGCTGAAATCCTGGTCCGCCACGGTGCCCAGCGCGATGACGATGATTTCCGCCGACAAGATGAAGTCGGTGCGCACGGCGCCCTTGATCTTGTCTTTCTCCAGCGCCACCAGGTCGACCGTCTCGTCGACGACGGCCTTGTGCAGCTCCTGCTGGTGGGCGGCGTCTTCTTCCGGGCTGTGCAAGAACTTGTGGGCCAGCTTTTCCACCCCTTCGTAGCACAGGTAGACGCCGCCGAGCATTAGCAACGGCGTGATGGCCCACGGCGCCACCACGCTGATGGCCAGCGCGGCCGGCACCAGGATGGCCTTGTTGACCATCGAGCCCTTGGCGACCGCCCACACCACCGGCAGTTCGCGGTCGGCGTGTACGCCGCTGACCTGTTGGGCGTTGAGTGCGAGATCGTCGCCGAGCACGCCGGCGGTCTTCTTGGCCGCCACTTTGCTCATCACGGCGACATCGTCAAGGATCGTTGCAATGTCGTCGATTAATGCGAGCAGGCTGCTTGCTGCCATGGGAACTTCTCCGTTAGTAATCAATAAAACATCATCTTAACCCGAGCGGACGCAAGGGGCGCGCCCCCGACCAAGGTGTTTTTTTGGCACTTCAGGCCGCATTTTCTGCATCTCGTCGCTTTCCGTCCGCGCCGGCGCTGTGCATACGTATGATGAATTCATCTGCTTGTGACTGTTTTAACCGGCAATTATTTTTTATCCGCTCCTGTGAGGCTCGCAATGAACAGCATGTCCGACGCATCGACCGCAGTGCCCTCCCTCAACGCCAACACCAACGCCAACGGCACGGCCGCCGCGGCGGCGCCGCAGCGCATGGTCAAGCGCAAGACCCGCATCACCATCTACCTGGACGACGAGGTGCTGCAGGAGTTTCGCACCCGCTCCGAGCAGAGCGGCAAGGGCTACCAGACCCTGATCAACGCGGCCCTGCGAACCGGCCTGAACCACGCTGACGGCGCCGCCCACGCCACCTGAAAAACGGCGCGAGCCAGTCGCGGCGGGGCCTGCTTTGATATGGGCATCGTGCAATTCATCGCAGTCGGCAATATTTATGCTAATCTTCCCGCTCTTTTAACCCGGGAGGATGAGTATGAAAAAAGGCGAACTGATTGCAGAATTTGCAAAGCGCACTGAAATGTCCGGCGCAGCAGCCAACGGCGCGGTTAACACGATCATCGAGATCATCACCGAGCGTCTGAAAAAAGGCGACACGGTCGGCATCACCGGCTTCGGTACCTTCTCGATCTCCAAGCGCGCCGCGCGCAAGGGCCGTAACCCGTCCACCGGCGAGCCGATCAAGATCGCCGCGTCGAAGACGCCCAAGTTCTCCGCTGGCGCGACGCTGAAAAAAGCCGTCAATCCAAAGAAGGCCACCAAGGCGTAAATCCGCTGTGAAGCCGTACATCTGTAAATCTGTAAAAGCTGTAAAGCTGGCGTAGTAATCACCGTTACTACCTCCGCCGTAGCAATGCAGTACCCGGCGCGGCCCCAAGCGGGGGCATGGACCTTCCGTTTCTCCGCTTTGTGCCGTGCAGGTTTATCGTCCCACGCTTCATGCTTCATGCTTCATGCGTCCCGCTTCACGCTAAACGTTCCACGCCCGGCGTTCGACGTGCGGCGTTGTAGCGCTCTGTCGTTCCCTTTTTGTTCCCATTTTCCACGGCCATTGAGCCGGTCTCTATGCTTTTTTCCACCTGGATTGCCTTCGTCATCGCCGGTACCCTGATTGCCATTTCACCGGGCTCGGGCGCGGTGCTGTCGATGAGCCACGGGCTGACCTACGGCGTCAGGAAGGCCAGCGCCACCGTGCTGGGCCTGCAGTGCGGCCTGCTGCTGGTGCTGGCCGTCGCCGGCGCCGGCGTCGGTTCGCTGCTGCTGGCATCCGAGCTGGCGTTCAATATCGTCAAGGTGGTCGGCGCCCTGTATCTGATTTACCTGGGCATCCTGCAATGGCGCGCACCGGTCGCGCCGGAGTCCGGCGCCGAGGCTGGCGTGCAGCGCGCGCCCGCGCGCATTCCCTCGTTCGGCAAGCGCGTCATGACAGGCTTCCTGACCAATGCGACCAATCCCAAGGGCATCATCTTCATGGTGGCCGTGCTGCCGCAGTTTATTTCCCGCAACGCCCCCGTGCTGCCGCAACTGGTCATCCTTGGCGTGACCATGGTCACCATCGACACCATCGTCATGCACGGCTATGCCTATCTGGCGTCCTCGATGCAGCGGTTCTTCCGCGACGCCGGCGCGGTGAAAAAGCAAAACCGCTTTTTCGGCGGCGTGCTGATGTGCATCGGTGGCGCATTGTTCTTCGTGAAGCGCGGCAACAACGCCTGAGCGCGCGCTCGCCAGCGCCACGTGCGCCGCCGCCGCCCCGGAGAAGCTCGACATCATCGTCAAGGCCGCCATGGCTGGCAGCAAGGTGCCGGCGGTCGGGGTCGTGGTCATGCGCGACGGCGCCATCGCCGCGCAGACGGTGCAGGGCAGGCGCCGCAACGACCAGCCGCAGCGCGCCGGCGCGGCCGACGTGTGGCTGATCGGCTCGACCGGCAAGGTCATGACGGTGGCCATGATCGCGCGTTTGGCCGAACGCGGCGTGCTGGACTGGAATGCGCCGCTCGAGAAGATGCTGCCCGCCCTGGCCCCCGCCATGCTGCCCGCCTACCGCCAGGTCACCCTGGTGCAGCTGCTGTCGCACCGGGCCGGCCTGCCGCGCGACCTGCTGGACCTGAAGGGCGCCGAGCACTTCTTCGGCGACACGCGCCCGACCGGACCGCAGCGCCTGGCCTACATCGCCGCGGCGCTCAAAAACCCGCCCGAGGTGGCGCCCGGCACCGCTTTTGCCTACAGCAACACTGGCTTCCTGATCGCCGCGGCGATCGCCGAACTGGTCACCGGCGACAGTTACGAAGTGCTGATGCGCAAGGAAGTGTTCGGGCCGCTGGCGATGCGCGACGTTGGCTTCGGCAACACCGGCGATGGCCAGAACCGCGGCCACCAGAAGGGCAAGCCGATGCTCAGGATGGCCAACTTCGACGACGGCGCGCCCGCCATGTTCGCGCCGGCCGGATTCCTGCATATGAGCCTGGCCGACTGGGCCCGATTCAACCTCGACCAGCTGGCCGGCGCCCAGGGCAAAGGGAAACTGCTGGCGCCGGCATCCTACCGGAAAAAAAGCGCCGTGACCTGACGCCGGGCGCCGCCGCGCCGTGGGGCCACGCGACCGACCCCGTCCTCGCGCCGGTGTGGGCCGCCACCGGCGCACACGTGCTTAGCGATGTGCAACGCTTTGTAACCCCGGTTGTCCCGGCGCGTGCCTGCGCGTTTAATCGCTGTATGCTGGGCCTAGTACCCTGCGCATGCTTGCCCCCATCGTCTACCGGTCGTCCTTTCTGGAGCCTCATCATGAGTTACCGCTTCACCAAATCCGTCACCGTGCTGGCGCTGTCGGTGTTTTCCGCGCTGGCCGCGAGCGCGGCGGCTGCCGAGAATGAATTGCCGGGACGCGTAGGGCGCATTGCGCTGGCACAGGGCCAGGTGACCATTTCCGCCGATACCGACGGTAGCGACGACGGCAGCAACGCCGACAACACCAACGCCGCGCTGGTGAACTGGCCCGTCACGTCGCGCAACCAGATCGTCACGGCCCGGGGCGCGCGTACGGAAGTGCGGGTCGGCTCGACCGCAATCCGCCTGGACGCCGATTCGGCGCTGGACGTGGTCGAACTGGACGACGACAGCGTGCGTCTGCACCTGCATTACGGCACGGTGAGCGTGCGCCTGCATAACCGCGACGTGGTGCGCGGCTTCGAGCTGTCCACGCCGCAAGGCCGCGTGCGCCTGCAGGAGCCGGGGCGCCTGCGCGTCGACGCCGGGCGCGACGACGACGCCACCGTGGTCACCGTGTTCGAGGGCGTGGCCCTGCTCGACGGCAGCGGCGCTAGCCTGACCGTGCGCGCCGGCCGCCGCGCCGAGCTGCAAAACGACGACATCCGCACCGCGCAAGCCGTGCCCAACAGTTTTGACGACTGGACTGTGCTGCGCGACCGGCGCGAGTCGCACGCCGCCGCCGAGCGCTATGTCACCAGCGAAATGACCGGCTACGAGGAACTGGACCAGCACGGCGTCTGGCGCGACGACAACGAGTACGGTCCCCTGTGGACGCCGCGCAGCGTGGCCGCCGGCTGGGCGCCGTACCGCGACGGCCGCTGGACCTATCTGACGCCATGGGGCTGGACCTGGGTCGACAACGCCCCCTGGGGCTACGCCCCGTCGCATTACGGGCGCTGGGTGATGGTCAACCAGCGCTGGTGCTGGGCGCCGGGCCGCAACATCGGCCGGCCAATCTGGGCGCCGGCGCTGGTGGGCTGGGTCGGCGGCTCGGGCTGGAACGTGGCGTTCGGCTCGAACCGCGGCCGCTACGCGCCGGCGCAGGGCTGGTATCCGCTGGCGCCGCGCGACACGTTCCTGCCCGGCTACCGCGTGCCGCAGGATCACCTGCGCTACATTAACCGCCATGCCCGCAACGATGGCGACCGGCGCCGCCATGGCCATGCCGGCCTGACGGTGGTGCAGCACGACCATTTCGGCCGGCGCGGCCCGATCGTGGTCGCCAACGTGCCCAGGGGCGTGGTCGCGCCGCAGGCGCTGCCGGGCACGCCGGGCAGCGCGCCGCCGCCACCGCAAGGCCTGCCGCTGCGCACCGGGCGCATCGACACCAACGGCGACGGCCGGGTCGACCGCAGCGACCGTGCCGGCAGCCTGCTGCGTCCCGGTATCGGCGGCGCGCAGGTCGGGCTGGACCGCAACGGCGACGGCAGGGTCGATCAGATCGTGCGCGACCGCAATGGCGATGGGCGCGTGGACCGGGGCGACGTCGGCGGGCGCGTCCTGCGCACCGACAGCAACGGCGATGGCCGGGTCGATATGGCTGACCGCACGCTGCGCACCGACGCCAATGGCGACGGCCGCATCGACCGCGGCGAGCGCCCGGGGCGCACCGATGTGAATGGCGATGGCAAGGTGGACAGGAACGACCGTGGCGAGCGCACCGACCGCAGCGTGGGACTGGAGCGTGGCGGCGACGTGCGGCCCAACCCGCGCATCGAAAGCGATGCGGCGGCGCGCCGCGCGGCATGGATGCAGCGCGAACAGGACGACCTGCGCAACGACCGCCAGGAACGCGACCAGCGCAACTATGGCCCGGCGCGCTATTCGGCCGGCACGGTGAGCGGTCCGGCCGGCGTTGTCATCGCACCCCGTGCGGGCATGCCGCCGTCGGCGCAGCAGCAGAGCGCGCCTGCACAGGCAGCCGGCATGCCGGCCCCGCCGGTGCCGGCGGCCGTGCAGCCGCAGGGCGACCGCTTCGGCCGCATGCGCGAACTGGAACTTGAGCGGCGCCAGCGTCAGTCGGACACCTTCAACCGGCCGTCGCCGATGCCGATGCAAACGCCGACGCCGATGGCCATGCCGGCTCCGCCGCCGCGGCCGCCGATGGCGCCGCCTGCGCCCATGCCCATGCCGCAGCAGCAGGTGCAGATGGCGCGTCCATCGCCGATGCAGGCTGCGCCCATGCCGCAGGCCCAGCCGGCGCCGCAGGCCCCGGCGCCGCGCGCCGACAACGGCCAGCGCGAGCGCCCGCAGCGTCTGACCAACGGGCGCGACCGCGAGAACCAGCGCTGATGTTCTGACCGGTTGTGCCCGCTCAGGCGGCGCCGGATCGGGGGCTACCCTGGCCTGGCGCAAGCAGGGCGACGGAAATTAGCTACAATATCGAGCAGCGCGGCCGCTTTGCCGCGCTGCTTTTTTCATTTTAGAACTGGATCGCGTATGCCCACCCCAACTGAATCCCTGATCGAATACCCGAGTGACTTTCCGATCAAAGTGATGGGCCCTACCCATGCCGACTTCGCCGCCACGATCGTCGACGTCGTGCTGGAATTCGATCCGACCTTTCACATCGGCCGTCTGGAAGTACGCCCTTCGCCCAAGGGCAACTACACCGGCCTGACCGTGATGGTGCGCGCCACCAGCCGGGTCCAGCTCGACGACCTGTACCGCGCCCTGTCGGCCCACCCGATGGTCAAGATCGTCATGTAGCTTTCAAAGCGCGGCTCAGCGGCTCAGCGGCCCAGCGCCTGGCGCTGCATGCCCCAGCGGCGCACCGTCAGGCGTTCGAGCGTCTGGAACACCAGGCTCTCGACCAGCAGGCCGATCACGATCACGGCCGCCAGCCCCGCGAACACCTTGTCGGTGAACAGCTCGTTACGGCTCTGGAAGATATACCAGCCCAGGCCACCCTTGCCCGAGGTCGATCCGAACACCAGTTCGGCCGCGATCAGGGTGCGCCACGCGAACGCCCAGCCGATTTTCAGCCCCGACAAAATGGCCGGCAGCGCCGCCGGTATCATGATCTGGAACACCAGGCGCGGGCCGGACAGGCCGTAGTTGCGCCCGGCCATGCGCAGCGTTTCGGGCACGCTGCCGAAGCCGGCATAGGCATTCAAAGCCAGCGGCCACATCACCGAATGCACCAGCACGAAGATCAGGCTGCCCCGGCCCAGGCCGAACCACAGCAGGGCCAGCGGCAGCAGCGCGATGGCCGGCAGCGGGTTGAACATGGCGGTCAGGGTTTCCAGCAGATCGCGCCCCAGCCGGCTGCCCAGCGCCAAGGTGGTTAGCAGCAAGGCGCCCGCCACCCCGAGCGCGTAGCCTTGCAGCAGTACCGCCAGCGAAGCGCCGATGTAGCCGGGCAACTCGCCCGAGGCCATGCCAGCGGCAAAGGCGCGCGCCGTTTGCAGGGCGGTGGGCAGCAGCAGGTCGTTGTTCTGCCAGCGCGCCACGAGTTCCCAGACGACGGCCAACGCCAGCAGCAGAATGCCTTTACGCAGCCAGCCGTGCTGCAGCACGCGCGTGGCCACCGGCAAGGGCGCCGTGGCGGCCAGGGTGCCGGCCGGCGCCAGCGGACGGATATATTCGGCCCTGACGGGCGGCAAGGGGAGGGCGCTCATACCTGCTCCGCCACGGTGTTGAGCGCTGCGTGCACGGCATGCACTGACGGGATCGAGGCCGGGCTCGATGCCGGGTTCGATGCCGCAGTGAGCACCGGTTCTTCGCCGAACAGCAGCGAATGGATACGCTGCGCCGCCGCCTGAAACTCCGCGCTGCCCGCGCTTTGCAGGCTGAACTGGTGACTGTTCAGCTCCGCCCGCACGCGGCCCGGATGGGGCGACAGCAGCACGATGCGGTTGCCCACCACCAGCGCCTCCTCGATCGAATGGGTCACGAACAGCATGGTGAAGCCGATCTCTTCCCAGAGCGTGGCAATTTCCTGCTGCATGGTGCGACGCGTGAGCGCGTCCAGCGCGGCGAACGGCTCGTCCATCAGCAAAATGGCCGGTTCCGTGGCCAGCGCGCGGGCAATCGCCACGCGCGCCTTCATGCCGCCCGATAAAGTATGCGGATAGGCATCGGCAAAATCGGCCAGCCCGACTTTACCGATCCAGTGCAGCGCGCGCGCCTGCGCTTCGGCGCGGGCCATGCCGCCGGCCAGCAAGGGAAACATCACGTTGGCCGTGACGGTCTTCCACGGCGGCAGCTGGTCGAATTCCTGAAACACCACGATGCGGTCCGGTCCCGGCCCCAGCACCGGCTTGTCGTTCAGGAAGATGCCGCCGGCGCGCGGCGCGATGAAGCCGCCGATGGCTTTGAGCAGGGTCGACTTGCCGCAGCCGGACGGGCCCAGCAGCACGAGGCGGTCGCCCCGGTACATATCGAAACTGACCTCATGAGTGGCGCGCACGGTGCCGCTGGCGCTGGCATATTCCAGCGTGACGTTCTCGGCGCGCAGCAGCGGTTCGCTGTTGACCAGCTGGAATCGTGCGGCAGGGGTGGCGGCCATCTCAGCTCCCCGAGGCCACGGCCGGGCTGTCGAAGAAGTAATCGCGCCAGCTTTTCGGCTGGTTCTTCAGCGCGCCCGCATTGAACAGGAACTGCGCCAGGCCGAAGGTGTTTTGCGGCGCCACCTTGAACTGCACCTTCGGGTTCTTGATGACTTTCAGCAGCAGCGCGCGGTCGGTGCCGCTCTTGTTGACGCGCAGATAGGCGTCGGCGGCCGCCTCGGGGCTGGCGGCGACGAACTGGGCCGCTTCGGCCAGCGCATCGACAAAGGCGCGGTAGGTCTTTGGATTTTCCTTCAGATATTTTTCGGTCGCATACAGCACCGTGGCCGAACTCGGCCCGCCCAGCACATCGTAGGAATCGAGCACCACGTGGGCTTTCGGATTGCCTGCCAGCTCCTGATCCTGATACGGCGGGGTGGCGAAGTGGGCGTTGATCTCGGTCTGGCCGGCGATGATGGCGGCGGCCGCGTCCGGATGGGGCAGGGCCTGCGTCAGCGGATCGAGTTTCTTGAACTGGGCCGTGCCCCACTGCTTGGCGGCGGCCATTTGCAAAATGCGCGCCTGCACCGACACTGTTACCGCAGGCAAGGCGATGCGGTCTTTTTCGGTAAAGTCGGCAATGCTCTTGACGTTGGGATTGGTGCTGACCAGGTAATACGGAAAGTTGCCCAGCGATGCTACGCCCTTGACGTTCTGCTTGCCCACGGTGCGGTCCCACACCGTCAGCAGCGGACCCATGCCGGCGCCGGCGATGTCGATCGAGCCTGACAGCAGCGCATCGTTGATCACCGCGCCGCCCGACAGCTTGACCCAGTCCACGTCGATGGCGACGCCCTGTTTTTTGCCATGCTTTTCGATCAGTTTCTGGTCTTGCGCGACGTTCAGCAGCAGATACACGATGCCGAACTGCTCGGCGATGCGGATCTTGCCTTCGGCTTGCGCCGCGCCGGACGCCAGCAGGGCGCTGCATGCCAGCGCGATGGCGGCCTTGTTCAACAGTTTCATGGTGATTTCCTTATTTCTTATATTGTGGTTCGGCAGCGTGGGCGGCTGTCGCGGCTATTACTGGTGGTGAAATCAGAACGGCACATCGCCTTCGATGGTGGTGCGGAACAGGCGGCGGCGCTGATCGTCCGGGCAGCCGGCCGCCAGGTGCATCACCGAGCGGTTGTCCCAGAACACCATGTCGTGGGCCTCATACTCGTGGCGGTAGATAAAGCGCTCCTGCGTGCTGAAGGCGAACAATTCCTCCAGCAGGGCGCGGCTTTCATCTTCCGGCAGGCCGACGATGCGGGTCGTAAAGTGCTCGCTGACAAACAAGGCCCGCTCGCCCGTTTCCGGATGGGTGCGGATGACCGGATGCACCGCCGGCGGCACCTCGTCGATTTGCGCCGCGGTCAGGTTGGGCCGCCACGGATTACGCCGCTGCAACTCCGCATACTTGGCCAGATAGCTGTGTTCGGCGCTGCGGCCCTCGATGGCGCGCAGCAAGGCCGACGGCAATTGCGCCAGCGCCAGATGCTGGTTGGCAAACAGCGTGTCGCCGCCCACGGCCGGCAACTCCTGCGCGTGCAGCATCGAGCCCAGGCTGGGCACCGGCTTGTACGACAGGTCCGAGTGCCAGAAGTGGCCGGCGTCGCCCAGGCCCAGCGGCTGGCCGTTTTCCTTGATGTTGGAAATCACCAGCACCTCCGGCTGTTCCTTCAGCTGGAACTGGCGCAGCACGTGGATCTGCAGGGGGCCGAAGCGGCGGCTGAAGGCAACCTGCTGGGCCGGGGTGATGTGCTGGTCGCGAAATACCAGCACGTGGTACAGCAGATGGGCGCGGTGGATGCGTTCGAAATCTTCCCGCGACAGGGGCTGGGACAGGTCGAGACCGACCACGGCCGCCCCCAGCGGGGCGTCGAACGGCACGATATCGAGGCGGGTAGCAAGGACGGCTGACATGGCGGCGGATAAGTGTTGTAGGCGAACAAACAGCTTATGCGCGCCCGATAGTCAGGGGAACGAAGCATTTCAACTATGCTAATGCGGTGCGCGCCGGATGTTGCCCGGCGGACGGGCTGCGGCCCGATCATGGCAGCCGCGCCGAGCGCCATCGGGCCTGCTGACTTATAATGAGGCTGCCGCAATCCACCTCCCTATCCGAACCGATGCTCCCCCACCGTCCTGCCGACGCGCTCATTCGCGACCTTGGCCGCGCCGACTACGAACCGGTCTTCGCCGCCATGCGCGCGTTTACCGACGCGCGCACCCCCGAGACGCAGGACGAATTGTGGATCGTCGAACACCCGCCCGTATTTACGCTGGGACTGGGCGCCGACCGCGCTCACGTGCTGGCGCCCCACGACGTGCCGGTCGTGCAGACCGACCGCGGCGGGGAAGTGACCTTCCATGGCCCCGGCCAGGTGGTGATTTACCTGCTGGTCGACCTGCGCCGCAACAAGCCGGGCGGCAAACTGTATGCCCGCCAATTTGTTGCAAAAATCGAGCAAGCAATCATCAATGTGCTGGGGGCGTATAATCTGGGTGGCGAGCGCATCGAAGGCGCGCCCGGCATTTATATCGCCGAAGGCGCGCGCAAGGGCGCCAAGATCGCCGCGCTCGGCTTGAAAGTACGCGGCAACGGCTGTACCTACCATGGCGTGTCGCTGAACGTGGCGATGGAGCTGGCGCCGTTTTCCTGGATTAACCCGTGCGGCTACTCCGGCCTGGCCACGGTCGACATGCGCAGCATGGGTGTCGAGGCGCCGCTGGCGGACGTGCAACAGGCCCTGGCCCATGAACTGGTCCGGCAGCTGAGCATCGCCGCGCCCGAGGACGGGGCCAATGCGCCGGCCGCTGCCGTGCAGGCATAACCGAACAATTTAACCGAGCCCAAGCGGGCATGCAGATAAATGACTACTGACACCGACACCAGCATCGCCCCTGCCTACAACGCCAGCGACAAGCAAAAAGGCGCCAGCAAGACGTCGCGCATTCCCATCAAGATCGTGCCGATCGGCCAGATCGAGCGCCTGAAAAAGCCCGACTGGATCCGCGTCAAAGCCGCGTCCGCATCGAGCCGCTTCTATGAAATCAAGGACATCCTGCGCGCCAACAATCTGGTGACGGTGTGCGAAGAAGCCAGCTGCCCGAACATCGGCGAGTGTTTCGGCAAGGGCACGGCCACCTTCATGATCATGGGCGACAAGTGCACCCGCCGCTGCCCGTTCTGCGACGTGGGCCACGGCCGCCCGGACCCGCTGGATGTCAACGAGCCGGTCAACCTGTCGAAAACCATCGCCGAACTGCGTCTGTCATATGTGGTGATCACCTCGGTCGACCGCGACGACCTGCGTGACGGCGGCGCCGGCCACTTTGTCGAATGCATCAAGCAAACCCGCGCGTTGTCGCCGAACACCCGCATCGAAGTGCTGGTACCCGACTTCCGCGGCCGCCTGGCCAAGGCGCTGGCGATCTTCGCCGACGGCTTGCCGGACGTGATGAACCACAACCTGGAAACCGTGCCGCGCCTGTACAAGGAAGCCCGTCCCGGTTCCGACTACACCCACTCGCTGGAACTGCTGCGCGACTTCAAGGCGCTGTACCCGAACGCGGTGACCAAGTCCGGCATCATGGTCGGCCTGGGCGAGACGGATGAAGAAATCCTGCAAGTGATGCGCGACATGCGCACCTACAACGTCGACATGCTGACCATCGGCCAGTACCTGTCGCCGTCGAACGACCACTTGCCCGTGCGCCGCTATGTGCATCCGGACGTGTTCAAGCTGTTCGAGGAAGAAGCGTACAAGATGGGCTTCGTGCACGCCGCCGTGGGCGCGATGGTGCGCAGCTCGTACCATGCCGACCAGCAGGCGCATGGCGCCGGGGTCGATGTGAATGACCAGTAGATAATGAGACAGACCAGAAGATAGTGCGACAGTTCAGAAGTGGTGAGACGATCCTGAGTCAATAAATCATTGAAGAACAACGACTTACCCTCTGTTTCTGCTCTTCCGCAAGATGGAAGGCTCTGGCGCATAGACTGGTTCGGCGATCTGGCCTTCCCCAACCGTGCGATAAGGCGTACCCAACCTTCGTTGCTTCTGCATCTGTCGCGTATCCTTCACGATGGTTTCCGCGACGATCCCACTGTACTTCTCTCTCCAGATTCGACCTCGCCAGCCAGATTTCAACGAAAGGTCTGGGTATCGAGCGGAACCTTGCCGCTCCTCCGGATTGGGGACATCTGGCGCAATGGACGATTCGAAGCCCAGCCTGACTACGAGCTAGAATGCTTCGATGACTTGCTGATCGACGATACTTCCGTTACTTTGGTCAAGGCCGGTTTGAACTTGGCCGAGCAGGGATTTCTGCTTCCTCTTTCAGAACACCCATGGCATGTGCAATGCACTCACTCATACTGTGTGATGGTAAGTTTGCCAGGGAATCGTCGGCTAATCATCCCATGTATCGAGCTGCTCCGGTTCTACTTCGGCTCTTCCAGCAGCCTAATAACGAAGCTGTTTTCGCCGCCGCTGGAACGGAAAGCGTTGTATAGCAATGCACAGTTCGACAAGCGGGCCGGGCGCCTTACTCTTGATCTCGCCGAACGGATGCCGGGTAGTTCTGCCGCAGACCTGGGTCGGCTTCACCTCGATCCCTTAGCATGGCGAGTGGCGCTTCATGTCGGTACTTCGGCGTTGAAGGCGTCGCTGGCGAACCAACAAGTGTACCCACAAGCATTCTTTCCTTTTGAAGGCATGACTGATCTGGTTGCAGCTGGGAAGTGGCTATCGTTCGGCGGCGCTGACCGAGCAACGTTCATCGTCTACAATCTCCGGTCATGTTCCCATCCGTTTCCGTTTAGGTCCCTCCAATACAAAATTAACGATGCTCATCGGCGAGCGCTGCTGGTTGGCAGTGCGGGCCCCACCGCAGAGGGGCCGTCGCAGCGACGGTCCGGGGCAAGCGACCCACCGAGTCAACCCATCGTGGAACAGGATGCATCCAATCGCCTATCGTCGAGAACGAAGGAGGTTCGCGCTGAACCCAGATTTCCGGATTTGAGTAGGAAGCCGATCTGGAAAGATAGGACTCCGCTCACTTCCGAGGGGAGCGAAGTTCGGGGCCGTACTTCTGAACCAGTCGAAGAGAGTTCGCTTGGTTTGCCCGGTTCAGAACAGCGCATCAGGCCAGTCGAGCTGGCGATCGCGCTTGCATCGGCTAGCAAGAAAGTGCCCGGCTTCTTGCGGGATGTCGTTACTTACTTGAGCAAACTAAATGGAATGGCAGTCGAGCTGTTGACCGCCAGTGACGAGGATGGCTGGAGCATCCCTATCACTGCAGTATCGGACGAAGACGGGGAAATCAATCTTCAACTATTCATATACAGCAGCTCCGAAATTCTTCGCTTACGCCGAGTGTCCATTTTTGCGATTAAGTGCGAGAACGAGCACGTCAGTGTTGCGATCGTCGAGTCCGCCCCTCTCCACATCAAACTTTACACCACAAGGGGCGGTGACGCTGATGAGGTAATTCGAACGCTTTCATGCATTGTTTACGATTTCCTGCATAGGCCTGAATCCGAGACCCTTCATAGCCTGCTCTGCTGGGCATTTGAAGCGGGGAGCGATTCTTCGAACCCAGCATAGCATGGCCGTCACGGCCACTAGTGGACATGCTGAGATGATTTACTCGATCGGCACGAAGCAAAACTCGCTCCCAGGAGCGGGCTCGAACATAGCGACCCGGCTCGTCGCGATAAAATGCTGCGTTTAGAACCGGAAAGGGGCGCCAGTGTACAGTCTCCGTTACAATGCATTTCCCACTGTCAGGACATCGCATGCAACGTTCCATTTCTATTATCGGCAGCTTTAAACAGCATAACGAGCGGATACAGGTACTGTGCACGATGTTTCGTGAGGCCGGCGTGAACGTTGGGTCTCCACAAGGTGCCGATGTGATCAGGAAAGGAATCGACTTTGTGCGTTTTCAAACTGATGACCCTGCCTGGTCTGATCAGGCGGTGCAGTCGTTGGCCCTGCATCGCATTCTCCGTTCTGATGTGGTGTACGTGGTGTCACCGGAAGGGTATATTGGTCGAACAACATGTTATGAGGTCGGGCGAGTGATTCAGGCAAAACGGCCGATCTACTTCAGCCAGGCTCCGGCTGATCTGCCTATTCACATACCTGCGGACTTCATCCTCGATGGAGCCGGTATGTTGGCTAAGGTCATTGATCCGGGATGGACGCCCGAATGGTTGTACAGTCAGGATGTTGAGCTCGCCAGCCTACTTGAGGTGGAACTGGGGGTGGGAAACTATCGCAATGAATAATTTTGACAGCGATCAGCTTCGCAGTAACAGAAGAGTCGTTTTAATCGGAAGTATGGGGGTCTATCCCCAGTTGCTCGAATGCGCGCGCTCTCTTGAGGCATGGGATATCAAAACCGTTGTGCCAGAACCTGAAGGCGAAGCAGTTCAGCAGCTTTCTGTTTCTGACTTTGAAGAGTTCAAACGCCGAGTTTCGTTTGCCTATTTGCGCAAGATTAGGGATCCGCGCACGTACGCGGTGCTGGCGGTCAATCTCGATCGGCATGGCATTCTTAACTATATAGGGCCCAACACGTTTGCCGAGATCGCCGTCGCGCTCGCGCA
>CALRYE020000045.1:0-38511 GCA_943372275.1 Janthinobacterium lividum
GCCCTGCTGGACCTGATTGGCGATGCGCGCCTGGTCCTGCTGGGCGAGTCCACCCATGGCACGCACGAGTTTTATGCCGAGCGAGCCCGGATCACCCAGCGGCTCATTGCCGAGCGGGGCTTCGCCGCCGTCGCCGTGGAAGCCGACTGGCCGGACGCCTGCCAGGTCGACCGCTATGTCCGGCATCACCGGGTAGATGAACGCGCCGTCGATCACCGTTCCATGCATGATCGCGTCGTCCATGATCGCGTCGTCCATGATCGTGTCGCTGATCATGGCGATGGGCGTGATCCGCATGGCAGTGATCCGAAGGTCACCACTGATCATTTGCGCACCGATCCCGAACAGGCGCAGGCCGGACTGATCGCCGCCCAGGCCGAACGGACAGCGGCGCGGGCCGACCTGACGGCGGCCCTGGACGGTTTCGTGCGCTTTCCCAGCTGGATGTGGCGCAATACCGATGTGGTCGACTTTATCGCCTGGCTGGCCGCGCACAATGCCCGTCTGGCGCGCGGGCAACAAGTCGGCTTCTACGGCCTCGACCTGTACAGCCTGTTCAAGTCGATCGATGAAGTGCTGCACTATCTGGATCGGGTCGATCCGGCCGCCGCGGCCGATGCCCGCCGCAGCTATGCCTGCTTCGCTCCCTACGCACAAGACAGCCAACTCTATGCCTACGCCACCGGTTTCGGCATGGCTGCGGCCTGCGACGGCGCCGTCGCCACGCCCATGCATGTGCTGGACCAGCGGGCCGGCCTGCTGCGCAGCGGCAGCGACGCCGACGCCTGCTTCAACGCCCGCCAGAACGCCAGGCTGGCCTACAACGCCGAGCTGTACTACCGGACCATGTTCCGCAGCCGCGTGGCGTCCTGGAACATCCGTGACCGCCACATGGCCGCCACGCTCGACGCCCTGCTCGAGCACTTGTCGCAGCAGCGCGGCGAGCCCGCCCGGATCGTGGTGTGGGAACATAATTCGCATGTGGGCGACGCGCGCGCCACCGAGTCCGGCCGGCTGGGCGAATTGAATCTGGGGCAACTGGTGCGCGAACGCCATGGCGAGGATGCCTGCCTGGTGGGACTGACCACCTACCAGGGTCATGTTACCGCTGCGTCGCGCTGGGAAGGGCTGGCCGAGCGCAAGCGGGTGCGCCCCGCCCTGCCCGGCAGCTATGAAGCCGTGTTCCATCGCAGCGGCGTGCCGCGCTTTCTGCTTCCGCTGGGCCGGCACGGCGACGCTGCCGCTGCTCTGCGCGAGCACGCCATGCTGCAGCGGGCCATCGGCGTGCTGTACCTTCCCCATAGCGAACGCCAGAGCCATTACTTCCAGGCTTGCCTGGCCGACCAGTTCGATGCGGTGATTCACATCGACCAGACCGATGCGGTGCAGCCGCTCGACCCGGTCAGCCGGGACCGGGCGGTGAAGTGCCGGAAACTTATCCGGTGGGTGTATGAGCCGCCAAGCCGGCGGCGGCGTCGACCAGGCTGCTTATTCAGTGAACAGTCTTAATGCCCCGGCAATCCCGCATCCGGATCGCGCGCGCCGAAACGGGTCAGTATCGCTTCGGCCAGCGCCGTCAACGATGGGTTGCTTTCCTCGATCGTGATCATGCAATGGCCGCGCTGTGTGGCCCCCGCGTAATTGCGGTCGTAGGTGTGATGCTGTGATTCGATCGGCTCGTTGCCGACCGTAAAGTTGCCTTCCACGGGACCGGCTTCGTCGTCGCGCACGATCAGTTGCACGTGCTCGCTGCGGAAGCCTTGCGCCAGCAGCGCATCGCGCGCCTGCTCGGCTTGCGTGTAGACATCGAATACCCGGATCATTGCGTGTGGCATGGTGGTTCTCCCGTTGGCGCAGTCGGTCGAACTGTAGCATGCAAGGCCTATCAATGCAGATCGTGCGTGTGCGCGCTCTCGAACGCGCCCAATTCCAGCATCCCCGAGGTCGAACCCAGCAGACGAACCAGCTGCTTGAGTTCATCGTCCAGAATGAAGTCGGCGGCGCAGGTGGCCGTTAGTAACTGTTCCGGCGCCATCGACTTGGCCACCGCCCAGCCCTGCACGTAGTCGACCCCGATCTCGGCCAGGGTCTTGACGGTGGCCGTGTCTTCCGCCCACTCGGCAATGGTTTTCATGCCCAGGTTCACCGCCAGGTTGACAATGGCTTCGACGATGGCCACATTGGCCGGATGGGCATTGATGTTGACGATAAAGTTGCCATCGATTTTCAGTACGTCGGCCGGCAATTCTTTCAGGTACGAAAACGAGGTGTAGCCGGCGCCGAAGTCGTCCAGCGCCACCTTGACGCCGAAGTTGCGCACCTGGTCGATGAAGCGGCGCGTATTGTCCAGATCGTGCAGCGCCACGCTTTCGGTAATCTCCATGCACAAGCGGCCGGCCACGTGGGCATGGCGGCGCAGGATATCGATGGTGTCCTGCACGAAGCGCTCGTCGTTGAGCGAGGCGCCGGACAGGTTCATGCAGACGAACTGGGTGTTGCCCAGCCGCGCCACATTGGCGGCGATCCATTCCAGCGTGGTCGACAGGACCCAGCGGTCGATCACGCCGGCACGGCCACTTTTTTCTGCTGCGGCAATAATCGGACCGGCCGACATGACGCGTCCGTCCGGCTCGCGCATGCGCAGCAGCACTTCGAAATTGAGCGACTCCTGCGGCGCCTTGAGCGACATGATGGGTTGCATTTCGACGAACATGGTGGCGGTGGCGTCGCTGCTGGACAGGCGCGCCACCAGGTTCAGCTCGGCTTCGCGCTCGTGGAAGGCGGCCGCATTGCGCTCGTACACCACCAGCCCGGCGCTGTGGCCGTCCTTGGCTTCGCGGCAGGCCCGGTCGGCGGTGGAAATGGCGTCCTTCATCTGCATGCCGGCGCTCACTTCGATCAGGCCGATCGAGCCGCGCACGTAAAACGCCTTGTCGCCCACCCGGTACGGAACGTTGCCGATGCGCTCGACGATGCCGCCGCACACCAGCGTGGCCAAGCCAATGGCGGTATCGGGCAGCACGATAACGAACTCGTCGCCACCGACCCGGCCCACCTGCTGGCCGCCCGTCAACAAGGCGCCGATGCGGTCGCACACTTGCTTGAGCACTTCGTCGCCGGCCGCATGGCCGAACAAATCGTTGATCAGCTTGAAACGGTCCAGGTCCAGGTAAGCCAGCGCCAGCGGTTTGCCTTGCACCACGGACCCGATAGCGTTCTGAAACATGCGCTCGATCCCGCGTCGGTTGTAAACCTTGGTCAGCGGATCGTTGTTGGCCATGAAGCGCAGCTGCTCGGTGGCCTTGTGCTGCTCGGTGGTGTCTTGCAGCACGCCTTCGATCTTGCCGCGCGCCAGCGTCGCCCGCACCAAAAAGCGCCGGCTGCCGTCGCGGTTTTCAATGTCCAGTTCGGCGTCGACGTCGGTGTGCACCAGGTCATGCAGGCGCGCCCACACGCCATCGGCAAAGAATTGCTTGAATCCCGTGCGTCCCGGCAGGATGTCGGCCGTGCCCAGCATCTTGGTCAGGGCCGGGTTGGCGCTGAGGAAGTGGCCGTAGGTATCCAGGGTGAACAAGCCCACCGGCATGGCTTCATACGCGTGCTGCAGTTCGGCCTGCGCGGCGATGCGCTGCTCGGTTTCCATGCGCATTTGCTCGGCCACCGCCAGCGCGGCCAGCAGGCTGGACGCGAGCGCCGCCGTGACGCTGTTGACGGTGCCCACCAGGGCGCGCATGCCGAGCGCGGCCGCGATGACCTCCGACAGCGCCGCCACGATGGTGACGACGAACGAGGCGGCGAACCAGAATGCCACGCGGCTGCGCGAGCGGCGCATGATGCTCACCAGGCCCAAGATCATCAGCAGCAGGCCGCTGGCGAACACGGCCCACATCAGGGGCAGGAACACGGGATAGGGCAACACGAAGGCGCACACCAGCAGGGGCAGGCACAGCCAGCCGCAGATACTTAAGGGCAAGCGGTAACGGGTCTTGGACAGATCGTCGCGGAACAGGGTCTGGTACAGCGTGACGCTAAGCACGCCACCCAGCGCCATCGTCACCGAACGGCTCAGCAGCAGCAGCTCGTCCGGCACCGTCTGGCCCAGCCACTGGATGTCCCAGCCGCCCGACAGCGCGCCAATGCGCAAGTTCAGAATCAGCCAGCCGGCGAACATGACGTACAGGCCCTGGCGGTTGATCAGCGCCGTGACCAGCACGAACAAGGCCAGCACGATCATGCCGCCGTCGAGCAGGCCGGACTTGCGGTGGTATTGCTGCACCGATACGGCCAGCGCCTCGGCCTGCCATTGGAAGGCGTTCAGGCGGGCCGGTCCGGCAAAGCTGGCCTTGCACACGATCTGGCTCTGCCCCGGCTCGACCTGCAGCGCGAAGCCGGACTTGACGGCGGCCAGCGCGCCGCTGGCCGTGGCGCGCGATGCCGTGCCCAAGGGCGCCAGCGTACGCGCATCCCAGCACGCCATGTCCAGCGCGTGACGGGAAGGAAATTCAACCACGCGCCCACTATCCGGCTGCACCGGGCCGGCAAAGCTGAACCAAACGGGTTTGCTGGTGAGCATGGTGTCGAACATCATCAGCGTCGGCGCGCCGGACAGCTGGGCCAGCGCCTGTGCCGGCGTCAGGGCGTGCTGCTCGGTGAACACGCGCAGCGCCACGGGGCGCTCGCTATCGTTGACGTAGTGGGTGTTCCAGAACACCAGCGCGATGAAGGACATCACCCCGATCGCCAGGGGAGCCACGTAGAACGCCAGCAGACGCATCGCGGCATCGAGCGCGCGATAAACGCGCCCGAGTCTGTGCCCTTTCAGCTGAGTTCCCGCTTGTACCATAACTGTATCCAACTGCCAGAGGATAATCCCGCCCATTGTATGCCGAATGGGAGGGTGTGAATCCAGCAAGGATACATGTTTACAATGATGCCGTCATGCAATAAATGGGAAATTCTTCACGCTGCGGCCAAAGCGAACGCGGAAACGCTGCGGGGGCGCAGCGCGTGCGGCGTGCCCGATGGCCGGCTGCGCAATGCCGGCTTGACGCTGATGTCGATGTCGGGATGGCGCGTGTGGCAGAAAAATGCCAGCATCGGATGGTTGACTGCTTCCCAGCGCCGCTGCGCCGTGGCGATTTCAAAGGCCATGATGCGATGCGGCAGGTTGCCCACATGGCGCAGCGGAATGAAGGCCTTGGCGCCGAACACGTCGCTAAAGAGCAGCTGTTCGTACTGACGGTCGATCGGCGCGCGCCCCGTGGCAATCATGTAGTCGACGCCCTGCGCTTCGCAGTATTCGAACAGCGCCTTCATCAAGGCCATCTTGACCAGCCGCCCCACGCGGCCATCGCTGATGCCCAGGCGCGTCACTTCCGCCAGGCGCCGCGTCTGCAGCCACAGCGGCAGCTCGACCGACTGTTCCAGGTGCAGCGCCTGGTGGCGGTTGATCTGGATGCGCATGGTGCCCAGCGCGCTGCCGTCGAGCTTGGACTCGGCCAGCAACACCACCGAATCGCTCTCGTAATCCGCCGCTTCCGGCAGGCGCAGGGTCTGGGCAAACTCCGGCACGTGGCGGGCGTACGCGGCGTGGCGCACGGCCACGGCCTTGTGCAAGTCCGCTTCGCTGCTCACGCACCGGATGGTGAACGGCAAGCGCTCCGTGTCGCGGGCGCGCTCCTGCTCGACGCGGCGTCCCATCCGCTCGGCGACGTGGGCGATCAGCCGTTGGGCTGTGAGGGATGGCGATGCGTGCTCCATGATTGCTGCTCCTAGATAAGTGACATAGTTGGGGTTTCCATGAATCAATTATCTAGCTCAGCAGTAAAATCGAATTGCCGAGAAGAAGGACAAAGGCATGCCAATTTGTCTAAATAACATCGCTACGGGCCAGCCGCGCCGGTATACTGCTGCCGCTCGGGCTGTATCGTTGCCCAATGTTACCAAAAAACCACACTTGAATTTCCACCACCGCCAAGGAACCCATGAGTCTGCCCCCCTGCCCCGTATGCCAGTCCGCCTATACCTATGAAGATGGCGCCATGCTGGTGTGCCCGGAATGCGCGCACGAATGGAGCGCTGAGGCCGGCGGCTCCGTTGCCGACGGGCCGCGCGTGTACAAGGATGCCTCCGGCACCGTGCTGCAGGATGGCGACACGGTGACCGTGATCAAGGATTTGAAACTGAAGGGGTCGGGCGGCACCGTCAAGATGGGCACCAAGGTCAAGAATATCCGCCTGGTCGACAGCGACCACGATATCGACTGCAAGATCGATGGTTTCGGCGCGATGAGCCTGAAGACGGAGTTCGTGCGCAAGGTGTAGGTCAACGCGCATCAACCAACAGGCCCAAGAACCGTCGTGCTTCACATTGCCCAGCCCGACTCCTCGCGCAGGCGGGACCGATAGCACCTCTGCGCACCTGTGCCATGGGTCCCCGCCTGCGCGGGGACAGTGGATCGAATGGGGTTGGATTGAACCGGCGCTGCCTGTAAATCTGCCCGCTGCTACGCCGCTTCGCGCGCCCGCGTCTCGATCAGGATCTGCTTGATCTCCGGGACGCACGAGCCGCAGTTGCCGCCCGCCTTCAGGCACGCGGTCACCTCGGCCACCGTCTTGAGGTCCTTGTCGCGGATCGCGCCGCAGATGGTGTTGCGTCCCACCCCGAAGCACGAACACACGGTCGGCCCGGTATCGGCGCGCATGCCCAGCGACTGCCCGGCCAGCAGGCCGGCGCGGTCTTCCTGGGTCAGCGCGTCCTTGGCGAACAGGCTGGCCAGCCAGGCCCGCGACGGCAGGTCGGGCCGCGGTGAAATGAACACGCACTGTTCGATCTGCTCGCCCACCACATGCACGGCGCGGTACACGCCGCCGCTGCTGTCCTCGTAATCGAGCCAGTCGGCGTCCGGGTCGGCCACGCCCAGCAGGGTGCGGGCAAAGGCGGCGCGGTCCTTCAGCACGGCGCGTCCGGCCATCTCGTAGCGGGCAAAACCGCGGCCCTGCACCCGCGTCCAGTGCGGCACGGCGTCCAGCGCCAGTTCGCTGCGCGAGAGCACGAACGCATGCCACGACACGCCGAAGCGCTCCACCTTGACCGGGGTATGCTTGAACTCCGGCTCACCCGACACCGGGTCGACCACGGGATTGACCACGGTGCCAATGCGCGCGTCGGAGGCGGTCTGGCCGTTCCAGTGGATCGGCACGAACACGCCGCCGCGGGCGATGCCGCCGCCGTGCTGCACCCGCGCCACCATCGCGCCCCACTGGCTCGACACCCGCGCCAGCTCGCCTTCGCGCACGCCGTACAGCAGCGCGTCCTGCGGATGAATATCGATGAACGATTCGGACACGTGATCGGCCAGACGCGGCGCCTTGCCGGTGCGCGACATGGTGTGCCACTGGTCGCGCACGCGCCCCGTGTTGAGGATCAGCGGGTATTCGGCATCCGTATTGTGCTTGGGCGCGCGAGTCGCCGTCGCTACAAAGCGTGCCTTGCCGTCCGGGTGGGCGTAGCGGCCGTCGCCGCACAGGCGCGCGGTGCCCTGGATGCGGCCCTGCGCGTCTTTGAGCACCGGCCACTGCACCGGCTCCAGCTCGTCGTAGGCGGCGGCGCCCATGCCGGCCAGCGCCGACAGGTCGAACATGCGCGCCAGCGGTCCGGGGCCGTTGCGGTAACCGGACAGACGGGCATGCTCGTCGAAGATTTCGGCGGCCGAATTGAATTCGAACCCCGAATAGCCCATGCGCGTGGCCACGTCGCACAGGATGCGCCAGTCGGCCCGCGCTTCGCCGGGCGCTGGCAAAAAGGCGCGCTGGCGCGAAATGCGCCGCTCCGAATTGGTGACCGTGCCATCCTTCTCACCCCAGCCCAGCGCCGGCAGCAGCACGTCGGCGTAGGTATTGGTGTCGGTGGCCTGGTTGATGTCCGAGACCACCACCAGCTCGCACAGCTCCAGCGCGCGCTGCACCTGGTTCGCGTCCGGCATGCTGACCATCGGATTGGTGGCGATCACCCACACCGCCTTGACCTTGCCCGCTTCGATGGCCTGAAACAGGTCGACCGCCTTCAGGCCCATCTCGCTGGCGATGCGTGGCGAGTTCCAGAACGACTGCACCGTGTCGCGGTGCGCCGCGTTACCCAGATCCATGTGGGCCGCCAGCAGGTTGGCCAGGCCCCCTACTTCGCGCCCGCCCATGGCGTTGGGCTGGCCGGTGATGGAAAACGGCCCCATGCCCGGCAGTCCTACGCGGCCGGTGAGCAGGTGGCAATTGATGATGCTGTTGACCTTGTCGGTGCCGGCGCTGGACTGGTTCACGCCCATCGAGAACGCCGTGACGACCTTGGTGGTGGCGGCGAACGACTGGTAAAACCCCAGCAGCACGCCGGCGTCGAGTTTACAGATGCGCGCCACCGTGGCCACGTCGGCGCAGTCGACGGCCGCCTGCAGGGCCTCGTCCAGGCCGTTGGTGTGGGCGGCGATATAGGCGTCGTCGCGCGCGCCACTGGCGGCCAGATAGTTCAGCAATCCATTGAACAGCCACACATCGGTGCCCGGTTTGACCGCCAGGTGCAGGTCGGCCAGCTCGCAGGTCGCGGTGCGGCGCGGATCGATGACCACCACCTGCACCTCGGGGCGCGCTTCCTTCAGGCGCGAGATGCGCTGGAACAGGATCGGATGGCACCAGGCGGCATTGGAGCCGACCAGCACCACCATGTCGGCCAGTTCAAAGTCTTCGTAGTTGCCCGGCACCAGATCGGCGCCGAAGGCGCGCTTGTGGCCGGCCACGGCCGACGACATGCACAGGCGCGAATTGGTGTCGATGTTGGCGCTGCCGATGTAGCCCTTGATCAGTTTGTTAGCGACGTAATAGTCTTCGGTCAGGATCTGGCCCGACACGTACAGCGCCACGGCGTCCGGGCCGTGCTCGTCGATGATGGCGCGCAGCCCGCCGGCCACCTTGTCGAGCGCCTCTTCCCACGCCACCTGCCGCAGCTCGCCATCCACGCGCACCTGCGGGTGCAGCAGGCGCCCTTCCAGGACGGTGGTCTCGCCCAGCGCCGCGCCCTTGACGCACAGGCGCCCCAGGTTGGCCGGGTGAGCCGTGTCGCCGACGATGGCGACGCTGCCGTCAGGCTGCGCCGACGCGGACACGCCGCAGCCGACGCCGCAGTACGGGCAGGTGCTGCGCACCGCCGTAGTGACAGGTGCGATGGCGAAGATGGGAATATGCGAAAGAGTTTGAGGCGAGTTCACGATAGCTCCGTATTCAGGCTGCTTGGGCGCACAGTGCTTCGCCAAACAACAGGCGGCTGCGCATGGCGGAGATGTCGGTACGATTTTGAATCAGGTTAAAGTACCACGGGCCGTCCTGTACGTCGCCGTACAGCACTGCGCCGGCGATGCGGTTGCCTGCCAGGACCAGGCGTTTGTAGACGCCGCGGCGCGGGTCACGCAGGACCAGGTCTTCGCTGCCGTCGCCGCCGATGAAGTCGCCCACCGAGTACAAGTCCACGCCGGTGACTTTCAGCTTGGTCGGGGTGGCCGACTGCACGTAGCGGCGGTGGCCGGAGCGGCCCAGATGGGCGCCGGCGACCTTGGCCTGCTCCCAGATCGGGGCGACCAGTCCGAAGGTGGCGCTGCGGTGCTGCACGCACTCGCCCACCGCATAAATGCGCGGGTCGTACGTCTGCAAGGTGTCGTCGACGACGATGGCGCGCTCGCAGTGCAGGCCGGCGTCCTTGGCCAGTGCAATATTAGGGCGCACGCCGGCGGCCATCACGACCAGGTCGGCCGGGATCTCGGTGCCGTCCTTGAAGCGCACTGCAGTGACACGCTTGTCGCCCACAATCTCGGCCGTGTGCGCATCCAGCATGAAGCGAAAGCCCTTCAGCTCCAGTGCGTTTTTCAGCAGCAGCGAAGCCGGTTTATCCAGCTGCTGGTTCATCAGGCTGTCGGTCACGTGCACCACCGTGACCTGCATGCCGCGGCGCAGCAGGCCGTTGGCCGCCTCCAGACCCAGTAAACCGCCGCCGATCACCACGGCCGAGCCGCCCGTGCGGGCCGCTTCCAGCATGGTGTCGACGTCCTGGATGTCGCGAAAACCGATCACGCCGGGCAGTTTATGGCCCGGCACCGGCACGATGAACGGTGTCGAGCCGGTCGCCAGCAGCAGGCGGTCGTACCAGACTTCGCGCCCGGACTTGGAGCGCACCAGCCGGCGGCGCCGGTCGATATGCACCACCGGGTCGCCCGCGTGCAGGGTGATGCCGTTGTCGACATACCACTGGCGCGTGTGCAGCATGATGTCATCCATCTTCTTTTCGCCGGCCAGAACCGGCGAAAGCAGGATGCGGTTGTAGTTCCCGTGCGGCTCGGCGCCGAACACGGTGATGTCGTACAGCTCGGGCGAGAGCTTGAGCAGTTCTTCGACGGTACGCATGCCGGCCATGCCATTGCCGATCACGACCAGCGACTGTCTGGCGGCCGGCGCTGTCATGCCGCGACCCAGACCTTCCCGCCTTCGACGCGGGCACGGTAGGCCGGCACCGAGTTCTCCGGCGCTTCCAGGCACTCGCCCGTGGCCAGGTCGAAGTGCTGCTTGTAGATGGGCGACGCGACCACGATGCGTTCGCCCAGGTTGCCCACCATGCCGCGCGAGATCACCGCCGCGCCGCTGTTCGGGTCGTAGTTGCCGATGGCGCGCACTTGCTGCTCGTCGTCGGCGAGGTGGAATACGGCCACCTGCACGCCGTTGATCAATGCCGCCACGCCGGTGTTCGGCACGATCTCGTCGATCGAGCAGATGGCGGTCCAGTTATCCAGTTGAATATCGCGATGCATGGTAGTTCTCCTGATTTATCTGAATGAAGCCGATTAGGCGGATTTGACGGCAATGGGAATGACGCGCTTGCGTTCTTCAATCGTGGCCGGACGAATCTGGCCCCGCTCCGGCATGAACACCACGTTGTTGTCCGGCTGGTCGGTGTTCACAAAGTGGCGGAAACGCGCGCGGGTGGCCGGGTCGGTAATGGCTGCCTTCCACTCGCACTCGTAGGTGTTGACCACGTGCTGCATGTCCGCTTCCAGGTCGGCCGCCAGATGCAGCTTGTCTTCGATGATGACCTGCTTCAGGTAGTCGAGACCACCTTCCAGGTTTTCGCGCCAGACGCTGGTGCGCTGCAGGCGGTCGGCGGTGCGCACGTAAAACATCAGGAAGCGGTCGATGTAGCGCACCGCGGTTTCCCGATCCAGATCGGTGGCGATCAGTTCGGCGTGGCGCGGCTTCATGCCGCCGTTACCGCACACGTACAGGTTCCAGCCTTTTTCGGTGGCGATCAGGCCAATGTCCTTGCCTTGTGCTTCGGCGCACTCGCGGGTGCAGCCCGACACGCCGAACTTGATCTTGTGCGGGGTGCGCAGACCCTTGTAGCGGTTTTCCAGTTCGATGGCGAAGCCTACGCTGTCGTCCACGCCATAACGGCACCAGGTGGAACCGACGCAGGATTTAACGGTGCGCAGCGACTTGCCGTAAGCGTGGCCCGATTCGAACCCGGCCGCGATCAGCTCTTCCCAGATGAACGGCAGCTGGTCGACGCGGGCGCCGAACAGGTCGACGCGCTGGCCGCCGGTGATCTTGGTGTACAGGCCGTATTTCTTGGCCACGGTGCCGACCGCGATCAGGCCGTCGGCGGTGACTTCGCCGCCGGTCATTCGCGGCACGACCGAATAAGTGCCATCCTTCTGGATGTTACCCAGGAAGTAGTCGTTCGAATCCTGCAGGCTGGCGTGTTCGGGTTTGAGCACGAACTCGTTCCAGGTCGACGAAAACACGCTGGCGGCGACCGGTTTGCAGATATCGCAGCCGCGGCCCGTGCCATGCTGGTCCAGCAGCTCGGCGAAGGTGCGGATCTTGCCCACTTTGACCAGGTGGAAGATCTCCTGGCGCGAGTACGGGAAGTGTTCGCACACGTGATTGTTGACGGCCATGCCCTGCTTTTTCATCTCCGCCTTCATCACCTGCGTGACCAGCGGCACGCAGCCGCCGCAGCTGGTGCCGGCGTTGGTGCAGCTTTTCAGCGCGCCGATGGTGGTGGCGCCGCCGCACACGGCCGCGCAGATGGCGCCCTTGGAGACGTCGTTGCAGGAGCAGATCTGGGCCCCGTCGGGCAGCGCATCGACGCCCAGCGCCGGACGCGACGAGCCGTCGCTTTGCGGCAGGATCAGGAATTCCGGCGACTCGGGCAGCTCGATTTTGTTGAGCATCATCTGCAGCAAGGTGCCGTATTCGCTGGCGTCGCCGATCATCACTGCGCCCAGCAGGTACTTGCCGCACTCGGACACGACGATCTTCTTGTAGACCTGCTTGCGCTCGTCGGTGAACACATACGAACGGCTGCCGGCGGTGTTGGCGTGCGGGTCGCCGATGCTGGCCACGTCCACGCCCATCAGTTTGAGCTTGGTGCTCATGTCGGCGCCGGTGAACTCGGACACTTCGCCCAGCAAATGGCGCGCAGCGACGCGGGCCATGTCGTAGCCTGGCGCGACCAGGCCGTAGACCATGCCGTTCCAGACGGCGCACTCGCCGATGGCGTAGACGTCCGGGTCGGAGGTCAGGCAGGTGTTGTCGATCAGGATGCCGCCGCGCGCGCCCAGGGTCAGGCCGCATTCGCGCGCCAGTTCGTCGCGTGGACGAATACCGGCCGAGAACACGATCATGTCGGTGTCCAGGTGAGTGCCGTCGGCGAACATCATGCGGTGGGTGCCGTCGACGCCGTCGACGATTTCCAGCGTGTTCTTCTGGGTGTGCACGGTCACGCCCAGGTCTTCGATCTTGGTGCGCAGCACACGGGCGCCGGCGTCGTCGACCTGCACGGCCATCAGGCGCGGCGCGAATTCGACCACGTGGGTGGCCAGGCTCATGTCGCGCAAGGCCTTGGCGCATTCCAGGCCCAGCAGGCCGCCGCCGATGACCACGCCCGACTTGGAGCGGTTGCCGCATTCGAGCATCGCTTCCAGATCTTCGATGGTGCGGTAGACGAAGCAGTCCTTGCGGTCCTTGCCGGCCAGCGGCGGCACGAACGGATACGATCCGGTGGCGAACACCAGTTTGTCGTACGGGAGGATTTCACCCGTGCTGACGGTGACGTTTTTATTGGCGCGGTCCACGCCGATGGCGCGGGCGTTCAGCTTCAACAGCATATTGCCGTTGTCGAAGAAGCCTTCCGGCACCAGCGACAGTTCGGCGGCGCTTTTACCGGAGAAGAATTCGGACAGGTGAACGCGATCGTAGGCGGCGCGAGGCTCCTCGCACAGCACCGTCACGTCGAGACCCGGCGCATTGTTGGCAGTCAGGGTTTCGAGGAATTTGTGGCCTACCATGCCGTGGCCGATGACGATGATCTTCATGTTCGTACTCCTTAAGCGATTGCGTTGTTTGGTGCGGCATTTGCATTGACTACTGCGGGGCTCTCCGCGACCGACAGCCGGACTGCGATGGCGCACAGCGCCGACAGCATGACCAGGCCGGACAGAATGCTCAGCGTTTGCTGGATGTCGCCGGTGCCCTTCATCAGAAAGCCCGCGGCCACCGCGCCCACATTGCCGCCGGCGCCGATGATGCCGGCCACGCCGCCGAGGGCCTTGTTGTCGATGAACGGGACCAGCGCGTAGGTGGCGCCGCAAGCCATATGGGTGAACAGGCCGAAGGCCAGCATGGCGATCACGGCATAGGTGACGGTGTCGGCTTTGGCGAACCACAGCAAGCCGATGCCTTCGCCGATCATCAGGATGAACAGCAGGGTGACACGGCTGTTGATGTTGCCGCGCATGGCCCACTTGTCCGAAACATAGCCGCCCAGGGCGCGGGCAAACAGCGCCAGCAGACCGAAGCTGCCTGCGGCCATGCCGGCTTCCTTCAGGCTCAGCTTGAAGTGATCGACGTAGTAGACGGCAGCGACGTTGTGGATAAAGATCTCGATACCGAAGCAGGCGCCGTAGGTGACAAACAGCAGCCAGACGCGGTAGTTGCCGGCGGCTTTCTTGAAGCTGTCCCAGCCGCCCTTCTTGCCCGCTTCGACCGCAATGCCAGCGGCGCGCATTTCATCGTAGTTACCTTCCGGGCAATCCTGGGTAAATTTCCAGTACAGCACAGCCATGACCAGCATCAGCACGCCCGGTACCAGCAGGGCGGCGCGCCAGCCCAGTGTTTCGCTCACGCCCAGCATGATCATGGCGGCCATCAGCAGCGGCATCAGTGCCTGCGCTGCGCCACCGCCGGCGTTGCCCCAGCCGGCCGCTGCCGCGTTGGCGGTGCCGACCACGTTGGGAGCGAACATGACGGAGGTGTGGTACTGGGTGATCACGAAGCTGGCGCCGACCGCGCCGATCCCCAGGCGGAAGAACAGGAAGGATTCGTAGGTTTGCGCCGCGGCCACGCCCAGTACGGGGATGGCGCCGAGGATCAGCAAGCCCGTGTAGGCCTTGCGCGGGCCGTAGCGGTCGCACATGGGGCCGATGATCAGGCGTACCAGGATGGTGATGGCGACGGCGGCGATGTTGATGTTGGCCACCTGGCCCATGGTCAGGCCGAATTCGCCCTTGATGATGGGCATCAGCGGTGCGCAAGCGAACCACGCGAAGAAGCAGACGAAGAAGGCCATCCAGGTGAGGTGGAAGGCACGCATCTGCGGCGTGCTGAAAGTAAAGAGTGCGATTTTGGTAGCTTTGTTGGCCATTTTTCTATCCCGGTAAAAACAAAAAGGCGTCCGACCAGCCGGTCTTTTAGAAAAAAAGCCGAGCTGGACGGACGCCGTTGTCCTTGCCGATCCGTCGTTAGATCAGCGCAAATTGTTTAGGGGATCGCCATTGATCCGATAGCTACAGTTATGCAAGCACCGTGCCAGCTATCGGGTAGGGTAAAGACAGGGAGAAGAGACGAAGCGCGCACCATGGCGCTACATTGCGGTGCAACAACGCCCAAAAATGATGCGCCGCGCCGGGCGCGAGCAGAAAGACAATGTTTCCTGGCCGCCGTCCGGCATCCATCGGCCGTGGTGCCAAATGAATGCAGCGGCCGACGGGAATCGATTACTGGCGAATCGCGAAGCTGTCGGCGTAGCCGGCCGGATCGCTGCCGTCCCACGTCACCCCGTCGATCAGTGTGGTGCTACGCAATGGGCTGGCCGGCAGCGGCGTGCCCGACAATGCCGCCGCACCCTCGTACAGGTCGATGCGGTTGACCCGGCGCGCCACCGCCAGGTAATCGGGATGCTCGCGCAGCAAGCCCCAGCGCTTGTGCTGGGTCATGAACCACATTGCGTCCGACAGATACGGGTAGTTCACCTCCCCGCCCCGGTAAAACGCCACCGGATGCCCGTCTTGCCACTCGCCGTCCAAGCCGTCGCGGTACTGGCCCAGCAGCCGCGGTGCGATCGCGCCGGCATCGGTGTTCAGGTAGGCAGGCCGGGCCAGCAGCGCCGCCGCCTCGCGCTTGTTGTCGTCGCTGGCGTCGATCCAGCGGCCAGCGTCGTGCAGCGCGGCAATCAGTGCCTTGCAGATGTCGGGGTGGCGTTCGGCGTACTGGGCCGTCGTGCCCAGCACCTTGCCCGGATGGTCGCGCCAGATCTGCTGGCTGGTCGACACCGTCACGCCCACTTCATCCTGCAGGGCCCGCTGCCCCCATGGCTCGCCCGCGCAGAAGCCGTCGATCATGCCGTCGCGCAGGTTGGCCACCATCTGCGTGGGCGGCACCGTGACCATGCGCGCGCCGCGCAGGGGATCGATGCCGTAGGTCGCCAGCCAGTAATACATCAGCATGGCGTGATTGCCGGTCGGGAAAGTCTGGGCGAACGTGTAAGTGCGCGCGTCCGTCTGCAACTGCTGCGCCAGTGACACGCCGTCCGTGACGCCGAGCCGGGCCAGTGCGCGCGACAGCGTGATGGCCTGGCCGTTCTGGCTCAGGTTCATCAGCACGGCCATGTCCATGGGCTGGCAGCCGATGCCCATCTGCACGCCATAGACCAGGCCGTACAGCACATGGGCCGCGTCCAGCGCCCCGCTGCCGAGCTTGTCGCGCACGGCGGCCCACGAGCTTTCGCGGCTGAGCACGAGTTGCAAGCCATACTGGCGGTCGAAACCCCGTTCGGCCGCCACCACCAGCGAAGCGCAGTCGGTCAGGGGCAGAAAACCCAGTTTTACCGTGCGCAACGCGCTGTTGCCTGTTTCATCCTGCATATGTTTCCTTGTTGGCTGTGTCACCGTTAAGTAGGGGTTTTTTGGTCAGCGGCCGGAGGGCGCGCGTCCAACATCCCCACTGTCCACACTTAACGGTGACAGAGCTTTGTCATCTGTTAGCCGAGCAGGTCTTCCACGTCCAGAATGCGCTGGGCAATCTCGGCCAGCTTCAGGTTCTTGTTCATCGCCATCGTGCGCAGTTTCTGGTACGCCTGGTCTTCGCTGAGGTTTTGCTTGTTCATCAGCAGCCCCTTGGCGCGGTCGATCAGCTTGCGTTCGGCCAGCTTCTCGCGCGTCTCGGACAATTCGGTCAGCAGTTTCTGCTCTTGCCGGAAACGCGCCAGCGCCACGTTCAGCACCGGCTTGATGCGTTCGGCTTGCAAGCCGGCCACGATGTACGCCGACACCCCGGCCGCCATCGCCGCGTCCATGCTGGAGGTGTCGTCGTCCTCGGTGAACAGGACGATGGGGCGGCGCTCGTCGCGGCTGGCAATGACGATGTGCTCGAGCACATCGCGCGCGTCGGACTCGGCGTCGATGATGATCAGGTCGGGCTGCAGCTGGGCGATGCGCTCGGGCAGGAACATGTCCGCCGGCAGCGACGCGACGATGTCGTAGCCCGATTCCAGTAAGCCTATGCGCAGCGCCTGGCCGCGCCGCACCTGTTCCGCCAAGGCAGGGTCGCCCTCGCCTCCTTCGTGCACCACGGTGTTGACAACGACAATACGCAAATTGCGCGGGGATTTGGCCATGGGGTCAGTAAAAAAGCGTGTGCTGAGATAACAAAAACTCAAGCAAAAATTACGCCAACTTGTACTCGCGTTGGCTACCGGCGCTCATTTTACAGGCGGACCACCGCTGCCGGGCCGCAATCTGGGTCACGGTCCTATTTCTCCTCGGCAGCCCCCATGCCCTGCCCATGCGTGCCGATCAGGCGCTCCAGCGCCATCGGCCGCCCCGTCAGGTAGCCTTGCACCAGGGTGCAGCCCAGCGTGCGCAGGTGCTCCAGCTGGGCTTCGGTCTCCACCCCTTCGGCAATCACGTCCAGGCGCATATTGCGTCCGATATCGACGATGGTTTGCACGATGGCGCGGTCCTGGTGGTCGTTCGGCAAGCCATGCACGAACGAGCGGTCGATCTTGAGCGACGAAATCGGCAAGTCCTTCAGGCGCGACAGCGACGAGTAGCCCATGCCGAAATCGTCCACGCTGATCTTGAACCCATGTCGGCGCAAGGTGCGCATCACCGGAATGACCTGGTCGGCATGGTTCATCATCATGCCTTCGGTCAGCTCCAGGCACACGTGGCGCGGGTCGATCCCGGCGCCGTCGGTGATGCCCGACAGTTCGGCAGGCAGATTCACGTTCAAGAACTCCAGGGCCGCCATGTTGACGTTCAGCTGCAGCGCTTCCATGCCGCTGGCGTGCATGCGCGCCAGATCGCGGCACGCCTGGCGGATCACCCAGCGGCCGATATCGACGATCAGGTGGCTCTGTTCGGCAATGGGAATGAACACGTCGGGGCGCACGATCTCGCCATTCGGCCGGCGCCAGCGGATCAGCGCTTCCACCGCCACCACCTTGCGCTGCGCGGCGATGTCGAACACCGGCTGGTACTCCATGAACAGCTGGTCACCCGACAGCGCATGCAGCAACTCCGCTTCCACGGTCAGCTGTTGCAGCAGGGCCGCGTGGGTGGCCGCCTGCGTGGCCTCGCCACCATGGGAAAAGAAACTGACGCCGTTGCGCCCGCCCCGCTTGACCCGGTACATGGCCGTGTCGGCATGGCGCAGCAGGTCGGCGCCCAGGCGGCCGTTGTCGGGATACACGCTGATGCCCACGCTGGCCGAAATCACCAGCTCGCGCCCGTTGACCAGAAAGCTGGTGCGCGCCGCGTTCAGCACTTGCTCGGCCATCTGCTGCAGGCGCTCGATCGAGTCGCCCGGAAACATGAACATGGCAAACTCGTCGCCGCCCACCCTGCCCGCGTGCCCGTCCGGCGGGGTCAGCGCGGCCAGGCGCTGGGCGAACTGGCGCAGTACGGTGTCGCCCACTTCATGGCCCAGCCCGTCGTTGATGGGCTTGAAGCGGTCCAGGTCGATGTACAGCATGCCCATCGGCACGCCGCGCTGACCGGCCCGCTTGCAGGCGGCGTCCAGCAGATTGTGAAAGTGGCGCCGGTTGGCCAGCCCGCACAAGGGGTCCATCTGGGCCAGCGCGCGGATGCTTTCCTGCTGGTCCATGCGCTGGGCCGTCTGGGCGATCAGCGCGCCGATGGCCGCCGACAGATTCGGCAGCTGGGCGGTGCGCTGGCGCTCCAGGCAACTGAAGAAGATCAGGACGCCCGGGCGGTGGCGGATGCCGTCGTCGCTGTCGTACGCCACGGGAAAGGCGTAGCCGGAGTGAATGCCGGCCTGGCGCGCATGGCGCGGATACAGAAATTCGGGGTCGTTGGACAAGTCCTCGATCCAGCGCGCCTGGCCGGAACTCCACACACTGCCCACCACGCCTTCGCGCGCGCCGATCGACAGCACCGCGTCGTCGTCGGGCACGGGCCGCGGCCCCAGGCTCCAGAAGTGCGAACAGACCAGCCGCCCCGCATGGCTGCCGCCGTGCTGCATCGACCAGTACATGCCGCAATCCCAGCCCAGGTCGGAACACACCAGTTCGATCATCTTGCTGACCGCTTCATCCAGCGTGTGGGTGCCGATCATCAGCTGGGTCGATTCGAAACTGAACGCTTCGCGCATGGCCGCGTGCTTGACGGCGGTGATGTCGGCGACGATGCCTTCAAGCAGGGAGCTGGCCGCGCCGCCCGTCTGCAGCCCGGGGGTTCCCACGACGGAACTGGCGCTGCGGGGCAGCACGGCCAGGCGCAGCCAGCGCAAACCGTCGCCGCGGCTCAGCAGGCGGAACTCGCATTCCGGAGAATTGTCTAGGGCGGCGCTGTGCAGGCTGGCCAGCAGCGCCGGCAAGTCTTCCGGCAAGGCGCAGGAAAAGCCGTCGATCAGGCTGGCGTGCACGCCCGGCCGCTCACCCAGCAACAGGGCCGCCTCCAGCGACAGCAACAGTGCGCCCGTGCGGCGATCCAGCCACCAGCGGCCAAAGCCGGCGGCGCGCGCCGTCGGGTCAGGCAAACTCGCCCGTCCCGCCAGGGCTTGCGGCCACGCCGCAGCCGCGCCTTGCGGCGCAGGCACGAGTGCGCCGGCGAGTTGGACAGCCATCTTTGCTTCTCCTGTTCGGTTGTATACAATCCTATAAGCAACATTCAGGCCAGCAATATGTGGTGGGTATGCGGGATGCATGACGCTCGGATGCACTGCGCAGGTGCACTGCGGGGGTGCGGCATGGCGGGGAATGGCGCGCAAAGCAGGCATGGCGCACCGGAGACAGGCGTGCACAGACCTCGTTATGCATCGAAGTCTACATCGCCGATATTGGCGATCATGCAACTCTGCACGCGGGCGGATTGCCGTCGGAGAAATTAAGCCGTGCCGTCACGGGGCCGCGCAGGCATGGGCGCCAGCCAGGACACGAACCAGGCCGTTGCCAGCCGGGCCACCTGGGCGAGCGCGCCGGGTTCTTCGAAGAGATGGGATGCGCCGGGAACGATGTCCAGATGGCGCGGACAGCGCAGCTGGGCAAAAGCCCGCTGGTTGAGCGCGAGCACCTCCGTGTCGGCACCGCCGACGATCAGCAAGGTCGGCGCGCGCACGCGGACAATCTGCGCATCGCCCGCCAGATCGGGCCGGCCGCCCCGCGCCACCACCGCGCCGATCGCGTCCGGACTGGCCGCGGCCAGTTGCAGGGCAGCGGCCGCACCCGTACTGGCGCCAAACAAGCCCAGCGGTAAAGCGCTGGTGGCCAGGTTGGCCGCCAGCCAGGCGGTCACCAGCGCCAGCCGGCCGGACAACAGGTCGATGTCGAAGCGGGTCGCCGTGTCGCGGTCCTCCGCCCCGGTCAGCAAGTCCATCACCAGCGTGCCCAGGTCGGCCTTGCGCAGTTCGCCGGCGACAAAATTGTTGCGCGGACTGTGGCGACCGCTGCCGCTGCCGTGGGCGAACAGCACCATGCCGCACGGCGTTGCAGGCAGGGCCAGCATGCCTTCGACCCGGCCTGATTCGACGGCGATACTGACCATTTCACGGTGCGGCTGACCGGTCATGACACGACTGACTGCTAAACCATTCTTTAAACAGATATAGAAAAGAGGAGACAGAACAGGCTCGATACCACTGCCCTGCCTGTCTCCGGCCTGCCGACACGACCGGACTGCGAACCTTAGAACGTGTGGCGCACGCCCAGGTTGACCGCGCTGTCGCCGGTACCGATGTCGGTGTTGTTACCCACCGTGTAGCCAGCGCCGTTCTTGTTGCTGATCTTGGCATAAGCGACATACGCGCTGGTGCGCTTGGACAGCGCATGCTGCAGGCCCACGGCCCACTGGTCGGCATCCTGGTTGCGGAACGTCTTGTCGTTCTTGCGGATGTACGACGCGACCAGCGTGTTGGCGCCTGCGATCGGTGCGGTGGCGCCGATCAGCCATTCGGCGCTGTCGGTCGAGGCGGTGGCGCGCACGCCGCCGAACGGCAGACCGGTGTTGGGCAGCACGGCGCTGTTGAGCCCTTTGTCCACGCCGTACGCGGCGTAACCCTTGACGGGACCGAAATCGTAGTTGGCGGCGACCAGGGCGTTGCGGCCGTTGTCGCGGTTCTGGGCCGGCACGGCCGGCGTTTGCGCGGCGCCCGCGGCGGCGGTCAGGTCGTTGTTGCGATGGTTGATGACGGCGCGCGCGTTCAGCTTGCCTTCGCTGTAGCCCAGGCCCAGTCCGACCTGGCGTCCGGCCTTGTTGCTGCCGGCCTGTTCGCCCAGCGCGTAGGACAGCTCGGCGGTGACGCCCGCGAGCTTGGGCGAGGTGTAGACCACGGCGTTGCTGGTGCGGGTGTTGGCGCCCACGGTCGGGAACAGGTTCTTGGCGCTGCCGGCATAGCCGGCGCCGAACGGATCGGCCACGCCTGCCAGCGCATTGTAGTACGGCGTGTACTGGCGGCCCAGGGTCAGCGCGCCCAGGGTGGTGCTTTTCAGGCCCACGTACGCCTGGCGGTTGAAGATGGTGCCGGCCGAGTCGATCTCGCCCGTGTCGATGCGCGCGCCCAGCTCGAGGACGAAATTGGCCGACAAGCCGCCGCCCAGATCTTCGGTGCCGCGAAAGCCCAGGCGCGACGCCGAGCCGACGCCGCTGGAAACGCGCGTGGCGCTGCCGGCCACGCCGCCGCGCTCATGCACCAGGCCGGCGTCGACGATACCGTAGATCGTCACAGCCGACTGAGCGTGCGCAGTGGTGGAAACGGACAGGGTCGACAGCGCAGCGCTGACCGCCAATGCGAAAAGTGGTTTGTTCATCTTGGTTCCTTTTTTATTAGAGCGATCATCGTAGAACCCAGCCACGTGCCCGACAACGATTTTGTCCGCATAAGCACATGCGTTCAGTGATGGCAGGCAGCAACTGCGCCACGAATACCGCACCGTGCGCGCGGTGCTGTGCAGCCACCGTCGCGCGCAACAAGTAACTCGCTGTCACTAGCTGTAAGATCACGCCCATGGATAATTTAAGTCACACCCTATTTGGACTGGCCGCCGGCGAACTGGTTCAACGCAGCCTGCCGCCCGAACCCACCAGCACGGCCCAGCGTACCCGCCGCCGCATGCTGCTCACCGCCGGCGCCGTGGCCAGCAACTTCCCCGACCTCGATCTGGTGCTCACGGGGCTGATGCCGGCGCCGCTGGGTTACCTGCTGCAGCATCGGGGCCACACCCACACCCTGCCGTTCGCCCTGCTGCAGGCGCTGATCGTGGTGCTGGCGATCTGGGCCTTGTGGCCCAACGCGCGCCGCCTGCTGCAGGCCAGCGCCGCCGCGCGCTGGGGGCTGGCGCTGTGCGCCGTGGGCGGCCTGGCGCTGCACCTGGGCTTCGACTTCCTCAATTCGTACGGCGTGCACCCGCTGTATCCGTTCGACGGGCGCTGGCTGTACGGCGACATGATCTTCATCGTCGAGCCGGTGTTCTGGGTGGCGTTCGCGGTGCCGCTGGCCCTGTCGGTACGGCGCCGCTGGCTGCGCTTTGCGCTGCTCGCGCTGCTGGCCGCCGTGCTGCTGGCGTTCGCCTTCAAGGGCTTCCTGCTGTGGGGTTCGCTGCTGGGGCTGGCCGCGTTGGGCGCCGGCCTGGCCGCGCTGGGGCGCCGCTCGGTCGCCGCCGGCATGGCCATGGCGCTGCTGTTCATCGGCGTGCAAGGCGCCGCCTCCAAGGTCGGCAAGCAGGCCGTGGGCCTGGAACTGGCGCGCCTGGACGGCGCCAGCACACTGCTCGACACGGCGCTGACAGCCTATCCGGGCAATCCGCTGTGCTGGAGTTTTGTATCGGTGGAACGCAATGGAGAACTGGACAGCTACCGCCTGCGCCGCGGCGTCGTCAGCGTGGCGCCCGGCGTGCTGCGCGCCGACGCCTGCCCGGCGGCCCTGAGCGACGTGGCGGTCACGGGCGCCGCCGTGGCGCTGACCTGGCAGCAGCAAAGCCCGCTGGCCAGCCTGCGCGCGGCCGTCAGCGACGACTGCCAGATGGCGGCATGGATGCGCTTTGCGCGCACGCCGGCCCTGATCGACGGCGGCGCGCTGGATGCCCGTTTCGGCGTCAAGCTGGACGGCAATTTCTCCACCTTGCAGCAGGCGGGAACCACCCGTCCCGCCTGTCCGACCAATGTGCCGCCATGGGGCACGCCGCGCGCTGATCTCCTGGCAGCGCCGGTGTTGCCGGCCGCCCCGGCGGTAGTGCGCGCGCCGTAAGCCGGCGCGGGCGTTGCCTGGCAAACTGGCCGGCCGCATTACTCTTCGCCAGGCGGCTCGTCCAGCAGTTCCGGCACCGTGCGCACGCGCTCGGGCGCTTGCAGGCGTTCCGGATCGATGGGGCGCGGCTCGATCTGGCGCGGCTCGACCGGACGCTGGTCGAACTGGCGTTGCGAGCGCACTTCCGGTTCGATGATTTCTTCGCTTTCCGGATCGGCCAGTTCACCCGATTCCGGTGGCGGCGGGGCCGGCGGCACATAGCCTTCTTCCTGGATATCGCCCGCCTCTTCCATCACTTCTTCCGGTTCTTCTTCCTGGCGCACCGGCGCCGGCCGGGTAGCGCCCGGGAACAGGGCGGCGTTGTCGATCTTGCCCGAATCGATGGCCGCCTTGAAAAAGTCGCCCACCAGCAGGATCGCATTATGCCCGCCCTGCCCCCAGTAGCTGCTGCGCATGCTGACCCGGTTGTCGTTGAAGCCCACCCACGCGCCGGCCACCAGGTTCGGATGCATCATGATGAACCAGCCGTCGGCATTGTTTTGCGTGGTGCCCGTCTTGCCGGCCACGTCGCCGGCAATGCCGAAGCGGTAGCGGATGGCCGTGCCGGTGCCGCGGTTGATCACGCCGCGCATCATGTCGATGAGCATGGCGGCCGATTCCGGCGACATGGCGCGCTGGCCCGCCTCCGGGCCGAAGTCGGCGATGGTCTTGCCGAAGCGGTCGGTAATCTTGCGCACGAAGACCGGCTTGCGGTACGACCCCTGCGCCGCGATGGTCGAATACGCGCTGACCATTTCCAGTAACGTCACCGGGCTGGTGCCCAGCGCCAGCGACGGCACCGACGCCAGCTTGCTGTCCTTCACGCCCAGATCCTGGGCCAGGCGCACGATGCTGGGCACACCCACATCCTGCATGACCTGGGCGGTGATGGTGTTCTTGGAGAGTATCAATCCCTCCCGCAAGCTCATCTGGCGGCCGGTCGACCCGTTCATGTCGGTCGGGCGCCACACCTTGCCGTCGCCCGCCTTGATATTCATGACTTCGTCGCGGTACAGTTTTTCCGGCGACAAGCCTTTTTCCAGCGCCGCCCCATACACGATGGGTTTGAAGGTGGAGCCGGGCTGGCGCTGGGCCTGGGCCACGTGGTCGAACTGCTCTTTTTCAAAGTCGCGGCTGCCGACCCAGGCGCGCACCTCGCCGCTGGCCGGGTCCATCGCCACGAAGCCCGCTTCCAGGCGCGTCTTGTTGCGGCGCAGCTGGGCGATGAAGGCGCGGTCGGCCTTCAGGCGCTTGAGCGCCACGGCCGGCTCTTCGCCGCCCTCGACGGCTTTCTTGTATTCGCCCGTCTCGCGCACAAAGCCGTTGACCAGCGCCGGCTTGGACTTCCAGAAGTATTCGAACGGCGTGATCGCGCTGTGCATGCCGGCGTACGACGCCGCCGACGACGACGCGCCGCTGTTGACCTGCGCCCACTCCACGTCGGCCACCATCTGCAGCGCCGAGGCCTGCCGTTCGACCGACTTGATGGCCGCCTGCTGCAGGCCGTAATCGAGCGTGGTGTGCACCACCAGGCCGTCGAGCTGCAGGTTGTAATCGTTTTCGTCGGCCCACTGGATCAGCCACTTGCGCACGTAGGCGGTGAAGTGGGTGTCGGTGGCGCTGCGCTCGGCCTGGCGCGAAAAATGCACGCGCAAGGGTTTCTTGCGCAGCTGGGCGAAGCGCTTGTCGTCGATGATGCCGTGCTTGTTCATCTGCCCCAGCACCACGTTGCGGCGCAGGATGGAACGCTCGGGATTGGTGACGGGATTGTAGTAATTGGTCCCTTTGAGCATGCCGACCAGGGTGGCCGCTTCGACCACGTCGAGCTGGATGGCCGACTTGTCGAAATACGTGTGGGCCGCCATTTCGATGCCGAAGCTGTTGTACAGGAACGGCACCGTGTTCAGGTACGCTTCCAGGATCTCGTTCTTGCTGTAGGTCGCCTCGATCTTGAGCGCGGTGATCATTTCCTTGAGCTTGCGGTTCAGATTGCGCGAACGGCCTATCTCTTCCGGAAACATATTCCGGGCCAGCTGCTGGGTAATGGTGGAGCCGCCCTGGGTGTCGCCCTTCATGCTGTAGAAGATGGCAGCCAGGAAGCGTTTGAAGTCGATGCCGTGGTGATCGTAGAAGCGGTGGTCTTCGGTTGCCACCAGCGCGGCGATCACGTGCGGCGAAATCTGGTTGAGCTTGACGCGGTCCTGCAAGCCCTGGTCGAGCGAGGCCAGCAGTTTACCGTCGGCCGACACCAGGGTGGTGGCCTTGGCCGCGCGCGCCTGTTTCAGGTCGGTGATGCTGGGCGTAAGCGGAATCAGGATCAGGATGTAGGCCACGATCAGCGTGATCAGCAGCGCCGCGCTGCCGCCGGCGATCAGCAGCGCGCGTTTCAGGGGCGGCTGCGCCATCAGATACGCGCGGCCAAGGCCGTAGCCGGCCTGGGCCCGCTCAGAGGCGGCCCCGACGACGCGGCCGGTGTGCTGGCGCAGCCGCGCGCGCTTGCCGGCGCCGCCGGCGTTGGTATCAGGCTGATTGGTGTTGCGGTTGTCGTCCACTATGACCCTGTTCGGTGACTGTTATAGGGCGCAGTATATCCGAGCCGGATTGCCCGTCTGTTCTGAAGCGCACGTAGCGAAATTGCTGCTTCGAAATTAAAAATGGTTGACGGCAGAAACAGGTGGTGGATTCCTACACAGCTACTGCAAGTGCGCCTACTTAACTGCTGACCCCTTTCACCTAACATGAAGTTTCCGCTGTGAGACACGTCCGGGAAGAAATTCCGGTCTACAGGTCGCAGCAAGTTTCCAACGATCACATCAGGAGCATGACATGCGTACCACGCCAGCCACTAGCAAGACCGCCTCCAAAAAACCACTGGGCAACGACACCGAAGCCGTTGACGCCATCACCTTGCTGACGGAAGACCACGAGAACGTCAAGCAACTGTTCGAACAATATGAAGCGCTGGGCGACCGCGCTACCACCAGCAAGAAAAAGCTGGCCCAGCAAATTTGCCTGGAACTGACCAAGCACGCCACGGCCGAAGAAGAAATTTTCTACCCAGCAGTGCGCGCCGCGCAAAAGAACAACGAAGACATGATCGATGAGGCTGTTGTCGAGCACGCGTCGGCCAAGGATCTGATCGCGCAGATCATGGAAATGGAGCCGTCCGAAGATCTGTACGACGCCAAAGTCAAGGTGCTGTCGGAGCTGATCGAGCACCACGTCGAAGAAGAGGAAGAAGAAATGTTCACCAAGGCTCGCGATGCGGATCTGGATCTGGAAGAACTGGGTCGCCAGATTGCCGAGCGCAAGGCTGAAATTACGTTGTAATCAGGTCTCTTGGGGTGCTGCTGTTGGCGCAGAAGCCAATACAGAATTAGTACACCCCCAGCCTGAAAACCGCCTTTCCCGCGGAGGCGGGAACCCGTAGCACCTACGCGAATCGAAGGTGCTATAGGTTCCCGCCTTCGCGGGAAAGACGGTTTTGCGTTTTGGGTCGGAATAACGCATCAAGAATAACGCAGCAAATCTCCGGCAGCACTACCTGAACTTACGATCATGCTTCTTGCGCGCCGCCGCGTTTTGCGAGCGCAAAATCGCGTCCACCCGCTCCGACGCCGCTCTCGCCAGTTCCTGCGCCATCTCCACGCTGGGAAAAAACTCCGGCAGCCGGTACGCCAGCCACGCATACGCCGAATACAGCCGGCACGTGTCCTCCACCTCCTGCAGATTCTGCCACGGCATCTCGGTCTGCTCCCGGTGGAGCTTGCAGACGATCTTCTTCGACAATGAGCGCGACCAGTGCTCCCACGCCCGCATCAGCGACGGCACCTTGGTGGACACGGGCACCAGCGACAGCATAAATTTCTCCGCCACCGACAAGGTCAGGGTATCGAGCCACACCGCCCGCTCCTGCTGTTCGTCGGTAATGCGCGGGAAGAAGAACCCGTCCGGCACGTCGATGTTGTGCATGAAGCGCTTGAGCAGCTTGACCAGCGACGTCTCGCCCGTCACCGCGGCGATGCGGTGCAGGTGCTCCAGCGACGGCGCCACCGAAAACCCGGCCGCATTGAGCGGCGCGATCTTTTCCTTCAACAGCGCGCGCATGACTTCATGGGTGTCGTCGTCGAAGCCGGCCACCAGTCCCTGCTCGTGCACGCCGAACCTGCCGGCGCGCCCGGCGATCTGGCGCGCCAGCGTGGCCGGAATCTCCTCTTCCTCCACGCCGTTGTACTTGACGGTGGTGGTCATGACGATGCGCGCAATGGGCATGTTCAGCCCCATGGCCAGCGCATCGGTGGCCACCACCACATCGGCCGTGCCATCGCGAAAACGCTCGGCCTGCGCGCGCCGCACTTCGGGCGACAGGTTGCCGTACACGGTGGCCACCGACAGGCCCATCTCGGTGATCAGGTCGCGCCACATCAGCACTTCGCGGCGCGAGAACGCGATCACCGCGTCGCCCCGGCGCAGGTTGCCGCGCTTGCGTACCGGTCCCGGCTCCATCGACAACGGTCCCATGCGCTTTAACATATGCACTTCCAGCGGGCACTCCAGCCGTTCGGCCAGCGCCTCGATGGCGCGCCGCGCTTCCGGCGCGCCCACCAGATACACCACCGAGGCCGGCGCACCGCACACGGCCGCGGTCCAGGCGGCGCCCCGGTCGCGGTCGGCCAGCATCTGGATTTCGTCGATCACGGCCACCTCCACGGCGTTGCGGGTGTCGAGCATTTCGACGGTGCTGGCCACGTGCGTGGCGTTTTCCGCCAGGCGCCGCTCCTCGCCCGTAACCAGGCTGACGGCCAGCGGCTGGCCATGCGGACGGGCAGCGACGAGGCGCTCGTAGTTCTCCAGCGCCAGCAAGCGCAACGGCGCCAGGTACACGCCGCTGTCGGCCTTGGCCAGCGCTTCCATGGCGCGGTGGGTCTTGCCCGAATTGGTGGGGCCCAGCAGCGCGATGAATTTGCGCGGCATGCGCCGCGCCGTCTCGAACGAATCGGGATACTCGGCCAGGTTGATGCTCTGGCGCGTGCGCAGCGCATGGCGCTCTTCTTCCTCGCGTTCGACGGCGTGGTCGAAGCGCTGGCGGATGCGCTCGAACACGTACGCGGCCGGCTCCGAGGTATCGAGTTCGGACAAAGTGTTCAGGAAGGTGGCCGCGTCGAGGTTGTGGTCCTCGCACTCCAGCGCGATCTCGCGCACGAAGGCGCGCACGTGCTCGCGCAGCGCGTCGCTGGCCGCGCGCGTGACGCGCTCGCGCAGCAGTACGCGGCGCGCATCCAGATCGAGCTTGCGCCACTTGCTGGGTTTGGCCAGCACGCCCTGGGGCGGCACCAGCTCGTACGGCACGCGCAGGCCCGACTCTTCCACTTCGCCGGAAAACTGCACGAACACGCGGCCCTCCAGCTTGACCAGCCGGGCCGGCCCCGCTTCGGGTATCAGTTCGGCAATCAGGGCATCGTCATCGTCGTCGTGGGTGGTGGAGCTCATGGGGTTCGCTATCAAAGCCAGCAGGCCGGGAGCCTACTATATCGCGAATCAATCGCCGCCTGCGACACGTTCGCCGGCTGGCCGCACCTGTGTCGGGCAATCCGGCGCCACATTTACCGAAGCCATATCAACCAGCGTCCTGGGAAGCGGGCGCCAACCGGACTGCCGGCAAGTGAGCCGGTGCCGCCATCGCCAGCGAGTCGCGCAGCGTAACCTGGACCGCGCAGCTGGCGTCGGTCCGGCGCTCGCCGCCGTAACACAGGTTCAGCAGGCAGTTCAGCCCGTTCCTGGTCATTTCCAGCCATGGCATGTGCACCGACGACAGCCGCGGCGCCGTGTACTCGGCGCCCACGGTGTCGTCGTAGCCCAGCACCGACACCTGGGCCGGTACGGCGATGCCGGCGCGCTGCAGGCACGACAGCGCGCCGATGGCCATGTCGTCGTTGGCGCAAAACAGCGCGGTGAACGGATAGCCCGATTCGATCAGCTGCTGCGTCGTGGCGCGGCCGCCCTGCGGCGAAAAGTCGCTGGCGGCCACCCACAGTCCATCGACGTCGATGCCGTTGGCGGCCAGTTCATCGAGAAAGCCGGTGACCCGCTCGACATTGTCGATCGAGTCGCGCGGCCCGGTGATGACGGCGATCTCGCGGTGGCCGTGCTCCAGCAGCGCGCGCGCGGCCAGCCTGCCGCCCAGCTCATGGTCGACCAGAAAGCAGTGTTCGGCGATGGGCCCGAGCAGGTGATTGAGCATCACCAGCCGCGCGCCGGACACGCCCAGCAGCGCGATATCGTCTTCATGCAGCTTGTTAGTCAGGGCGATCACGCCATCGCTGCCGCGCTGACTCAAAAATTCGATGCCGGCCATGACTTCGCTGCGTTCATCGGTTTTGCCGCTGCCGAAGGCCACCACCATGTTCAGGCGCGCGGCGCGCAGCTCGGCGTAGATCAGCGCCAGGATCGGCGTATGGAAGGTGCCGCTCAGGTAGGGAATGTAGACGCCGATGGTCTGCGAGTTGCCCAGCATGAGCGAGCGCGCCGCGTGCGACGGCTGAAAGCCCAGGGTCTCGATGGCCTTTTTCACCTTGTCCAGGGTCTTGGGCGATACCGCGCCATTGCCGCTCACCACCCGCGAGGCGGTCCCCAGTCCCACGCCTGCAAGCAGGGCAACGTCCTTCAAGGTAGCCAATTCATCGGCCTTTCGTGTGTTCTGATGCGTACGTGGTCAAGCCGGCGCGGCGCTGGTCTGGAAGGGCTTCCAACCTGAGCGGGTGAAATATACATTCATTGTTTTTCGCTGTCAACGCGGCCACCCGGGCCACGCCGGCGGCCACGCGCAGACCGGCTACGGGCGATTTTCGGGCCAGCATGGCGCCGATATCGGCTACTATCGGCGTCACCGATATTTGCACCCTGCCCGCTGGAGCCATCATGTTCGAACCCCGTCCCGTTCTCCCGCACCCGGCCCTCGCACCGGCGCAGCTGCGGGTCAATCCGCATCCGCGTGTGCATGTGGTGCCTATCCATGGCGACAACGTGTGCGTGGTGGTGGACGACTTTCTGGCCGAGCCGGAGGCGATGGTGGCCTATGCAGCGGCGCAGCGCAGCCGCTTTGCCGATGCGACGGGAAATTACTTTCCGGGGCCGGAACTGCCGTTGGACAATGTATCCCTGCACAACCTGACGCAAGCCTATCTGGAATATGCGCGCACGCCGTTGAAGGCGCGCCGCGTGCATGAGATCATCGGGCGCCTGTCGCTGGTGACGCGCCGCCCGGAACAACTGAGCCCGGGCCAGCGCATGCCTCATCGCGACGCCTTCAACCTGGCGCTGGACATCGGCCGCTCGGCCATGGTGCTGTATCTGTTCCACGATGCCCGCCTGGGCGGCACGAGTTTTTTCCGGGCCACCCGTTCGGAAGATGAAATTTCCGCCGTGCTGCGCGAAGCCAGGCTGATGGATACCGCCAACGTGACGCGCCTGCTCGATTCCAAGGCGACCTACGCGACCGCGTCGACCAAATATTTTGAAAAAACGCTGACGGTGGAGCCGCAATGGAACCGGGCGATCTTTTACAGCGGCACGCTGTTTCATTCGGGCGCGATCACGGCGCCCGAGCTGCTGACCGACGATCCCGCAACCGGCCGCTTGACCATCAACGCGTTTTTTCAGGTACGCATGGCGGCGCGGTAACAAAATAGCCGCGGCGCGCGAAAAAAAGCCCCGGCACTGCGGGGCTGCTTGCTGTCTCGACGGCAGGTCAGCGGCGGCGGCGCATGAACGCCAGGCCGGCCAGCGCAAGGGCGCTCAGCGGCAATGTGGCCGGCACAGGCATCGGCTGGGGCGGCGTTACCTCGCCGTCCTCCAGCTCGACCACCAGATTATCCAGATTGTAATAGCCCGGGCCAGTCGCAGGCAGCGACAATTCTTGACGCCCAATTACCAGCACCAGCAGATCCTTGAAATTCTCCAGATCGTAGGTCCGGAACATGTCGTCGATCGTCAGCGTCACCGACACCTGTTCACCGTTGGTTTGCTGTCCAAACAATGTCACCTGGTTCGGAATGATGTCGGTATACAAGCTGGTCGACAGATCCAGGCTGCTGATCGAAAATGCCTGCCCGTCCAGCCGGAAAATCGCCAGATTGCCGCCTTCCAGGAGAAATTGGGAGCCGCTATCTGGAATCCCGGGCAATTGTGCGCCGACGACAGCGCATTGGTCGAAGTCGCCGATGAAGCCGAAGCCACCCGAGATGAAGCCGTCGAAACCCTCAATGCAGTTCGGCTCATCCAGCGTTCCTACGTTCAGGTCTTCAAAATCAATCACGGCGGCATGCGCAGCTGGCGCCAGCAACGTTAGGCAGACGCATAGCGCTGAAAGGAATTGTTTGATGTGCATTGAAGTGCTCCAGTATGGAAGTGCGGCATTGCCGTGAGTTGTGAGCAATTAAGCAATAATCATGCCGAATTATAAACTTGTATCAAATCATGCACTTACAGTGGCAATACGTTGTGCGTGTGTAAAGTTTTTCGACAATAATTATGATGACTGCATAGAAACATTGTTTTATATCGGGACCGAGGGTGACCGTTCCCTTATACATCCACCGGGATAATGCTGTGCGTCTGCGCGGGCAATATGTTAAATTCTGAGTAGTATTACCCGGAAAAAAATGTAATTTTAACCAGCTCAACGGTAGTCTCCTCCTACATGCCCCCTGCCAGTGCGCCTACGCAATTTCACAATTGATCCTATTAAGATGGGTTCACCTGCACGCGCCATGCATGGAACCGGAGCATCGGTGCCCAGCCCGGGTGCCAGGTTCCATTCATAACAAAAGGAGGAGCACATCATGGCCAGTAATAATCAAGGTGGCAACAAAGACAACAGCGCCGAGCAGGGCAACAAGAGCGGCAATCAGGGCAGCAATCAGGCCGGCAACAAACAAAGCGGCAGCGGCAACCGCGGCTTCGCCTCAATGGACCCGGAACAGCAGCGCCAGATCGCCTCGCAAGGCGGCCGCGCCGCGCATGCGTCGGGCAACGCCCACGAGTTCACCTCCGAGGAAGCCCGCGCAGCCGGCAAGCTGAGCCACAGCGGCGGCAACCGCCAAAGCGAATCCGGCAATGGCGCTTCGCGCTCCAGCTCGGGCGGCAACAAGCAAAGCGACGCCAGCGCCAATCAAGCCTCGGGCAACGGCAAGGGCAACTCGACGTCCTCCCGCTCCAAGTAATCGTCTCTGCCCGCTGAAGTTAGGCCGCGTAGATTGCCCACCGTGCCGTGGGCTGTCTGCGCGTGGCCGCCGTCAAACGGGCAAACTGCGCAGATCGACCACGCTGCTCTCGCCGAAGCGCTCGCTGAGCAAATAGCCGGTCAGCTGCCGCGCGCAGCTATCCGGCGACGTCAGTTCGCCATCGGCGTGCAGTTGCACGAAGCGCGGGCGCAGCGGAAACCGCTCCGGCGCCGTGTGCCTCAGTTGCGCCTGCATGTCGGTATCGATCACGCCCGGCGCCACGCTGCAGATCCGCAGCGACGCCACCTTGTCGGCGGCCGCGCAGCGGGCGTGATGATCGAGCGCGGCCTTGGTGGCGCCGTACACGCTCCAGCCCGGATAGGCACTCTGCGCGGCTCCGCTGGACAGGTGCACGATGCGTTGCCGCTTGCCCTGCCTGGCCACGGCGGCGGCCAGCATCATGGGTGCTGCCACATTGACCGAGACCGCGCGCGCCACCTCCGCCACAGCTTGCATGCCCAGTGCGCCGACCGGTTCGACGAGCCCGGCGTTGTTGATCAGGATGGCGGTATCGGCATCGCTAAAGAAGCGCGCCACGGCGCCGCCTTCGAGCCAGGCTTGCAAGACAGCCAGATCGGCCAGATCGATCGCCACTTCAGTCAATAGCGTGGGATAGTCGAGCGCCAGCTGCACTGCCGCGCCGCGCGACAAGCCCAGCACGACAATGCCGCGCGCTAGCAGCGACCGTGCGACCGCGGTGCCCAGGCCGCGCGAGTGCCCTGTGACAATCGCTTTCATTGATACGATCGCTTTCATTGATACACGTACCGTTTCTGACTGCATGGTTGTTCTCCGTGTGGTTACGTTGCGTCCATCGCACCCGGCTGCGCAGCGTGACGGACGGCGGCGCAGGACGTGCTGGCATATACTCGACATATCCACTTTACAGGCCTATCCATGCACCAGCACTTCTCCACCGCGCAACTGACCGACCAGCACCTGGCCGAACTGGCCCAGGCCAAGCACTTGCTGGAGCACCCGGGCTATGTCAGCCGGATCACCGACCTGATCGGCATGCCGCTGGAATCGGCCGTGCGCGCCCTGCCCGATTCATGGAAGAGCAAAATCTCCGACGTCACCACCAAGTCGCTCAGCAAGGCCATGGATATCGCCAACGCCAGCCTGAAAGGCAGTGGCGGCACAGTCGCCTCACCAGGGCTGCACCGCGCCGCAGTGGCTTTCACGGGTGCGGCCGGGGGCGTGTTCGGCATTGCCGGACTGGCGCTGGAGTTGCCCGTCTCCACCGTCGTCATGCTGCGCTCGATCGCCGATATCGGCCGCGCGGCCGGCGAGCAGCTCGACCAGCCCGAGTCCCAGCTGGCCTGCCTGATGGTGTTTTCGCTGGGCGGCAACGCCAAGTCGGACGATGCGGCCGAGTCCGGCTACTACGCGGCCCGCATCGCCCTGGCCAAGGCCATGTCGGAGGCGACCGTCTACCTGTCCAGGCACAGCATCGCCAAGGAAACCGCCCCGGCCGTGATCCGCCTGATCACCCAGATCGCGGCGCGCTTCAACGTGCAGGTGTCGCAGAAAGCGGCCGCCATGATGGTGCCGGTGGTGGGCGCTGCCGGCGGCGCGCTGGTCAACACCCTGTTCATCAATCATTTTCAGGATATGGCGCGCGGGCACTTCACGGTGCGTCGGCTGGAACGGCTGTATTCGCCGGATCTGGTGAAGCAAGCGTATCGCTCGTTGCCTTGAGCTCGGTGTAACTGAGCGTACCGGGGCGCTCGCCGATCTGCTGGCGCCACATGGCGTAGTACAAGCCCTTCGCGTCCAGCAAGGCGGCGTGGCTGCCGCTCTCGACGATGCGCCCCTTCTCCAGCACCATGATGGTGTCTGCGTGCATGATGGTCGACAGCCGGTGCGCAATCAGGATGGTGATCTGCGAGTTGCGTGCCGACAGGCGCCGCATGGTGTCGGTGATCTGTTCCTCGGTCAGCGAATCGAGCGCCGACGTGGCCTCGTCGAAAATCAGCAGCGGCGGCTGACGCAACAGTGCGCGCGCGATCGACAGGCGCTGCTTCTCGCCGCCGGACAACTTGACGCCGCGCTCGCCGATCAGCGTATCGAGCCCGTCGGCCGATTTGGCCAGCAGATTGGCGCACGAGGCCTGCTCCATCGCCGCCACGATCTGCGCATCGGTGCCGTCCGGTTTGACGAACAGCATGTTGTCGCGGATGGTGCCGGCGAACAGGTGCGTATCCTGGGTGACGAAGCCGATCTGGCGGCGCGCCACGTTGTAGCGCAGGTCGCGCGTGGAAATATCGTTATAAAACACTTCGCCCGCGGCCGGCGTGTACAGCCCGACCAGCAGCTTGACCAGGGTCGACTTGCCCGACCCTGACGGCCCGACGAAGGCCACCGTGTCGCCCAGCGCGGCGGCGAAGGACACGTCGTCGAGCGCATTGTCGGGGGCGCCCTTGTGGCGGAACGTTACGTTGGCGAAGCGCACCGAGGTGACCGGGCCGACGTCGACGGGGGTATCGGGCCGCCGCTCGATGGGCTTTTGCATCAGCGCGTCGAAGTTGCTCAGCGACGCTTCGGCCTCGCGGTACGCCACAATAATATTGCCTAATTCCTGCAGGGGCGCAAAGATGGCCACCGACATGAACTGCATGGCGATCAGCTCGCCCGTGCTGAGCACATTGCGGAAAATCAGCCACAGCAGCGCAAACAGCACGCCCAGTTTCAATACGCTCAGCGTAGTGCCCTGCAGGAACGACAGCAGGCGGATGCGCTTGACCTTGGCCATTTCCAGCGCGAAGATGGCGCCCGTTTGCGCCTGCAGGCGGCGGATTTCGGCGAACGTCAGGCCGAGGCTTTTGATCAGCTCAATATTGCGCAGCGACTCGGCGATGAAACCGGAATTCTGGTTGGTCTCGCGAGTGATCGAGCGTTGCTGGGTTTTGATCTGACGGCTTAATAATCCGGTCAGCCCGCCCAGCACCAGCACCCCGATCAGGAACACGGGGATCAGCGCCCAGTGCTTGGTAATGGCGTACCAGGTCAGGAAGCACACGCCGACCACGGCGGCGAACACGGTGTTGATGAAGGCGTTGATGAAGCGCTCGCTATCGGCGCGCACCTTTTGCAGCATCGACAGCGTTTCGCCGCTGCGCAAGTCTTCGAACTCCTGGTATCTCAGGCGCAGGATCTGGCGCAGGCCGTCGTTGAACATCTGCGTGCCCAGCTTTTGCACCACCAGCCGCGTCAGGTATTCCTGCACCGCCTTGGCCAGGCGCGACAGCACGGCGACCAGGATCGCCAGTGCCAAGAGGCCCAGCACGCCGTGCACCAGCTGCTGGTCGGTCTTGCCGGCGCGCTGGATCGCATAGTCGTCGATGATGATGCCGAAGATAATCGGATCGACCAGCGCCAGCACCTGGCTGGCGCCGGCCAGCAGCAGGGCCAGCGCGGCCAGGCGCAGATGGGGCCGGAGGTACTTCCACAGGATGCGCATGCTACCTGCGCGCAGGCGCCGCCACTTGCCCGCGCGTCAGGACACCACCGTGGCCTTGGCCAGCCGCACGCTCTTGCACTCCAGGTCGTCCTTGCCGCTGCCATTGCACACCCGCTCGCGGCATTTGCCCGCGTTCGCGCCGCTCTGCTTGCCGCATTGCTTCAGCTTGGCGGCGGTGCTGCCCGGCTTGATTTTCTCAGGATACGCCTTGGAATGGGCCACCAGTGCGGCCAGCAGCGCGACGTCGCTATCGACCTGGCTGCTGCTGGCCTTGGGATGCACCTCTTTCTTTTTCGATGGCGCCACCGCCAGCCGGTGCTTGTCGGTGTCTTTCTGCTTGGGTTTCTGCGCCGCCAGTTTCACCGGCGGCTTGGCCGCTTCCACCATCCGCTTCGGACTTTTCCTGGCCGCCGTCGGCAGCGGTGCGCGCGGGGTGGGCTTGTCGAGCAGGCGGGTCAGTTCGTCCGGCGCGGGATTGGCCGCCAGCTTGGGCGCCGCGGCGGCAGCGGCCGCCGCCGACACGCCGGTCGCGGCGACCGTCGCCGGCGTGGACGCCTGCAGAATTTCCTTGAGCGTTTTTTCCTTGTCGGCCGGTGGCGCCGGCTCCGTCACGTCTTCCAGGATCGCCGCGGTCGACACATCGGGGTCGGCGCCACCCTTGGCGAGCGGCGTGGCCGATGGCGTCGCGCTGTCGTCCACGGGGGCCGCCAGTACGGCCTCGGCCGGCGCGGACAGATCGGCGGGCGCCTTGGCCGGCGCCGGCAAGGCGAGCGCCGGTGGGGCCACCGGCGCGGCGGCGATCACCGGCGCGGGTGTCGCCGTGTGCTGGCCATCGTTGGCCACCCAGATGGCGGCTGCGGCGCACAGTGCCACAACCCCGGCGCCGGCGCCGGTCCAGGCAAGCTTGCTGCGCCGGGTCGGTGTCGTCATGGTGGTACTGGTCTTTCCATCGAGCTTGCTCAGGATGCGCTGGCGATCCGCTTCCGCTTGCTGTTCGGCTGATAAAAGACTGGGCCGGCCTGAAGCCGGCGGGCGATCGTCTCGTTGCAAAATGCGCTCCTAGTTAATTTAAGCATAACTTTACTCCCCTCAACAGAAAAGTGGCGCTTATTTGGAAATCAACAGTGCGCAAACGAACACAAAATATGGTTCAATCGTGCACAAGCTTGTCATAACTTTAAGTTATACTCGCAGGCAATAGAATTTTCATTGTTCGGAACGCTGTTTGCATCGAGGTCCCTGTGCTGTTCATCGCAGTCGCGCTCTACTTTTTACTTGCTTGCCTGGTCAGCTGGATGGTGCTGTTCCCGTCCGGGCGCGCATTCGTGCTGGCCACGCTGGCCGGCGCCGGCACGCGCATGCACAAGCAGCTGGGCATGCTGGCGCAGCGCCAGGCCCGCAGCGTGCGCGCGGTGGGGGCGTCGGGCCAGTCGTCGCTGCGCGGCGTCGGCGCCATTTTGCGCCAGCATTACATCCTGTGTATCGGCGGCGTGATGCTGATGTGCGTGCCGCCGCTGGTGGCGTTGCTGGCCGCCGGCAAGCCGACGCTGAGCGCGTTCGACGAGCCCACCCGCGAAGTCAATTCGCAAGTGGCCGGCCTGCTCGATGGCGAGCACCTGGTGCCGCCGCCGGCGCTGCCGCCGCTGGCGTTTGCCACCATCGAGGTGCAGCAGGAGCGCCCGCTGATCGCCTCGGCCAGCCGCGACTGGGCGCTGATGAACCCGGAGTACGAACAGCGCCTGCTGCGGGTGTTTAAGATCATGAAGGAGCAGCACGGTTACGACATGGCGATCCTGGAAGGCTACCGCAGCCCGGAGCGCCAGAACGTGCTGGCCAAGATGGGTTCGAACGTGACCAACGCGGCCGCGTTCCAGAGCTGGCACCAGTACGGGCTGGCGGCCGACTGCGCGTTCGTTCGCAATGGTAAGGTGGTGATCTCGGAAAAAGACCCGTGGGCGATGCGCGGCTACCAGCTGTATGGCGAAGTGGCGGAATCGCTGGGGATGACCTGGGGCGGGCGCTGGAAGATGATGGACTTCGGGCATACGGAACTGCGCCTGCCCGGTGTGATGAAACGCTCGAAGTGAACCAGCCGATCCGACAAAAGCACAGCTGACAAAAGCACATCAAACAATAACAATCCTAACGCAACGCACGACAGCTCAAAAGGAGCAATAACGATGGTCGGACCCCTGATCAGACTAGGCGACAAAACCTCGCATGGCGGCACCGTGATTGAAGCATCGACGCTGAGCGACATCGGCGGGATCGGCATCGCCCGCGTGGGCGACAAGACCAGCTGCCCGATTCCCGGCCATGGCACCAACCCCATCGTCAGCGGCGACATGACCATGATCATCGACGGCAAACCGGCCGCGCGCCATGGCGACAAGACCAGCTGCGGCGCGGTGCTGATCGCCGGCCAGCAAACCACCATCGATCAGGTGTGAGTACATGACGACGCTACGAGATCTCCATGTCAAAACGTCCTTGCACATCCACGCGGTGCAAGCCATTGCGATGGTGAAGCACTGATGCGCGCCTGGCTGCAAGGCGGCATGCTGGCCGTGCTGGTGTTCGGGGTCAGCTGGGGCGGCGCCGTCTGGTACTGGCGTTCCAGCAATCGCCTGCCCTCGCCTACCGACCTGCTGATGTACAT
>CALRYE020000046.1:0-38485 GCA_943372275.1 Janthinobacterium lividum
CGTTGTCAGCGACCGGCCCCGAAGCCGTTCAAGCCATGGTCACTCCGGCGACATGCCAGACTACATGTTGGGGCGGCGCAGCATGGCCAGTACGGGACTGGCCACTTTCCACAAAGCCAGCGCCTTGCCGACCAGCGACAAGCCGCTGCGGCCCTGGCCGCGCAAAGTGGCGATGCCCAGCACGGCGCCGGCGATGGCCAGCGGGACCTTGACGCGGTCCGCCACCATGCCGCCCAGCTTCTCGCGCCAACTCAGGCCAGGCTCGCTTGGACCGGTCAGCGCGTGATACTGATTGGAAAACTGGCCGCGCTGCTGCGCGCATTGCGCCAGCAGCGCTTCGCGCCGCTGTGCCAGCGTCGGCTTGGCCAGCTCGGCTCTCAATGCCGTAATGTCCGCATCACTCATGCATGCCTCCCGGATGACGCAGCAGTGCCAGATCCTTGCCCAGTTCGGACACGGTCGCGCCCATCAAGCGTGGCTTGGCGGCAAAGCTGCTTTTGATCTTGAGCGCGATCGCGCCAGCGGACACGCCGAACAGCAGCACCAGCGCGCCGATGGCTTCCAGACGGTAAGTGTCCCAGAACAGCACGATGACGAATAAGGCCAGCAGCGCGATGGCGATGCCGAACAAAAACAGCGATAGCAAGCCCAGTATCAGGTAGCCCAGAAACCGGTGGGATTCCTCTTCCAGCTCCACCGCCGCCAGTTCCAGCCGCGTATGCAGCATGGCCAGCAGGGTGGAGCCGAGTTGGCCGAGCGCGTGGGCGATCGCCATGCCGGTTTAACGACGCGAAATGATCACGCCCAGCGCCAGACCCACGGCGCCGGCGATGCCGACCGATTTCCATGGGTTCTCGTGGACGAACTCGTCGGTGGCCTTGGCCGCTTCCTTGGTGCGCTCCACAACCAGCTCTTCGATGCGGATCACTTCGGCCTTGGCCGTGGTCAGCGTGCGCTCGAACTTGGCCTTGGCAGCCTGCAGCTCGTCGCCCGTCATCTGGCTGCCGGCGCGCAGCCATTGCTCGGCGTCCTGGATCACGGACTTCAGATCGTTGAGCAACTGATCGCGGGTTCCGGTTTTGGTGGGGATAGATTCGATCATTTTTTGTACCTCGTCAGTAGGGTGGTCAATAGAATGTTATAGCAACAACGTTATGCGAACGCGTAGTCTAACGCGACACCGGCAAAAAGGGCCGCACCCAACCAATTGTTGTGACGAAATGCGGCGAAACACCGCATCCGGTCACGGTCCTTGATCAAGGTGTAGTGATAAAGCGCCATTCCTGCCGCCAGCGCGATACCGCCGACGAACCAGGCGCGCAGGCCCAGTTGCCAGCCGCATACCAGGATGATGGCAAAGGTGGCGCCGTAGCACAGCATCACTGCAGCCACATCGAAGCGGCCGAAGGTGATGGCCGAGGTGCGGATGCCGATTTTCAGGTCGTCGTCGCGGTCGACCATGGCGTACTCAGTATCGTAGGCAATCGCCCAGAACACATTGGCCAGCAACAGCCACCATGCAATGGCCGGCACCGCGCCCTGCACGGCGGCGTACGCCATGGGAATGCCGAAGCCGAAGGCGATGCCCAGGTAAGCCTGGGGGATGGCGAAGAAGCGCTTGAAGTAGGGATAGGTGCCGGCGATGATCACGGCGGCCACCGACAGTTGCTTGGTCAGCGCGTTCAGCGGCCAGATCAGCGCGAACGCGACCAGCGCCAGCACGGCGGCCACGGCCACCGCTTCCCAGCTGCGGATGCGCCCGCTGGTCAAGGGCCGCTCGGCCGTGCGCTTGACGTGGCGGTCGATGTCGCGGTCGGCAAAGTCGTTGATGGCGCAGCCGGCCGAGCGCATCAGCACGGTGCCCAGCGTGAAGATGGCGACGATGGTCCAGTCGGGCTTGCCGGCGGAGGCCATCCAGATGGCCATCAGGGTGGGCCACAGCAGTAACAGGATACCGATCGGCTTGTCGAGACGGACCAGCCTGACGTACAGCGCCAGCTTGTTCATGGATTTGTCAAAATGGAATGGGACAGGGCGGCATTGTACTGCGGCGGCGCGCACGTGCTCGGCCTCATCCTGCGCCGGCCCCGCTGGCCCGCAGCGCCGTAATCAGGCAGCCTTGTCCTGCAGCTCCAGCTCCAGCATCTCGATGCCCGGCAGGTTGCAGGCGGCCACCGCCGCGCAGACCGCGTCGATGGCCGCGCGGCGTGTGAAGCTCTTGCGCCAGACCATCACCACGCGGCGCGACGGCACCGGCGTCTGGAACGGCACGAAGGCCAGCATACCGTTCTCGGGATGCATATCGGGTACCGAGGCACGTGGCAAGACGGTCAATCCGATGCCGCTGGCCACCATGTGGCGGATGGTTTCCAGCGACGAGCCTTCGAAGGTGCGCTGCATGCCGTTGCCCGGCGTGGAGAAGCGCGCCATTTCCGGACAGACTTCCAGCACCTGGTCGCGGAAGCAGTGGCCATTGCCCAGTAACAGCATGGTTTCCGACTTCAGGTCGTCGGCGGAAATTTCCTTGCGCTTGGCCCACGCATGGGTGCGCGGCATGGCCACCACGAACGGTTCGTCGTACAGCACCTGCACCGACATGCCGTGCTCGGGCAGGGGCAGGGCCATGATGGCCGCGTCCAGCTCGCCCTGGCGCAGCAGTTCCAGCAGGCGCACGGTGAAGTTTTCTTGCAGGATCAGGGGCATCTGCGGCACCTGATCGATGATGTTCTTGACCAGCGGCGGCAGCAGGTAGGGGCCGATGGTGTAGATCACGCCCAGGCGCAGGGGCCCGGCCAGCGGATCTTTGTTCTGCTTGGCCAGTTCCTTGATGGCGGCGGTCTGTTCCAGCACCCGTTCGGCCTGCGCAATGATCTGCGCCCCCAGTGGGGTGACGGAAATTTCCGCGCCGCCCCGTTCGAACAGCACGACCCCCAGTTCGTCCTCCAGTTTTTTGATCGCCACCGACAGGGTGGGCTGGGCCACGTAGCAAGCCTCGGCGGCGTGTCCGAAATGTTTCGCGCGCGCTACGGCGACGATGTATTTCAACTCGGTCAGGGTCATGGCAGGAGTAGGGGTTGATGGTGACGGGTGGACTTCCATCCTGACACATTGTTGCCAAAGCGTCAGCAAAGAAATTCTATTTTACCGGAAGGCAGTCGATATAATTGCGTTGAAGGCTTTTTTGCCACACGCACAGTCATTGTGCAAGCACGCGCAAGATCTTTTGAAAGGCGAGCATGTCCACTTTCGGCCCGGTCGAAGCCCAGGCGTATATCCATAAGCTGCTCACCGTCATGCATCATCAGGGTGGGTCCGACCTGTTCGTGTCGGCCGATTTCCCGCCGAGCATGAAGCACCAGGGCGCGATGAAGCCGCTGAGCCAGCAGAAACTGTCGGGCGAAGTGACGCGGGCGCTGGCCATGTCGCTGATGAACGGCAAGCAGCGCACCGAGTTCGAGGCGGAGATGGAGTGCAATTTCGCCATTTCGCTGCCGAATGTGTGCCGGTTCCGCGTCAATGTGTTCGTCCAGCAGCAGTGCGTGGCCATGGTGATCCGGACCATCGCTTCGGAGATCCCGAATTTCGAAAAGCTCGATCTGCCCGAGGTGTTGAAGGACGTCATCATGACCAAGCGCGGTCTGGTGCTGGTGGTGGGCGGCACGGGCTCGGGCAAGTCGACCACCCTGGCGGCCATGATCGATTACCGCAACGCCAATTCGGCCGGCCACATCATCACGGTGGAGGATCCGGTCGAGTATGTGCACAAGAACAAAGGTTGCCTGATCACGCACCGCGAGGTGGGGGTGGATACCCTGTCGTGGCATAACGCGCTGAAGAACACCTTGCGCCAGGCGCCGGATGTGATCCTGATCGGCGAGATCCGCGATACCGAGACCATGGAGCACGCGATCGCGTTTGCCGAAACGGGGCACTTATGCCTGGGCACGCTGCACGCGAATAATTCGAATCAGACCATGGACCGGATTATCAATTTCTTCCCGGAAGAGCGGCGCAGTCAGTTGCTGATGGATTTGTCGTCCAACCTGCGCGCGATTGTGTCGCAGCGGCTGGTGCGCACGGAAGACGGCAAGGGGCGCAAGGCCGCCATCGAGATCTTGCTTAACACGGCGACCATCAGCGAGATGATCTTGAAGGGGAACTTCCAGGCGATCAAGGAGATCATGCACAAGTCCCGCGAGCTGGGCATGTGCACCTTCGATCAGGCCTTGTATGAGCTGTATAACAAGGGCTTCATTGGCTATGACGAGGCGATCCGCAACGCCGATTCGGCCAACGGCCTGCGCCTGCAGATCAAGCTGCGCGGCGACCGCAAGGAGCCGGGCGACGGCGCGGCCCGCACATCCAGCGATTTGTCGATGGCCATCGAGGAGGAGCCGGAGGCGGAGTGACCGAATGTTGCGGCAACGTCGAGCCCAGGTTTTCGTCGCTGGCGCCGAAGACGGCTCGTTGGCGAAACATCAAATCAATTAACGTCGTCCTCGCGAAGGCGAGGATCCATAGCACCACGGCTCATCGTTGCTATGGGCCCTCGCCTGCGCGAGGGTGACGGTTTTGCGAGTAACTAATATGGCCGCCCTTGTGCGCACTCCCGCCTCACCGCTATCAACCGTATTGGACCCTATGCCCGACTTCGAAACAAAAATCGTCACCCGCGCCGAACTGAAACAGCGCGTCGCCGCCTTGCCCAAGCCCGTCGTACTGACCAACGGCGTGTTCGACATCCTGCACCGCGGCCACGTCACCTATCTGGCCCAGGCCCGCGCGCTGGGCGCCTCGTTGGTGGTGGCGGCCAACACCGACGCCTCGGTCAAGCGCCTCGGCAAGGGCGATGACCGTCCCCTGAACAACTGTGCCGACCGCATGGCGGTGCTGGCCGCCCTCGAAGCGGTCAGCCTGGTGGTCGACTTCGACGAAGACACCGCCCTGGAAGTGGTGCTCGACGCCATGCCGGACATCTACGCCAAGGGCGGCGATTATCAGATGGATGCCATACCCGAAGGTCAAGCCGTGCTGGGCTACGGCGGGCAGGCCATCGCCATCGATTTTGAACACGACCGGTCCACCACCAAGCTGCTCAGCAAGATCCGCGCGTAATGCGCCGTCCAATCGCCGGCAACGTGGTCTAAACGCCATGTTTGCCCGGCAAACTCCCCCATTTAATCAAAAACGCTGGCCGGTTTGGCCAATATTTCGTTTGACTTTGTCTGGCGGAAAACTGTACCATGAAATCGATTTCAAGCAAATGAGAGCGGTATCAACCGCCAAAGGTACGCAAAATAATAAACCCAGTTGTGGAGACAGCATGAAAAACCCCGCCCAGCAGGCCGCGTGTCGTATGCGCGATCCCTATCCTTGCCCGCTGTCGCGGTATCAGCCGCCGTGCCCTCCCATGACTGCCAGCCCCGCCTAGTCTTCATCCGCTGGCAACGCTTTCCGTCGTCCGGTCAGGGATGGCGGCACCCATGTCGTGGTTATCCCTTGATACGCCGCGTTTCTCCGTTCTAATTCGCACCAACGATACGAGTTCTGTCATGACAAAATCAAACCAATTTCCCGCCGACTTCACCTGGGGCGTCGCCACCAGCGCATTCCAGATCGAGGGCGCACACGCGCAAGACGGCAAAGGCCCATCGATCTGGGATACCTTTTGCAGCAACCCAGCCAACATCAAGGACCAGAGCGACGGCACCGTCGCATGCGACCACTACAACCGCTACAAGGAAGACGTCGGCATCATCGCGTCGCTGGGCGTGGACGCGTACCGCTTCTCGATGGCCTGGGCACGCGTGCAGCCGGAAGGCAAGGGCGCCTGGAATGAAAAAGGGTTTGATTTCTACGACCGTCTGATCGACGAACTGGCCGCCAAGGGCATCAAGTCGCACCTGACCTTGTACCACTGGGATCTGCCGCAGGGCTTGCAGAACGATGGCGGTTGGCTCAACCGCGACACCGCCGCCCGTTTCGGCGAGTACGCCCATGAAGTGGCGCGCCGTTTCGGCAACCGCATCGAAGCCATCGCCACCCACAACGAGCCATGGTGCACGGCCAACCTGGGCTACGGCAATTCGCAGTTCGCCCCGGGCGTGACCGATGCCAAGCAAGCCATTCAAGTGTCGCACCACCTGCTGCTGTCGCACGGTCTGGGCATGCAAGCCATGCGCGCGGCCAACACCTCGGCCAAGCTGGGCATCGTGCTGAACCAGTGGACCGCCGATCCGGCCACCGATTCCGAAGCGGACCGCAATATGGCCGAACTGGAATGGTCGAAGTCGGTCGAGTGGTTCATGGACCCGATCTTCAAGGGCCACTACCCGGAACTGGCCCTGAAAGCCCACGGCGACAAAGCGCCGGTGGTGCACGCGGGCGACATGGAAGTCATCCACCAGCCGATCGACTTTTTGGGTTGCAACTACTACTTCCGCGCCTTCTGCAGCGCCGAGACGCCGCCGAAGACGCCGCCGGCGTTGCTGGGCACCACCGACATGGGCTGGGAAATCTACCCGCAAGGCTTGCCGGAACTGCTGCTGAAACTGAAGGGCCAGTACGAGCTGCCACCGATCTACATCACCGAAAACGGCATGGCCAATCCGGACAGCGTCGTCGAAGGCACCGTGCCCGACCATGGCCGCATCGAATTCGTCAAGATGCATTTGGACGCGCTGGCCGAAGCGATGGCCGGCGGCGTCGACGTGCAGGGCTATTTCCTGTGGAGCTTGCTCGACAACTTCGAGTGGAATTCCGGCTACGCCAAGCGCTTCGGCATCGTCCACGTTGATTACGCTACGCAACAACGCACCCCGAAAGAGAGTGCTTACTGGTATCGTGAGTTCGTTGCCGCCCAGCGCAAGCTGCAAGGTTAAGGTTTTACCCGTCCGTCCCTGTACTTCTTGATCATGCCGGCGCGCGATGTTGGAGAGCATCGTCGCTGGCATGTTTGCTGTCTCGACTTTGGAAACTGAAAACTATGCGCGATATAAAGCCAGCTAAGCCGACTGTGTCACCGTTGCTATGGGTGCCCACGGGGTACTTCACGATGGCCCTGTGCTACGTGATGTTGACCAGCGTGACGGCCATCATGTTCAAGAACCTGGGGATGGACAACGGCAAGGCCGCCCAGTACTCCAGCATGCTGATCCTGGCGTATACCATCAAGCCGGTGTTCGCCCCGTTTGTCGAGATGTACCGCACCAAGAAGTTTTTCGTGCTGGCCGCGCAAGTGCTGGTCGGCGTCGGCTTTGCCGGCATCGCGCTGGCCATGTCCATGCCCGGCTACATGGCTGTGCTGATGGCCATGTTCTGGTGCCTGTCGTTTATCGGCGCCACGCAAGATATCGCCAGCGACGGCGTGTATGTCACCTCGCTCAACACCCGCGCCCAGTCGCTGTATTGCGGCATCCAGTCGCTGTCGTGGAACATCGGCCCCATCGTCGCCTCGGGCGGCATGGTGTATCTGTCCGGCTACCTGCACGTCAATGTCTTCAAGCACGACCCCAACGTGTTCGGTCCGGACTGGATCGACGCCTGGCGCGTGATTTTTTACCTGTGCGGCGGCGTCACCCTGCTGATGGCCCTGTGGCACAAGTTTGTCATGCCCGATGGCGCCAAGGCGGAAAACACCCCGTCCACGGTGCCGGAAGCGGGCCACATCCTGGTCGATTCCTTCATTACCTTTTTCCAGAAGCGCGACGTATGGCGCATGATCGCCTTCGCATTTCTGTTCCGTCTCAGTATCGGTTTCCTGGAAAAGATCGGCCCGTTCTTCATGGTCGATCCTGCCTCCAAGGGCGGACTGGGCCTGTCCAACGAGATGCTGGGCCTGATCTACGGCACCTACGGCCTGGCCGCGGTGCTGCTGGGCTCCCTGCTGGGCGGCATTTTCGTCGCCAAGCGCGGCTTGAAATCGACCCTGTTCACGCTCTGCTGCGCGGTCAACATTCCCAACGTTACCTTCCTGATCATGGCGATGTACTTGCCGACCAGCCTGTTTTCGATCACGGCCGGCGTGGTGATCGAGAAGTTCTTCTACGGCTTCGGTTCGGTCGGCTTCATGATTTACCTGATGCAGCAGCTGGCACCGGGCAAGTACACCACCACCCACTACGCCTTCGGTACCGGCCTGATGGGCCTGTGCGGCATGGTCACCGGCGTGGTCAGCGGCCACATGCAGGTGTCGATGGGGTACGTCAGCTACTTCGTGTTCGTGATGATTGCCACCATTCCTTCGTTCCTGGCCTGCTGGTATGCGCCGTTCAATCATGACGACGAGCCGGAACCGGATGCGGCCCTCGATGTGAAGGTGGTTGCATGAAGCGCGCCCTCATGAGCTTTCCGCTGCCCTCCCTGAAACCGCTGGCACTGCTGCTGGCGCTGGCGCTGGCGTTGCCAGCGGGCGGCACCAGCGCCGCCACCGGCGGCATCATCAAAGTCAATCAACTGGGCTTCGCCCCCGCGGCCAGCACGATTGCCGTGGTGCCTGAAAGCACCGGCAGCGGTTTCGAAGTCGTGCGCGCCGACACCGGCGCCACCGTGCTGCGCGGCCAGCTGAGCAAGCCGGCGCTGTGGGCGCCGTCCGCCGAAACGGTGCGGCTGGCCGATTTCTCGTCGCTCGCCACACCGGGCAAGTACCGCCTGAAAGTGGCCGGCGCGCCGGTGTCCGATCCGTTCACGGTTGGCCCGGATGCCTACAATGCGCTCAACGCGGCGTCGATCAAGGCCCTGTATTACAACCGCGCCAGCATCGAATTGCCGGCCAAATACGCCGGCGTGTTCGCGCGGCCCGCCGGCCATCCGGACGACAAGGTGCTGGTGCATGCCTCGGCCGCCTCGAAAGCCCGTCCGGAAGGCACCGTGCTGTCCAGCCCCAAGGGCTGGTACGACGCGGGCGACTACAACAAGTACATCGTCAACTCGGGTATTTCCACCTACACCTTGCTGGCGGCGTACGAGCACTTCCCGGAATACTTCAATAAGCAGAACCTGGCCATTCCCGAGTCGGGCAATGGCTTGCCGGACATTCTCAGCGAAGTGCTGTGGAATCTGGAGTGGATGCTGACCATGCAGGACCCCAACGATGGCGGCGTATATCACAAGCTGACCAACAAGCGCTTCGACGGCTTCGTCATGCCCGACAAGACCGATGCCGGCACGCGCTACGTGGTGGCCAAGAGCACGGCGGCGGCGCTCGATTACGCCGCCACAATGGCCGCGGCCGCGCGCGTTCTGAAGCCGTTCGACAAGCAGCGGCCGGGCATGTCCACCAAGATGCTGGCGTCGGCCGAAAGCGCCTGGAAATGGGCGCAGGCCAACCCGGCGCTGCTGTTCAAGAATCCGGCCGATATCTCGACGGGCGAGTACGGCGACGGCAAGGTCGACGACGAATTCGCCTGGGCTGCCGCCGAGTTGTACATCAGCACCGGCAAAGACAGCTATTACACGGCCATGAAGGCCGATTCCGTGAAAAACGGCGTGCCGGGCTGGAGCGATGTGCATGGTTTGCCATGGATGTCGCTGGCGCACCATCTGCGCCACCTGTCGCCCGTGGCGGACCGCAAGCTGATTGCCAGCCGCATCGATACGCTGGCCGCCAGGCTGACGGGCGAATGGAAGTCGTCGGCCTACAAGGTCGCCATGGCGCAGCCCGATTTTGTGTGGGGCAGCAACGCCGTGGTGATGAATCAGGCCATGATGCTGATCCAGGCGTATCGCCTGAACGGCCAGCGCGAGTATCTGGACGCGGCCCAGTCGGGCCTGGACTATGTGCTTGGCCGCAATGCGGTGGGGTATTCGTTCGTCACCGGCGTCGGCGCGCGCCCGCCGCTGTACCCGCATCATCGGCCGACCGAAGCCGACAAGGTCGCGGCACCCGTGCCGGGCTTCCTGGTGGGCGGTCCGCAGGCGGGGCGGCAGGATCAGGGCGACTGCAAGGTGCAGTACCCGGGCAAGCTGGCGGCCACCGCGTATCTGGACCATATGTGCAGTTACGCCAGCAATGAAGTGGCAATCAACTGGAACGCTCCGCTGACGTATGTGTCGGCGGCGCTCGATGTGCTGACCGCCAAGGCGACCACCGGCGGTGCGGCAGGCAACACGCCGGCGGCAGGCAATTCCGCCGCCGGCGCTACCAAGGCAGGGGGAACGAAGATGAATGAAGCGAACGTGGTGCCGCTGGAGACGCTCAAGCGTCAGGAGCAGGAGCTGCAATTTACCCAGTTCACCAACGACATGGCGCTGGAGATCGGCAACCGGATCGTGGAAAACGCCAAGGCCAGGAAGCAGAACGTAACGGTCGATATCACGCGCAATGGCCAGAAGCTGTTCTTTCATGCCATGACGGGGACCACCAACGACAATGTGGAGTGGATCCGGCGCAAGAACAATCTGGTCAACCGCACCGGGCATTCATCGTTTTACGTGCACACGGATGTCAAGAGCAAGGGCGGCGATATCGATGCCATGCCGCTGTACGACATTCGCGAATATGCGGCCCATGGCGGCGCGTTTCCGATCATTCTGAAAGGCAGCGGCATGATCGGGACGATTACCGTGTCGGGATTGCCGGGCGTGGAAGACCATGCCAGCGTGGTGCGGGTGTTGAAGTCGTATTTGAATGCGAATGTGGATGTTTGAAGAGTAATCCCTAACGCCTGTTAACGTGTCCCCGCGGAGGCGGGGACCCATAGCATGCTTGCGCAGTGGAAGCGCACGTTGTCGCTACTCACAGGTGCTATGGGTCCTCGCCTTCGCGAGGACAGCGGGAGTTGACTCTCATAGCAGGAGCTAACTATCGGTCATCAGAGCTAGCCGACCACCACCGTCCGCTGTTCCGCATGGCTCTGCACGGCCAGCCGGATGATCTTCATCACCGCCAGCGCTTCACTGCCCGTCACCGGCACCGGTTTGCCCAGCGTGATCGCCTCGACCACGGCCTCGTAATACTTCTCGTAGCTGCCCGCCAGCGACTCGACTTCGCCCTTGACCGTCAGCCCATCCTTGGCAAAACTGATCTTGCCATGCAGCGCTTCCGGCTCCACGCCCCAGCCCGGCGACCCGGGGCCTTCGCCGCGCAGCAGCGCGCTTTCCTGCGGATCGAGCCCGTGCTTGCTGTACGTGCCCAGCTCGCCATGCACCAGAAAGCGCGGCCCCGGCGTATGCACGATCATGGCCGAGTGCAAGATCACCCGCCGCGCGCCGTAGCGCAACGTCAGGTGGAAATAATCGTCGGCCAGCCCGCCCAGGCGCTGGATGCCCATGTCGCACTGCACGCTGTCCGGCGTGCCGAACAGCACCAGCGCCTGATCGATCAGGTGCGAGCCCAGGTCGTACAACATGCCGGAACCGGGCAGATCCTGCTCGCGCCAGCGCGGCCGCACCACCGGCCGGTAGCGGTCGAAGTGCGATTCGAACGTGTTCACGTCGCCCAGCATGCCCGACGCAATCAGCGCCTTCACGGTCAGGAAATCATTGTCCCAGCGGCGGTTGTGAAACACGCTCAGCACCCGCTGCTGCTGCTCGGCCAGCGCGAGCAATTCTTCCGCTTCGTCCAGCGTCACGGTGAACGGCTTTTCCACCACCACATGCTTGCCGGCCAACAGCGCCTGCCGGGCCAGCGCATAGTGGGTCGTGTTAGTCGTGGCCACCACCACCAGATCGACCTCGGCGCAGGCAATCAGCTCGGCCGGGTCGGCCACCACCGTCACGCCGGGAAAGTCGCGCTGCACCAGCTCGGGTTTGCTGGAACACACCCGCGTCAGCGCCAGGCCGGCGACGGCCTTGATCAGCGGCGCCTGAAACGTGGCGCCTGAAAAGCCGTAGCCGATCAAGCCGACCCGAATGACGGGATGTTGATGTTGTTGTTCTGCCATGGAAGTCAGTGTCCCGCTCAAGATTGTGGATTAAAGGTCAGCAGCATGGGCGCGGCCTGCTGCCACGCGGCAAATGCGTTGACCAGCCCGGCGCCGGTGGCGCCGTCGGTGCCGGGGCCGGCCTTGATGCCCACCCCTTCCGGATCGCTGGCCGGGCTGGCATTGCCTTCGCGTACATCGATGGCGGTGCGCGTCAGTAGCGACTTGATTTCGGCCGGCGTCAGGCGCGGATTGCGTTGCAGCAGCAGGGCGCAGACGCCGGCGATCTGCGGCGCCGAGGCCGAGGTGCCGCTGAACACGGCCCAGCCGTCGCCCGGCTTGGTGCCGTCGTGCGAGGCGTTGGCCGTGTCGATGTCCGCGCCCGGCGGCACCGGCAGCATGATGTAGTCGGCGTAGGGCAGCATGCCGACCAGGCCGCACACGTCCGGCACATGGCGGCCCGAATAGATCTTGCTGGTGAAGGCCGAGGCGTAATCGGAGGCGCGCATGCTGCCGTCTTCGGCCACATAGGTGCCGCCCACGGCCAGCACTTCCGGCATGGACGCGGGGAAGGCGTAGTGGCCGTTACCGGCCGAGAACACCACCACGATGCCGGCGGCGATTGCCGCCTGGATTTCCGCTTCCAGCGGTTTTAAGCCGTTGGGCAGTTCGTTCAGTTCCGTGCGGCCATCCATGTCGCGCAGGTCGTAGCACATGCTGACCGTGATGATGTGCGGCTTGTGCTTGAGCGCTTCCTGAAAGCCTTCCAGGATGCTGGCGCCACCTTCCGGATTGGCATCGTCGCCCAGCTTGACGCCGATAAAGGTGACCTTGGGCGCGACGGCGAACACGTTGGCCGACTCGCCCGTGCCATGGCTGCCCGGGTCGGTGTCGCGGTTGGTGGCCGAGGCCGCCAGCACCACCGACGAGGTAAAGCTGTTGCGCGTGAACCATGGGTGCGAATGGTCGAACCCGGTGTCGATCATGGCTACGCGGATGCCTTCGCCCTGGTTGCGCTCGCGGTGGATGGGCGGCACGTTCAGGCGCGACGGCACCCCGTCGAGCACATCGAGGTGGAAGTAGCCGACGTCGGGCGGACGCTGGCTGGCCTGCGGATCGGCCACGGGAGCGGCCGGCGTGGCCGGTTCCGACAGATAAATATGCGGCCACTGGATATACGCGTCGTCGATCAGGCCGGCCACTTCCGGGTCGGGATTCCACGGCGCCCCGGCGGCCGGATAGTACACGGCGTGGCTGGAGTAGCTCAGCGCCCCGCTGAGTTTAAAGGCGGACAGTTTGGTGCCGAACACTTCTTCGAACAGGGCGCGGGTGCCGCGTACCGACACCGTCATGCGGCCCTTGCCGGTAACGACAAAGCCGCGCCGGCGCAAGGTTTCCACGGCCGTTTCCATTTCGCCCGGCTGCGGCTCGAAGTGCAGGATGCTGCTTGACGACAGGCGCGCCGGCACCTTGGTCGGCCCGGTGCCGGAACGGCCCTTGAAGGTGATGGCGATGCGCAGGATGTCGGACGGCTGCTGTTCGCTTCCCGGGGAGGAATATGGTGCGCGGGACTTAAATGGCTGCATGGGATTCCCCTAAGGTGATGGTGATTCGTATTGGGCGAGTTCGTATGGCTGACATCGGGCGCCGTCACGCCATGTCGGCCGGACGCGCGGCAATGGTGACCAGCTTGACGCTGTCGGCCAGATCCGCGGGCACGGGCAGGCTGGGCGCGGCCTGCGGCGTGGCCACGCAACCGGCCTGCAGGGCTGGAGGCGGGCCGAACAGCCGCTCGTACGCGTCCGGCGCGATGTCGGCCGAGACCGTCGCCAGGCCGCTGCCGGTGATGTGCATGCCGAGCGCTTCGAGCCGGGCGCACACGCCGGGATCGAGCTGCGCTTCGTGGTTGGGCTGGCTTAACAGTAATTGCAGTTTGATCATGATCGCTCGGATGCAACGTTGATGAGAACGATGATAAAGCCTGAGCGGACTCTGCGCCCGCGTGCAGCCTATCGTACCCGTCATGATGTTGTTTGCATATGCGCCGCGCATGGCCGGCGCAGCGGGCCGTCTCAGGCGCCGCCCGCGTAACCGTTCTGGCGCCAGGCTTCGAACACCACCACGGCCACCGTGTTCGACAGGTTCAGGCTGCGGTTGTCGGGCCGCATCGGCAGGCGGATGCGCTGGGCCGGCGCGAACGATTCGCGCAGCGCCGGCGTCAGACCGCGCGTTTCCGCGCCGAACACGAACACGTCGCCCGGCAGGAAAGTGGCGTCGGCAAACGGCGCCGAGCCGTGGGTGGTCAGGGCGAACATGCGCGCCGGATCGGGCTGGGCGGCGGCCAGGAAGGCGTCCCAGTTCTTGTGCACCTGCATGGTGGCGTAGTCATGATAGTCCAGCCCGGCGCGGCGCATCTTGGCGTCGTCCAGCGGAAAGCCGAGCGGCTCGATCAGGTGCAGCTGGGCCCCCGTGTTGGCGCACAGGCGGATGATGTTGCCCGTGTTGGGGGGAATCTCGGGTTCGACCAGTACGACGTGGAACAAATCTGTCTCCTTAATAAGTGCATTGTGCAGTGCATAGTGCCGCCTGGCCTCAGTGCGGCGGCGTGCGCGCAAAGACCAGGTTGCTGACCCGGACCGCGCCGAAGCGCTTGAACGTCGCGGCCAGCGCATCGAGCGTGTGGCCGCTGGTCATGACGTCGTCGACCACGCCGATGTGCTGGCCGCGCACCAGGGCCAGCGCGTCCGGCGCGACGATGAAGGCGTTGCGCATGTTGCGCTGGCGCTCGCCCGGCGCCACGCCCGACTGGGCCGGCGTGTCCAGCGGGCGCAGCGCCAGGCGCGCATGCAGGGGAATGCCCAGCCCGCGCGCCAGCGGCCGGGCGATTTCCAGCGCCTGATTGTAGCCGCGCTGGCGCAGCCTGGCGGCGCTCAGCGGCACCGGGCACAGCAGATTAGGCAGCTGCGGCCGCCGTCCGCTCAGCACGGCGTCGCGCAAGGCCGCGGCCAGCCACGGCGCCAGCGCCAGGGCCGCACCGAATTTCAGCTGCAGCACCAGCTGGTCGAGCGGGGCGGCATAGTCGGCGGCGACAATGGTGGCGTCGTAGCTGGGCCGGCGCGCCTGGCACACGCCGCACGGACGCAGCGCGTCGCGCGGCGCGCACGGATTGGCGCAGCGCGGACAGCGCGGCACCCGCGGCGCCAGATACGCGGCGCGGCAGGCGGCGCACACGGCCGCGTCGCAGCGCGCCTGGCATAGCGCGCACGACCATGGCAGCAGGGCCCGCGCCGCCGCGCGCGACCAGCGCCAAAAACGCTCGTTCATAGCTGGCCTTCCGGCAAACGGTTACACTACCCGGCTTCGGCGCGTCCTCGGGCGCGTACGCCAACCCCTTAGCACGCCAACTCCTTATTATCGCATCCCAGCCGTACTTGCCATGACCACTCCCCCTGATTTGAATGCCGCGAACTTGAGCGCACCGGCCTCGGACGCATCGATTCCGGACGCTTCGACCCTGAGCGCCCCGATCAGCGCGCATAACGTGCGGTCCCTGTTCGCCCGTCCGGCGCGATTGGAGCGGGCCGACTTCCTGCGCGCCGAGATCGCCAGCCGGATGTTCGAGCGCCTTGATCTGGTCAAGCTCAGCCCCGAGCGCGTGCTGGACGCCGGATGCGGCGTCGGCAAGGCGCTGGAACAATTGCAGCAGCGTTATCCGGCGGCGCAAGTGGTGGGGGTGGACGCATCCGTCGCCATGGCCGTGCAGGCCAATGGTCCGCTGGCCCAGCGCGGCACGCTGAACAAACTGCTGGGGCGGCTGATGCCGTCCAAGGGCGGGGTGCAGGCGCTGTGCGGCGACTTCGGCAATTTACCGATGGGGCCGAACTCGGTCGACATGGTGTGGTCCAACCTGGCGTTGCACTGGCATCCGCAGCCGGACGTTGTATTTACCGAGTGGCGCCGGGTGCTGCGCAACGAGGGCTTGCTGATGTTCTCCAGTTTCGGGCCGGACAGCCTGCGCGAGTTGCGTACGGCTTTCGCCGTGCTGGATAGCGCGCCCCACGTGCTGCCGTTTGTCGACATGCACGACTTTGGCGACCAGCTGGCGGGGGCGGGGTTTTCCACGCCGGTCATGGATATGGAGGTCATTACCGTTACGTACGACCGGGTGCAGGATCTGTTGGCCGACACGCGCGCACTGGGCGGCAATCCGCTGGCCACGCGGCGGCGCGGGCTGATCGGGCGCCAGGCCTGGCAGCGGGTGCTCGATGCGCTGGAAAAACAACGCAATCGCGACGGCAAGCTGACCTTGACGTTCGAGGTGATCTACGGCCACGCGTTCCGGCCGGCGCCCAAAGTCACGGCCGCGGGCGAGGCGATTGTGCGATTCATGCCGCGCAAGGGCTAGCGTTGTCGTTGCCCAGGGCTGGGCGCCCGTGTCGTGCCCATGGCACGGTTGATCTGCGGTGGTATGGGTACTCGCCTGCGCGAGTACAAGGGGTACTCGCCGGTACTGACGCCGTCAGCCACTTGCCTCGCGCGAGTACGGCGTGAAAAATTGGACGATTCGGCCGCGTCGGCGGCGTCGGCGCGGCCCGATTTTAACGCCCCAAAACCGCGCAAAACAAGCGCTTTCGCCCTTGGCGGCCGGATTTTCCCTTGATGTGCATGTCACTCCTTGAGTATAATCAACGACTAATTTTGTCGACTAAATGTGTGGTTGCTGGATGTTAAGCCTCAACCTTCGCGGTCGGGGCGATAGCAAGTCGGCGTTCCTCGGTGTGGTTCACCAATCACTTGTGGTCGATGTCATGGTTCCAGTCGGGTCCTGCGGGCAGTATGCGCGCCGGGGCAACGTGGAGCCTTTTTGTGTAATGGTTTCGGAAGCGCCGGCAGCTGCAGGCCGACGTTTAAAAATATTCTTATTCTTGGGTGGTTGGGGAAAACATGACATATGCAAAGCGACTTCAAGCCTTGATGCTCGGTCTGGCCGTTACGGCCAGCACGGCCGCACTGGCTGCGCCGGAAATGCAGGGGCGTCCAGTTGATTACCAGTTGAACCTGCAAACGCCTGTCACGCAGATCGCTACCGAAATCAATGACCTGCACACCTGGATGATGGTCGTCTGCATGGTGATCTTCGTGGCGGTGTTCGGGGTGATGTTCTATTCGGTCTTCAAGCACCGCAAGTCGCTGGGCCACAAGCCAGCCACCTTCCACGAGTCGACCGCCGTCGAAATCGCCTGGACCGTCGTGCCTTTCCTGATCGTCATCGGCATGGCCCTGCCAGCAACCAAGACCGTCGTGGGCATGAAAGACACCTCCAACGCCGACATCACCATCAAGGCCACCGGCATGCAGTGGAAATGGGGTTACGATTACCTCAAGGGCGAAGGAGAGGGCATTTCCTTCCTGTCGAGCCTGTCCACCCCGCGCGAACAGGTCGGCTCCCCAGGCGTGGCGCCGTCGCAGCCCCGCACCGAAAACTACCTGATGGAAGTCGATAACGAAGTGGTCGTGCCGGTCAATAAAAAGATCCGTGTCGTCACCACCGCCAACGACGTGATCCACGGCTGGACCATTCCCGCCTTCGGCGTCAAGCAGGATGCCATCCCCGGCTTCGTGCGCGACACCTGGTTCAAGACCGACAAGATCGGCACCTACCGCGGCCAGTGCGTGGAACTGTGCGGCAAAGAACACGCCTTCATGCCGATCGTCGTCAAGGTCGTCTCCGACGCCGACTACACGGCATGGGTGGGCAAGAAGAAAGCCGAAATGGCCGCTCTGGCCGACGATCCCGCCAAGGTCTGGACCATCGACGAACTGAAAACCAAGGGCGACAAAGTGTACGCCGCCAATTGCGCGGTCTGCCACCAGGCCAACGGCAAGGGCGTGCCGGGCGCGTTCGCGCCGCTGGACGGCTCGGCCATCGTCAACGGCCCGAAGGCCGCTCAGATCGACGTGCTGCTCAACGGCCAGAAGAGCGGTAAGTATCCGTCGGAAATGCCGGCCTGGAAGCAACTGTCGGATTCGGATATTGCTGCGGTGATTACCTATACCCGCAACAACTGGTCGAACAAGGCTGCGGAAAACATCGTTCAACCAGCCGAAATTCTGGCTGCACGTAAGTAAGGATAAATCATGAGCACAAGCACAATCGATCACGGTCACGGTCACGACCACGCGCACGACCACGACCATGCGCACCACACGCCGACCGGCGCCACGCGCTGGCTGTTCGCGACCAACCACAAGGATATCGGTACCCTGTACCTGTGGTTCTCGCTCATCATGTTGCTGTCGGGCGGCGTGCTGGCACTGATGATCCGCACCGAGCTGTACAAGCCGGGCCTGCAGTTCTTCCAGCCTGAGTTCTTCAATCAATTGACCACCATGCACGGTCTGGTGATGGTGTTCGGCGCCATCATGCCGGCCTTCGTCGGCTTCGCCAACTGGATGATCCCGCTGCAGGTCGGCGCGTCGGACATGGCGTTTGCCCGCATGAACAACTTCTCGTTCTGGCTGCTGCCGCCTGCGGCGCTGCTGCTGGCCGGCTCGTTCTTCGTTCCGGGCGGCGCCACCGCGGCCGGCTGGACCCTGTACGCGCCGCTGTCGACCCAGATGGGCCCCGGCATGGACATGGGTATTTTCGCCATGCACCTGATGGGCGCCTCGTCGATCATGGGTTCGATCAACATCATCGTCACCATCCTGAACATGCGCGCGCCCGGCATGACGCTGATGAAGATGCCGATGTTCTGCTGGACCTGGCTGATCACCGCCTACCTGCTGATCGCCGTGATGCCCGTGTTGGCTGGCGCGATCACCATGACCCTGACCGACCGTCACTTCGGCACCTCGTTCTTTAACGCTGCCGGCGGCGGCGACCCGGTCATGTACCAGCACATCTTCTGGTTCTTCGGTCACCCCGAGGTGTACATCATGATTCTGCCGGCGTTCGGTATCGTCTCGCAGATCCTGCCGGCGTTTGCCCGCAAGCCGCTGTTCGGTTACGCCTCGATGGTGTACGCCACGGCGTCGATCGCGATTCTGTCGTTCATCGTCTGGGCCCACCACATGTTCACTACCGGCATGCCAGTGACCAGCCAGCTGTTCTTCATGTACGCCACCATGCTGATCGCGGTACCGACCGGCGTGAAAGTGTTCAACTGGATCGCCACCATGTGGCGCGGTTCGATGACGTTCGAAACCCCGATGCTGTTTTCGGTCGGCTTCATCTTCGTGTTCACCATGGGCGGCTTTACCGGCCTGATCCTGGCTGTGACCCCGATCGACATCCAGCTGCAAGATACCTACTACGTCGTGGCCCACTTCCACTACGTGCTGGTGGCAGGTTCCCTGTTCGCGCTGTTCGCCGGCTTCTACTACTGGTCGCCGAAGTGGACCGGTCACATGTACAACGAAACGCGCGGCAAGATTCACTTCTGGGCATCGCTGATCACGTTCAACATCACCTTCTTCCCAATGCACTTCCTGGGTCTGGCAGGGATGCCGCGCCGCTACGCCGATTACCCGGCGCAGTTCACCGACTTCAACACGATCGCCTCGATCGGCGCGTTCGGTTTCGGTCTGTCGCAGGTGTACTTCCTGTTCGCGGTGATCCTGCCGACCATCCGTGGCGGCGCGAAAGCGGCCGACAAGCCATGGGATGGCGCGGAAGGCCTGGAATGGACCGTGCCGAGCCCGGCGCCGTTCCACACCTTTGAAACGCCACCGCTGGTGAAGTAATTTGTAGCACGGCAGCGCGCCGCCTCCGGGCCGGCGCGCTGTTGCACTCTGTGAGACGAACATGTCCGAACCGAAAAAACCCAACAATTTGCGCACTGGTCTGATCATCGGCGCCATTGCGGTGTGTTTCTTCGCACTGGTGTTCATCAAGCGGCTGTGGAACTGACGTGAGTACCGACCCGAACCAGGAGATCGCGCGTGAAATCGAGCGCGAACAGTCTGGCCGCATCTCGCTGAACAAGGCGATGCTGGGCAAGCTGGTGGTGATTGCCTTCCTGATGTTCGGCTTCGGCTATGCGCTCATTCCGATGTACAAGGAATTGTGTGAAGTGATGGGCATTAACGTGCTGACCCAGCCGGATGGCACGGTCGAACGCGATCCCAACACCCAGATCGACAAGACGCGCACCATCACGGTGGAGCTGGATGGCAACTCGCAAGGTCCATGGCGGTTTCGCCCGACCCAGAGCAGCATCCAGGTGCACCCGGGCGAGCTGGCTACCGTGACGTACGAGGTGGTCAACACCCAGGCGCGCACGGTGCAGGCGCAGGCGATACCGAGCCACGCGCCGCAGACGGCCGGGCAGTATTTCAAGAAGGTCGAATGCTTCTGTTTCAAGCAGCAGACCTTGCAGGCGAATGAAGCCAAGCAGATGCCGGTCGTGTTTTTCATCGACCCCAAGCTGCCTAGCGAGATCAAGACGATTACCCTGTCGTACACGTTTTTTGAGATAGCGGGTACGCAGGCAGCTGCCAAGGTTGGGGCCGCCAGTGGACGAACCGAGTAAGCCGGGCCAGCAGGACCAGCAAAATCAACCTCAGCGCAACGCCTCGTTCGGCGCGACGATGAAGGCAGTGTTCTGGTCGTTTTTCGGCATCCGCAAGCGGGCCGATTACGAGAAGGATGCCGCCAACCTGAATCCGGTGCACGTGATCATCGCCGGGCTGATCGGGGTGCTGCTGTTCATCGGCGTGCTGGTGTTGCTGGTGAAGGTGGCGGTCGCGCAGTAACCGGTTGTGGTACAGGTTTAAGTAAAGAATACGTAGTTGAATACAAGCAGAGCACAAGCGCAGCCTAGCAATTGACTCAATAGATAGATTTAGGAGATTGAAGATGAGTTCATCACACGCAGCACCGTATTATTTTGTGCCGGGTCCCTCCAAGTGGCCGATGGCTGCTGGCATTTCGCTGTTGGTGACGATGATCGGTGCCTCGGGCTGGGTCAATGACGCCGCGTGGGGTCCTGCGGTCAATCTGGTCGGCCTGGCCGCGACCTTGCTGGTGCTGTATTTCTGGTTCGGCGACGCCTTTGCCGAGTCGGAAGCGGGCCAGTACGGCAAGCGCATCGACCTGTCGTTCCGCTGGTCGATGAGCTGGTTCATTTTCTCCGAAGTCATGTTCTTCGCCGCCTTCTTTGGCGCGCTGTTCTATGCCCGCGCCATCAGCATGCCGTGGCTGGCCGACCTGGACCACAAAGTTCTGTGGCCCGACTTCGCTGCCCAGTGGGGCAACACCGGTCCTGCCGGCGTGGTCGACAGCTTCTCGACGATGGGGCCGTTCCCGATTCCGACCATCAACACCGCGCTGCTGCTGACCTCGGGCGTGACCTTGACGATTTCGCACCACGCGCTGCGTCTGGGCCAGCGCGGCAAAACCGCCTTCTGGCTGGCCGCCACCGTGCTGCTGGGCGCCGTGTTCATGGGCTTCCAGGTGTACGAGTACATGCACGCTTACAGCGAGCTGAACCTGAAACTGACGTCCGGCATCTACGGCTCGACCTTCTTCATGCTGACCGGCTTCCACGGTTTCCACGTCACCGTCGGCGCGATCATGCTGGCAGTGGTACTGTATCGCCTGATGAAGGGGCACTTCACGGCCGACAACCATTTCGGCTTCGAAGGCGCTGCCTGGTACTGGCACTTCGTTGACGTTGTATGGCTGGGTCTGTATGTGGTGGTGTACTGGCTGTAAGCCGGTAGCGGCGCCCGCTTCGGCAACATGACCGAAGCAGGGCGCCGGCAAGACCAATCAAAGCGTTAACGTCGTCCCCGCGCAGGCGGGGATCCATAGCACCGTGGCTCCGTTCGCCATACTATGGGTCCCCGCCTACGCGGGGACGACGGTTTTTGGGCTGGTGGTTATTGGTTAGACAGGCTTGCTCAGCGGATCCCCGTCGGTGCGATCCAGCCCATCTTGTAGGCGCCCAGCAGCATCAGAAACAGGGTGATCGACAAACCGACCCGCATGGCCAGCGCATTGACGGTGCGGTTGCTCTTGCCCTTGTCGCGCATCAGGAAAAACAGCGCGGAACCGAGGCTGCCGATGATCAGGATGAACGCGATGGCGACGAAGATTTTCATGATGGTTAATTGTGGGTTGGCTAAGGTCCCATTGTAATGCGCTTGAGCTTCCGCTTCCGTCTGATCCCCTTCATTGCCACCGTGCTGCTGGTCGCGCTTGGCATCGCGCTGGGCAACTGGCAAACGCGCCGCGCCGACGACAAGACCGCCGCGCAGCAAAAACTGACCGAGCGCAGCGCCGGCGAACCGCTGCGCATCGGCGCCCAAGCGCTCGCGCCCGAGGCGGTGGAATTTCGCACCGTGTCCGTCACCGGCGAATTCGTGCGCGACTGGCCGGTGTTCCTCGACAACCGCCCGCAGGAAGGCAAGGTCGGCTTTTATTTGCTGATGCCCCTGCGCATTGCCGGCTCCAACCAGCACGTGCTGGTCGCGCGCGGCTGGCTGCCGCGCTACACTGCGGAACACAACCGCCTGCCGGCCTTCGATACGCCGGCAGGCACGGTGACGGTCACCGGCACGGCGCGCACCAGCATGGGCCGCGTGATGCAGCTGGGCGAGCCGACGCCCGTGGGGCGCCGCGCCATCCTGCAGAATATCGAACCGGCCCAGTTCAGCGCCGCCAGCGGCATGGCGCTGCAGCCGTTCTTTATTGAGCAGCTCAAGCCCGCCACGCCGGACGACACCATGGCGCGCGCCTGGCCGGCGCCGGCGCTGGGCGTCGACAAGCACAAGGGATATGCATTTCAGTGGTACGCGCTGGCCTTGATGGCGCTGCTGTTTTTCGTGATTACAGGATTTAGAAGTGGAAAAGATCGTGCAAAAAGCCATGCCAACCCCTAATTCATCAACGCCGCCTCACGCCGGGCCGATCGACAAGGCCAAGCAGAAATCCGGCCGCTGGAAGCTGCTGGCCGTGGTGCTGGTGTGCGCCGCGCCGATGATTTTTTCCTACCTGACGTATTACGTCATCAAGCCGACCGGGCGCACCAATTACGGCACGCTGATCGACCCGCGCCTGCACCCGATTCCCCAGCTCGGTTCCACCACCCTGGACGGCAAGCCCAGCGGGCTGGAAGCCTACAAGGGCAAGTGGGTCATGCTGCAGGTCGGCAAGGGCGAGTGCGGCGCCGTGTGCCGCAAGCAGCTCTACACGATGCGTCAGCTGCGCCTGATGCAGGGTAAGGAAATGAACCGCGTCGAGCGCGTCTGGCTGGTAACCGACAGTACGCCATTGGACACCACCCTGATGCGCGAGTTCGACGGCACCCGTCTGCTGCGCGCGCCGGCCGAACCGGTGACCAGGTGGCTGCCGGTCGAGCAGGGCGGCAATGCCGCCAACCACCTGTACCTGATCGATCCGCTGGGTAACCTGATGATGCGCTTCCCCGTCGATCCGGATCCGGCCGGCGCGGAAAAGCGCGACGCCAAGCATGCCGCCGCGATCAAGAAGGATATTTCCAAGCTGCTGCGCGCCTCGGCGATCGGTTAAGCGTCGATGCAAGCATCCACCCTGATCCAACTGGCCGTGATGGGCCTGCTGGTGGCCGCGTTGCCGCTGGCAATGGTCTGGATGTCCAACGACGCCAGCAAGTACCGCAAGCTGGTCTGGACCACCGTGTTTCTCACGTTCGACCTGATCGTGTTCGGCGCGTTCACGCGCCTGACCGATTCGGGGCTGGGCTGCCCGGACTGGCCCGGCTGCTACGGCCTGGCCAATCCGTTCCTGGCGCACGCCGAAATCGCCGCGGCCGAAGCGCTGATGCCCACCGGCCCCGTCACCGTGGTCAAGGCGTGGATCGAAATGATCCACCGCTATCTGGCGATGGGCATCGGCGTGCTGATCATGGCGCTGATGGGCACGGCCATCATGCAGTGGCGCAAAACCCGGCGGGCGCAATTCGCCCCCGCCATGCCGATCGCCCTGTTTCTGTTCGTCTGCCTGCAAGGCGCGTTCGGCGCCTGGACCGTCACGCTGAAACTGCAACCGGTGATCGTGACGATCCATTTGCTGCTGGGCATGGGCCTGCTGGCCATGCTGGTGTGGATGGGCGCGCGCCACAACGACGCCTTGTCGCCGTCGTTCCCGCGCAGGCGGGAACCCATGCCGACTATGAGCAGCGGTTCCATGGGTCCCCGCTTTCGCGGGGATGACGGCTCCACGGCTGGTGGCACTTTGCTGCCACACGTTGAGCACTACCCCCAAGCACGGGGCCTCAGGCAGCTGGCGCTGGCCGCCGCGCTGTTGCTGACGGTGCAGATCGCCCTTGGCGGCTGGGTCAGCACCAATTACGCCACCCTGGCCTGCACCGAGTTCCCCCTGTGCGGCGGCAAGCTGGTGCCGGACATGGACTTCGAACATGGTTTCACGCTGTGGCGCGAGCTGGGCAAAACGGCCGCCGGCCACTACCTGCCGTTCTCGGCGCTGACGGCGATTCACTGGGTCCACCGCAACATGGCTTTCGTTGTCGCCGCCGTGTTCGCCATGACCGCGTGGCGCGCCTGGCCCCATGCCGCGCTGCGTCCGCTGGCCAAGGGCATGCTGGCCATTCTGGCCGTGCAGATGGCCAGCGGCATCGCCACCGTCTACTTCAGCTTCCCCCTGACGCTGGCGGTATTGCATAATGCGGGCGCCGCGGTTCTGGTCGGGTTGGTGACCATGTTAAACTACCGCATTCAGTCCCAGTCCCATGTTCCTGCCGCGTCCACCAGCGTGCTCAAGGAACGGCACCCCACGCATTCCCAATGACAACCCAGACAGCCACCCATAAACCGAGCAACCGCGCCGCCCAGTATTTTGCGCTGACCAAACCGCGAGTGACCCAGCTGGCTGTGTTTTGCGCCGTCATCGGCATGTTCCTCGCCACCGACGGCTTGCCCGACTGGCGCATCGTGATCGCCGCCACGGCCGGCATCTGGCTGCTGGCCGGGGCCGCGTTCGCCGTCAACTGCCTGCTGGAAGCCGAAATCGACGCGCGCATGGCCCGCACCGCGCGCCGCGCCACGGCCATGGGCGAACTGACCATGACGCAGACGGTCATCTTTTCGGCCGTCATCGGCGGCGCCGGCATGGGCGTGCTGTATTTCCTGGTCAATCCGCTGACCATGTGGCTGACCCTGATCACCTTCGTCGGCTATGCCGTCATCTACACCCTGATCCTCAAGCCCGCCACGCCGCAGAACATCGTCATCGGCGGCCTGTCGGGCGCCATGCCGCCGGCGCTGGGCTGGGCCGCGGTCGCCAACGAAGTGCCGATGCAGGCCTGGTTGCTGGTGCTGATCATTTTCGTCTGGACCCCGCCACACTTCTGGGCGCTGGCCATGTACCGGCGCGACGACTACGCCCGCTCCGGCCTGCCCATGCTGCCCGTCACGCACGGCATGAACTTCACCGGTTTCCACGTCTGGCTGTATTCGATCGCGCTGGCCGCGACCACCTTGCTGCCGTTCGCGGTGCGCATGAGCGGTCTGATCTATCTGGTCTCGGCGGTCGTGCTCAATGCCGTGTTCATGTGGCACAGCTGGCAGATCCACCGCCATTATTCGGACTTGCGCGCTCGCAAGGCCTTCACCTGGTCGATCATCTACCTGTCGCTGCTGTTTGCCGCGCTGCTGCTCGACCACTACGTCCGCTTCTGATCATGCTCAAACGCTTATTCTCGATCTTCGCGCTGGCCCTGCTGATGGTGGGCTGCGACCAGCTGGCCAACAAGCCGCTCAGCTTCAAGAACACCGACCTGACCGGGCTCGACTACGCGAACGACTTCGCCCTGACCGACCACCACGGCAAGCCGCGCACCCTGGCCGACTTCAAGGGCAAGGTCGTGCTGATGTTCTTCGGCTATACCCAGTGCCCCGACGTGTGCCCCACCACCATGGCCGAGATGGCCGCCGTGATGAAGGAACTGGGCCCGCAGGCCGACCAGGTGCAGGTGCTGTTCGTCACCGTCGACCCGGAGCGCGACACCCAGCCGCTGCTGGCCGAATACGTGCCGGCGTTCGACAAGCGCTTTATCGGTCTGTACGGCGATGCCGCCGCCACCGCCAAGGTGGCCAAAGACTTTAAAGTGTTCTACGCCAAGCAGCCGGGCAAGGAGCCGGGCAGCTACACCATGGACCACACCTCCGCCAGTTACGTGTTCGATCCCAAAGGCAAGGTGCGCCTGTTCGTGCGCCACGGCCAGGGCGCGGCCCCGATCGTGCACGACATCAAGCAATTGCTGCAATAGCCATGGCGGCGGACGGACCGGGCGGCAGCGACAGCATCAAGGCGCGCGACAGGAACTACATCCAGATCGGCGCAGTGCTGCTGCTGATCGTCGGCTGCCTGTACGTGCTGCGGCCGTTCATGGCGGCCGTGCTGTTCGGCGGCGCCATCGTGATTTCCTCCTGGCCGTTGTACCTGCGCCTGCTGCCGCGCATGGGCAACCGCCGCACGCTGGCGGCGGCCACATTGACCTTGACCTTGACCCTGCTGGTGATCGTGCCGATCGCGCTGGTGGCTTACAACCTGGCCGACGACATCAGCCGTTTCTATGCGCAGATCAAGGTCGCCGTGGATTCGGGCCACATGGATCCGCCCGCGTGGTTGCGCCAGATTCCCATGGTCGGCGAGTCGATCGACAAGTACTTGCGCGACATGATGTCCAGCCGTGAACAGATGATGGAGACGGCCAAGCGCATGATGGAACCGGCGCGCCACTATCTGCTCGCCGGCGGCATTCTGCTGGGCACGGGCGTAGCCCAGATGAGCCTGGCCGTGTTCGTCAGTTTCTTCCTGTACCGCGACGGCGAGCGCATCCTGCAAGGCTTGAACACCGGCATGCGCCAGGTGATCGGGCCGGACGCCCCCAAGGTCGCGGGCATCGTCAGCCAGACCGTGCGCGGCGTCATGTACGGCCTGCTCGGCACGGCGCTGGCGCAAGCCCTGGTGGCCGCGCTGGGCTTTGCCATTGCCGGCGTGCCGGCCGTGCCGCTGCTGGGCTTTGCCACCTTCATCATGTCGCTGGTGCCGATCGGCCCGCCCATCATCTGGGGCGGGGCGGCGTTCTGGCTGTTCAATCAGGGCCAGATGGCCTGGGGCGTCTTCATGCTGGTGTGGGGCGTGGTGCTGATCAGCGGCGTGGACAACATCGTCAAGCCCATGCTGATCAGCCGCGGCAGCAGCCTGCCGTTCATCCTGGTGCTGCTGGGCGTGCTGGGCGGCGTGCTGGCGTTCGGCTTCGTGGGGTTGTTCATCGGCCCGACCTTGCTGGCGGTGGGCTACTCGCTGCTGCGCGAATGGACTGGCATGAAGCCGGCGATTGTGACCAAGACTTGATACGGCGTCTCAAGGCAAACAGGTGTTGCGTTTAACTAACTCTATATCCCTGCTTTTCTAGCAATTTCGTCGATTAGACGATCCCGTGCAGGCGAGCGCACGCACGTTGCGGCAACACCATAACGTGCTGAGCAGAAAGCGTGGTTGAATATCCTTCAGGCGACATCTGCTCGCTCTGGTGGGTGCAATGGCCAACTTGCGCAATGCCTTGGCTGCCGCACTTCTTGTTCAACCTTTCGCTGCATCCCGTGTGCTTGTACGTATAGCACGGCGGATTGCTGGAGGCTTGATGGCGTTCCCGAAGAAGTGGGCCCGTGCCGTTCCGCGCTCGTGGTCGCAGTGGCGCGCCGCACTCAGTGCGGTGTTGCGCCCGACCAATCCGATGCGCGGGTTTGCTTGATGGACGCGATCGCCGCCGTTGAAGCACTACGCCGTTTCGGCACCGGCCTGAGCCAACATGCCCGCCTGATTACCCTGGCCAGTGCGCAGCCACGGGGCTTGCCTGAATCGCTGCTGGTCGAACGGTTCGCGGGGCGCGAAGCGGTCAATGAGCTGTTCGTGTTCGATGTCAACGCCTTGAGCGTGTCCACCGATCTCAATCTGACTGCGTTCATTGGCGAGGAGATGACGCTGACCCTGCTGCAGCCCGATAGCAGCCGGCGCGCGTGGCATGGCATCTGCACCAGTGCGGGGTGGGTCGGGGCCGATGGCGGCGTGGCGCGCTACCGGCTGCGCCTGGAGCCAGCCCTCGCACTGGCGCGGAAACGCCGCGACAGCTACATCTTTCAGGATCAGACGGTGCAGGACATCGTCACCGGACTGCTGTGCGATTACGCGCCGGTGCGCTTCCAGTTCGACGTAACGCAGGACCTGGCGCCACGCCCGATCTGCACCCAGTATCGCGAGAGCGATTACGATTTTCTGGTACGGGTGCTGGCGTCGGAGGGCTTGAGCTGGCGCTTCGAACACGATCAAGCGGACGACGATGATAACGCAGGCGACGGGCAGGCCAAGCACCGTTTGGTGATCTTCGACAGCCGCGCGCGCCTGCCGGCAACGCCGGGTGGCGACAGGCTGCGCTTTCACGGCGTGCGCGCCTCGGACACGGACGACGCCATCGACGACTTCGCGGCGCGCCGGGTGGTGCAGTCCAATGCCGTGAGCATCAGCAGCTGGGACCCGGCGCAATTGCTGGCGCCCGGCGTCGAGCAGCAGTCCAATGTGGATGCGGGCGACCTGCCTGCGCTGTCGATTTACGATGGCAGCGGCGAACGGATCGCCAGTGAGCGGGCGGCGGCCGACGTGCATAGTGGCTTGATGCTGCAGGCGCTCGAGCTCGACAACAAGGTCTTCGAAGGCGCTGGCGCGGTGCGCCGCCTCGCCGCAGGACACACCTTCTCGCTGACCCAGCACGACCGCTATCCGAAGGGCGACAACGGGTTCGTCGTGCTGGCGGTGGAGCACGAAGGCCGCAACAATTATCAGGCGCAGGTAGGGCGTGCAGACACGGGATTGGAAGCGGGAACGTACCGCAACACCTTCGCCTGCGTGCGCGACACGGTGGCGATCGTGCCGCGCGCCACGGCCCGGCCCCACGCGCATACGGCACGCGGCGCGCAGACAGCGATCGTTGTGGGACTGGCCGACTCGGTGGCCACCACGGGGCGCGACCATCAGGTGCGCGTGCAGTTTGCATGGCAGCGCGGCCAGGCGGCCAACCCGGGCGGCATGGGCCACGACACCGATGAGGTGGGCAGCGCACCGGGTAATGAGCGCTCGGGTACGTGGGTGCGGGTGGCCGAGGCGCTGGCCGGCCCCAACTGGGGCTCGTCGTTCACGCCCCGTCTCGGCACCGAGGTGCTGGTGGACTTTGTCGAGGGCGATATCGACCGGCCGGTGGTGGTGGCGCAGCTGTACACGGGCGCCGATGTGCCGCCGTTTTCTGCCGGGGTGGATTCGGGTGTCAATCATGCTGGCGTGCTGTCCGGGATGCACAGCCATAGTTTTGATCGCGGCGGCTACAACCAGTGGCAGCTGGACGACTCGCCGGGGCACTTGCGTATGCGGCTGGCGACCAGCTCCGCGGCTACGCAGCTTAATCTCGGTTATCTCATCGCCCAGGCGCCCGGTTCCGCGCAGCGCGGCGCGTATCGCGGCAGCGGCTTTGAGTTGCGGACCGATGCGTGGGGTGTGGTGCGCGGCGGGGAAGGGGTGCTGCTGTCGACCAGCGCGCGTCCGTCGCACGGGGCCGGGGTGACGTCGACGCAGTTCGATGCGGGCGAGGCGCTGGCGTCGTTCAAGGCGGCGCAGTCGCTGGCCAAGACCATGGGTGACGCGGCTACGCAGCAGAAGGCTTTGACGAGCAAGGATGCGGCCAAGGCGCAGGAGGACTTCATTGCGTTGATCGATCCTTCGGTTAAGGGCAAGCACGAGGGATTCGTGAATGGACAGCAGGCGGTCAAGGCCCAGGCTGGGGGGCGTGAGCTGGATACGTCGCAGCCGGTGGAAAAGTTTGGTGCGCCCATTGTGCTGATCGATGGCGCGGCGAGCGTGAATTGGGCGACGCCGGCATCTACCGTCTTGTTTGCTGGTCAGCAGCTGCAGTGGACGACGCACGGTGATGTGCACATGACGGCGGCGCATACGATGTCTGCAGTCGCCGCCAACGCGGCCGGGCTGTTTGCGCATAGCGGTGGCATACAGGCGATTGCGGCCAACGGGCCGGTGTCGTTGCAGGCGCATACGGATCAGCTGGAGATTCTGGCGGATAAGGAGATTACGGTCATCTCGGTCAACGACGTTATCGAAATCAAGGCTAAGGAGAAGGTTGTGCTGCAGGCTGGGCAGTCTTCCGTGACGCTGGAGGGTGGAAACATTACGTTTGCTTGTCCGGGGAATTTTACGGTTAAGGGAACTCAGCACATCTTAGAGTCCGGCAGCAGACTGTATCCGGAGATAACAAACTTACCAGACTCAAGATTTAAATGTTTAATCAGCAAATCCGCGCGGTGGATGAGTTGCGAGTTGATAGATACGGGTGGCGAAAGTGAAAATCCTTAATCACTCGGCTGTTTTCCTCGCTGTATTCGTTGTTGGGTTTGGAAGCGCCGAAGCATTGAGACATTACAGGAGTTGAATGATGGCAAAAATTCACGTGTTGGAATTTCCTTTATTATTGAGCAATAAAAAACTTGGAAAAGCGGAAAGTTTATTGCCAGCAGGGACGGTTTTATACCCTGATAAAAGTTTCCCAGAGGGATTTTACAAGATATAAGGTATATATAGATATTGATCGATTTCCTTTAGAATTATCTGAGTCACCGGACCCTACTAGGATCGCGCCTTTAGAGGCGCGCCCGCTGGAAAAAAAAGCTACTCGCAGCTATGGGAGTACATTTGGACAATCCTCTGCGATGAGCCAACCGCTTATAATCAATCAAAACAGCTAGGAGTTTCAAGTGCTGCACCCATCCGAAGGCGAACTTTTCAAAAAAATTCTTGGCCCAGTCTGGCGCAGTCTTCACCCAGATATTCAGCACCGCTTCGCGAAGAATCCTGCACCAGGCAAACCATTGCGCTATCGCGGTGAACTGAGCGAACTGACGGCGTCACGTCTAGGTCGTGTGCTGGGGTACCTTACCATGCCACTCATCAAGGGCGCCTTGCTGCCGTTTAATGATAAGAACTTCCCGGTTGACATAGAAGTGTATTCCAAAGATAACTGCGCCTCGATCTTCAAGCAACGTACTTATCGTCTCAACGGCCGCAAGCCCGTTCAGTTCACATCGTTCATGCGCGAAAGCGAGCGCGGCGAAGTGCTGGAATATGTGGGCATGGGATTGGGAATGAAGCTGGTGCTCGATGTGCGGGGCGGTAATCTTTACTTCGAGAGCGATGGCTATTTCTGGGAAATTTTCGGCATCCGGCTGCCGCTCCCTGGCTTGCTGACTCCGGGTAAAACATTCCTATGCCACCGAAATCAAAGTCCTGAATAGTTCGACATCCGGATTGAGATCCGCCATCCGTGGTTTGGGACTACATATACTCAGGTCGGTGTCTTCCGTGAGATTGGTTCAGCGTTGTCCGGCCAGCCCAATGAGACTCTTGCGCGGCTTGCTGGATCGCCGTGAGCGTTCGCTCATAGCTTTTGAAGATCAGCACTAAGCGGCGCTAGCACTCAGTTGTCCCGAATTTGCACCCGAAAACGTCGAAACTGCGCGAATTTCGACCCGCTCGAGATGAAGTCTCTATTGTTTGAGCGAGCTCAGGCTGATTTATAGGTGTTTCACTTTATCCAAGCTGCTATTCCAATCAAGTAAAAGTAAGCCGCATGAAGATGATAATATTGTTTATTTTTATTGCTTCCGGAACTACAGCGTGCTGGAACTCAAACCCCTATAGCAACGATACGCTACCAAAATCTCCACCCAGACGGGGCTGCGTTCGACATCGATTTTAATTCAAACCTGGATTTCGAAAATTATACCCCGAGAGTGGCTTGCGCAACGTTGTGAGGAAATACTTGATGTGCGCACTAGGCTGATACCAATTTCGATGTCGAGCATCGGATCGAATATACGTTCGAAGAATCATAGAGCCAATTCCTGTCATTGCCGGTCGAAAATCAAGATTTGGCTATCGAGCTCAAGGCATGGTGAGCCGAGCCTCACTCAATGGATCAACAACCTTTTTGATCGGCCATGATGAACTTGTTGCTGCACTCGGCGACAAGAAATTTGTACCCTGTAAAGTCGTCATGACCGTCTATTTATCGTCCCCGTACTACTCAGGTACGATGCTGATCCCGGCTGGAGATATAAAAAAGATAGCGTTCTCGGGACCACGTCATTCATCGCCAGAGTTGCAGCAGCATCTGGGCGAAGTCATCCCGATTCGGAACCAAGGACGCTAGCAGCCTCCCGAATAGGATTTTTTCAGCGATCTTCGCCAGCGCCTTCAGACATCGAAGCGCGCAGGCGTCGTGGTTGACGCGCGAGCCCCGCGCCAGCCGCTATACGGGAATGCTAATCCCGCTCATCCTGCTCGTCGTCGGTCCGTTCTGGCTGCGGAATCACCTTGATCAGCACGATGCGAGGGCCGTTCATTTTCTTCACGACGATGTCGAAATGGGGAAACTCAATCCGCTGGCCTTGCTTGGGAATATCACCCAGCTTCACCATCAGCAAGCCGCCCACAGATTCCACCTCGTCCAGCCCCAGCGTCTCATTGTCGATATCTAAACCCAGAATGCGTTCGAGCGAGAAAATCGGCAGGCTCGCTTTGCCGATCAAAGTGCCGTCCGGCTGGCGCAGCCAGTCGTTTTCATTCAGGCGGAATTCGTCACGAATTTCGCCGACCATGGCGCCCAGCAGATTGTCCAACGTCAAAAATCCCACCGGCCGCTTGCCCTTTTCGCCGATCAAGGCGAAGTGCGGCGCGCCATCGCGAAATCGCCGGAACATCTGCTGCGCCGGGGTGCGCGCCGACATAGTTTCCACCGGGCGCAGGAACTGAATCAGGTCGGTAATCTTGCGGCCTGCCTGCTGGGCAAAAAACAGATCCTTCAAGTGAATGATGCCTAGCACGTCTTCGCCATTCTTGTCGAAGTACGGATAGCGGCTGAAGCGGTTGCGCACCACCGTCTGCAGGTTTTCTTCCAGCGACTTGTCAGCATGCAGTGCAATAACTTCGTTGATCGGACGCATCAGGTCGGCCACAGACAGCTGGCTGAAGTCGAGCGACTGGGCCAGGATGTGGCGCTCGTCGCGGGTGAATTTTTCGCCCGGCTGGCTGGTGCGGAGAATTAGTTTCAGTTCGTCGGTCGAGTAATGCGAATCGTGTCCGCCCTTGCCAGCCAGACCGGCCAGGCGCAGCACCATGTTGGCGCTGGCATTGAGCAGGTAGATCGCCGGGTACATGGCCCAGTAAAAGCCGTACAGGGGAATCGCGCACCACAGGCCAACCGCTTCCGGGTTGCGAATGGCCAGCGACTTCGGCGCCAGTTCACCCACCACAATGTGCAGGAAGGAAATGACGCTGAACGCGACAAAGATGGAAATGCCGTGGATGATTTTTTCCGACTCGACACCGATTGCCAGCAGCAGCGGTTCCAGCAAGCCTGCGAAGGCCGGCTCGCCCACCCAGCCCAGCCCCAGCGAGGCTAGCGTGATGCCCAACTGACAGGCTGACAGGTACGCGTCAAGTTCGCCATGGACTTTGCCCAGGATGCGGCCTCGCAATCCTTGGGTCTTGGCAATGGCGCGGATGCGGGTCTTGCGGAGGGTGACGATGCCAAATTCGGCGGCAACGTAGAAGCCGTTGAGCGCGACCAGGAACAGGGCGAGCAGGACTAACAGAAGGTTTTGCATAAAAATGGGTAAGGGGTGATTGCCAAGCCGGCAAAGTGCAACGCAGGCATTGTACCGTTCATGCGGTACTGAACACACCCTGGTGCACTGAGGAAAGTATTGCCTCGACGGCAGGGTGCTTGATCTTGCGTTCGTTGGAGATGGCGTAGAACTGTTCGCGCACTTGTGGCACGCGGCCCACTTCCACCGCATCGAACTGGTCGGCCAGGTCGGCGGCCAGCGCGGCCGGGGCGAAATACAGGCCCAATCCGCGCCGTCCGAACGTATTTAATAAGGCGTTGTCTTCGAACTCGCCCACCACGTCTGGATGCACGCGGTGCAATTCGAACCATTCGTCGATGCGTCCGCGCAAGGCGTTGTTGCGAGTCGGTAGCAGGAACGGTGCGCCGTCCAGGTTGGCGGGAAAGCCTTCGGCATACTTGGCCGCTAGCACAGGGGCGCCGACGACCATGGTGTCGCTCTCAAACAGCATGTGGCTGAACACGCGCAAGGTGGTGCCTGAGCGCACGGCGCGGTCGGTCAGCACCACGTCCAGCTTGTGTACGGCGAGATCAGCCAGCAGATTGTCGAACTGGTCTTCGTAGCACACCAGCCGCACCGGCTTGTCCAGCTTCATGGTCGCTTCGAGCAGACGGAACGCGGTCAGCTTGGGCAGCGAATCGGAAATGCCCACCGTCAGGCGCGTCTTGGTGCTGTCGGACTCGCCCAGCGCTTCCTGCATCTGTTCGCCCAGCAGGAAAATCTGGTCGGCGTAGGCCATGGCCAGGCGGCCCGCTTCGGTCAGCACCAGCCGCCGGCCTTGCTGCAGGAACAGGGCCTTGCCGATCGATTGCTCCAGCTGCGCCAGCTGGGTGCTGATGGTCTGGATCGCCAGCCCCAGCCGGGTGCTGGCGCGCGTGATGCCGCCTTCCTTGGCCACCACCCAGAAGTAATACAGGTGGCGGTAATTCATGCCGGTGTTTTTCATGCTTCTGCTTTTCCGAAGTAATAGTCCGATTATCTCCTATTTTTAAAAAGCTTGTATAGCTCTACACTGTGACACATCAATAATGTCTGTGAAGGAAAACCAATCTATGAAGCATTTTACGGTGTCATTTATCGTCACAGCGCTGTGTCTGGCGGGTGCGGCGTGGTGGGGATACTCCCTTAGCGGCTGGACCGGCATGTTGTCGGCCTTGGGCGTGGCAACGATTCTGGCCATTATGGAAGTCTCCCTGTCGTTCGATAACGCGGTGGTCAACGCCTCGGTGCTGAAGACCTGGGACGAATTCTGGCAAAAGCTGTTCCTGGGCGTGGGTATCATCATTGCCGTGTTCGGTATGCGCTTGCTGTTCCCGCTGGTGATCGTTGCAGTGGCGGCCGACCTGGGCCTGATGCAGGTGTGGGATCTGGCATTGAAAGATCCGAAAGCGTACTCGGCGCACCTGACGGCGCACCATGCCGAAGTGGCGGCGTTTGGCGGTATGTTCCTGTTGCTGGTGTTCCTGAACTTCCTGCTGGACGATGAGAAAGAAACCCACTGGCTGGGCAGTTTCGAACAGCGCCTGGGTTCCTTGGGTAAAGTTTCATCGATCGCCGTGATGATTTCGCTCGGTACCTTGCTGGCCGCACTGACCCTGGTGCCGGAAGTGCAAAAAATGGTCGTGCTGATCTCGGGTCTGTGGGGTATCTTGATCTATGTGGGCGTTGACGCCATCAGCAGCTTCCTGGAAAAGGAAGACGAAGGCAGTAATGTCGGCGACATGGTGAAAAAGGGCGGTATCGGCGGTTTCCTGTACCTGGAAGTGCTTGATGCATCGTTCTCCTTCGACGGCGTGATCGGCGCGTTTGCAATCACCACCGACGTCGTGATCATCATGCTGGGCCTGGCCATTGGCGCGATGTTCGTGCGTTCGATGACGGTGTTTCTGGTCAAGAAGGGTACGCTGGACGAGTTCGTGTATCTGGAGCACGGCGCTCACTATGCGATCGGTATTCTGGCGGTCATCATGCTGGCTAGTATGAAGTGGCACATCCCGGAACTGTTCACCGGTCTGATCGGTGTGGCGTTCATCGGTGCCTCGCTGTGGTCGTCGCTGCGTCACCGCAAGCAGGAAGCATTGATGACGGCTTAACACAGTCATAAGTACGGCGCTGTATAACAGCGCTGTACGCAGCAGCATGCAGTTGCAGGTAGCAAAACAAGTTGAATTGTAGTGAGCTGTTTTTATCCAAGCTGTTTGAGTCAGCTGTTTGAGTCAGCTGTTTTATTGAGTTGTTTCTCAATTTTAATTTACTTATTTAGGAGATCTACATCATGGCAATCAGTCTGCAAAAAGGCGGCAACGTCAACCTGAGCAAAGAAGCCCCAGGCCTGAAAAAACTTGTCGTCGGCCTCGGCTGGGATACCCGCGCCACCGACGGCGCCGCCTTCGACCTGGACGGTGCGGTATTCCTGCTCAACGCCAGCGGCAAAGTGCGCACGGACGCCGACTTCGTGTTCTATAACAATCTGAAATCGGTCGACGGCTCGGTCACCCACTCGGGCGACAACAAGACCGGCGAAGGCGCGGGCGACGACGAGTCCGTGACGGTCGATCTGGCGAACGTGCCAGCCGATGTCGACAAGATCGTGCTGGCCGTGACGATTCACGAAGCCGAAGCGCGCAAGCAGAACTTTGGCCAGGTGTCGAAAGCATTCGTGCGCTGCATCAACGGCGACGGCAATACGGAAATCGCCCGCTACGACCTGTCGGAAGACGGCTCGACCGAAGCGGCCATGATCTTCGGCGAAGTCTATCGCGCCGGCACGGAGTGGAAATTTCGCGCCATCGGCCAGGGCTTCAAAGGCGGTCTGGGCCCACTGGCATCGAGCTACGGCGTGAACGTCTAAGCGTTCCGGCTTAGCCAGTTGTTCGAATGCGGCCCGCCTTGTGCAAGCGGGCGGGCCGCCACTACTCCAAGATCAAGAATCGGTAGCAGGAAGCCGGATCAAAGGAAAATACCATGCCAGTTTTTACAGTGACAGGCGATGTCGATCCATTTCTTCATGTGTCGATGACGCGGGGCGAAACCATTTATTGCGAGTCCGACGCGATGGTGATGATGGAGTCGACCCTGGACCTGAAGGGCAAGATGCAGGGCGGCATCGGTAGCGCGCTGATGCGGAGATTCGCCAACGGCGAATCATTCTTCCAGCAGCATATCGAAGCGACCCGGGGCGACGGCGATTGCCTGCTGTCGCCGACCTTACCGGGCGCGATGCAGATCGTCGACGTCAAGCCGAACAACTACATCATCAGCGACGGCGCGTTCGTCGCGGCCACCTCGGGCGTGGAGCTGAAGGTGCGCACCCAGAGTATCGGCAATGCGCTGTTCGCCCAGAGCGGCGGGTTTTTCGTCACCGAAACGTCGGGCGCCGGTCAGGTGGCTGTATCGGGCTTCGGTTCCATGTCGGTGCTCGATGTCGAGCCGGGCAAGGACGCCATCATCGACAACTCGCACGTGGTGTGCTGGGACAGCACGCTGCATTATGAAATTTCAGTCACGACCGGCAGCAGCGGCGGCTTTCTCGGCAATCTGGTCAACAGCCAGACCAGCGGCGAAGGCGTGGTGCTGCGGTTTTCCGGCCGTGGAAAAGTATATGTCTGCTCGCGCAACCGCGCGGCATTTCGCACGTGGACCCAGCAGGGCGCGCGCTAACTCCAGGAGGAACGCATTATGTCAGTCAGTTTAACAAAAGGTCAGAAGATCTCGCTCGACAAGGAAGCCGGCAGCGCGCTGTCGAAAATCACCATGGGTCTGGGCTGGGATGCCATCAAGACCAAGGGGTTCCTGGGCTTCGGTTCCAAGACCGAAAGCGTCGATCTGGACGCATCGTGCCTGCTGTTCGACGAGTCCAACAAGCCGGTCGATTTCGTCTGGTTCCGCCAGCTGAAAAGCCGTGACGGCAGCATCGTGCACACGGGCGACAACCGCACCGGTGCGGGCGATGGCGACGACGAGCAGATCTCGGTCGACCTGTCGCGCGTGCCGGCGGAAGTCAAGACACTGGTGTTCACGGTGAACAGCTTTACGGGGCAGAATTTCTCGCAGGTGGAGAATGCGTATTGTCGTATTTTGAATGCGGCCAATCAGCAGGAAGTGGCGCGCTACAACCTGTCGGTGCAGGGTTCGCACACGGCGCAGATCATGGCGAAGCTGTACCGTCATAACGGCGAGTGGAAGATGCACGCGCTGGGCGAAAATGGCAGTGGTCGGACGTTTGAAGAGTTGATGCCGCAGATTACGCCGCATTTGTAATACCGTGCGGCGAATGGATCGCTGCTCAAATCCAGATCGCTGCGCTCATTTAATTCGTTAGCCTGAAGACCGTCATTCTCGCGAATGCGAGGACCCATAGAACGCCTGCTTATAGTAGGTGCTATGGGTTCCCGCCTGCGCGGGAATGACGGTTTTTCGTTTTGTGGAACAAATAACGCCGTCGCAATCCTTCGAAAGCTCATCGCCATGCTCCAAAGGGTCAGCGTGACTCCCCCAATTACTCTAGAAATTATGCGTCAGGCTCACGCGCAGGCTGCGCGGCTCGACCGGGTGAAAGTGGATATCCTCGACGCCCTCTGCCGGCTCGCCTTTCAGGCGCGACGTGTAGAGGTAGTCGATATCGCTGGCCTTACGGTTGAACAGGTTAAACACATCGACCGACACGCGCGTCGATTTGCTCAGTTTGTAGCCCACCCGCGCCGTTCCCAGCGCCGTGCCGGCCGAACGCACGCTGTTGTCCTCGATCAGCGGACGCGGTCCGAAATAGCGCATCTCGAACGCGCCGAACCACGGCCCCACATCGTTGACCGTGACCCCGAACGCCACCACCTTGTTGAGCGAGCCCGGAATGAAGTTACCCGCCTCGTCAT
>CALRYE020000047.1:0-36628 GCA_943372275.1 Janthinobacterium lividum
ACCAGGCCGGCGTGCGGGGCGGCGACAAGGTGGTGGCCGCCAACGGCGAGCCCGTGGCCGGCTGGTCGGAACTGCGCATGGCCGTCATCGAGGCCGTGCTGGACAAATCCGAACTGCGGCTGGACCTGGCCCAGCCGGGCGGCGGGCGCATCGCCGCGCTGATCCCGGCCGCCACGCTGGCCACGCTGAACGTCGACAGCGACGTGATGGGCGCGCTGGGCCTGGCCATCGAGCGCCCGCCCGCGCTGATCGGCGCCGTCATCGAAGGCGGCCCGGCGGCGCGCGCCGGTCTGCAAAAAGGCGACACGGTCGTCAGCGTGGACGGCAAGCCGGTGCTGGACGATCTGGCCGTGCGCGAACTGATCACCGCATCGAACGGGCGCACGCTGACGTTCGGCGTGCAGCGCGGCGCCGAGCAATTGAACATTCCCGTCACCCCGGAGATCGACGCCAAGTCGCGCAGCGCGCGCATCAGCGTGGAGCTGGGCGCGCGGCCCGAAATGGTCACCGTGTCGTCCGGTCCCGTGAGCGCCTTTGCCAAGGCTGTGCGCACCACCTGGGACACCGGCATGCTGCAGATCCGCATGATCGGCAAGATGTTCACCGGCGAAGTGTCGCTGAAAAATGTAACAGGCCCGATCACCATCGCCGACTACGCGGGGCAGACCGCGCGCAGTGGCGCGGTGGTTTTTTTAAGCTTCATTGCAGGCATCAGCGTCAGTCTGGGAGTGATGAATCTGTTACCAATTCCGGTTCTGGATGGGGGACATTTGCTGTATTATTCGCTGGAAGTTTTGACCGGACGCCCCTTGTCCGCCCGTGCCAACGAGATAGCGCAACGGGCCGGCGTCGGCATGCTGCTCATGCTGATGGCCCTGGCCGTCTTCAACGATGTCGTGCGGCTGCTGTGACGCCAGGCGCCGGCTCCCGAATATATATGCAGGTTGTATGTATGTTGTCCAATGATTGACCCATTGATTTAGCCAATGAAATTACATTCTGACCGTTTTGCTTTGCCATTGCTGCGCCGTAGCGTGATTTGCGCTGCCGTCCTGGTGCTGTGTTCCGCGCCTGCGCTGGCCGTGTCGCCGTTCACCGTCAAGGATATCCGTGTCGAGGGTATCCAGCGTACCGAAGCCGGTACCGTGTTCAGTTACTTGCCTGTCCGCGTCGGCGAAACGTTCGACGATGAAAAAAGTATCGCCGCCATCAAGGCCCTGTATGCCACGGGCTTTTTCAAGGACGTGCGTCTGGAAGAAGAAAACGGCGTGCTGGTTGTGCTGGTCGAGGAGCGCCCGGCGATTGCCACGGTCGACTTCACCGGCACCAAGGAATTCGAAAAAGACATGATGGTCAAGACCCTGGCCGAAATCGGCGTGGGCGAATCGAAGATCTTCGACAAGGCGTCGGTCGACCGCGCCGAGCAGGAATTAAAGCGCGTGTATCTGTCGCACGGCCTGTACGGCGTCAAGGTCACCACCACGGTCACGCCGATCGAACGCAATCGCGTCACCGTCATGTTCAACGTCGACGAGGGCGATGTGGCGCGCATCAAGGCGATCAACATCATCGGCAACAAGACCTTCACCGACAAGGAACTGCGCCAGCAGCTGCAATTGAACACCAGCGGCTGGCTGTCGTGGTACACCAAGGCCGACCAGTATTCCAAGACCAAGCTGACGGGCGACATCGAAGCGATCAAGTCGTTCTATCTGAACCGCGGCTATCTGGAAGCGAACGTCGAATCGACCCAGGTGTCGATCACGCCGGACAAAAAAGACATCTACCTGACGATCAACATCACCGAAGGCGAGAAGTACACCGTCTCGGATATCAAGCTCGATGGCGAGATGTTCGGCCGCGAAGAAGAGCTCAAGTCGCTGATTCTGCTCAAGGCCAACCAGACTTATTCGGGCGAACTGCTCACGGCCAGCAACAAGCGCATTTCCGACCGCATGGGCACCTTCGGCTACGCCTTCGCCAACGTCAACGCCAATCCGGAGATCGACCGCGAAAACCGCAAGGTCGCGTTCACCTTCTTTATCGATCCGGGCAAGCGCGCTTACGTGCGCCACATGACCATCTCGGGCAACACCACCACGCGCGATGAAGTCATCCGCCGCGAGTTCCGCCAGTTTGAAGGATCCTGGTACGACGGCAACAAGATCAAGCTGTCGCGCGACCGCGTCGACCGCCTCGGCTACTTCAAGGACGTGACGATCGACACGCCCGAAGCGCAGGGCACATCCGACCAGGTCGACGTCAACCTGACGGTGGTTGAAAAGCCGACCGGTAACTTCCTGATCGGCGGCGCCTTCTCGCAGGCGGAGAAATTCACCTTCACCGCGTCGATCCAGCAGGCCAACTTTGCCGGTAGCGGCAATACGCTGGGCATCGAACTGAACACCAGCCGTTACAGCCGCACCATCGCGTTCAGCCAGACCAATCCGTACTTCACCGACGACGGCGTGCTGCAGTCGTTCGAGTTGTACCTGCGCACCACCAGCCCGCCGGCACTGAACATCGGCAGCTACAAGGTGCGCCAGACGGGTGGGCGCATCAGCTACGGCGTGCCGTTCTCGGAAGTGGACACCGTGTTCTTCGGCATTGGCCTGGAGCGCACCACCATCGAGACCGATTTCAGCTCGCCGGAACGCTTCAAGGATTACATCCGCCAGTTCGGCACCGGCACCAACGGCGTCGGCACCGCCACCACCAACGCCTTGCCGCTGACGGCGGCGTGGGCGCGCGACAGCCGCGACAGCGCGATCACCCCGACGGCGGGCCGCTACCAGCGCGCCAACCTCGAAATCGACGTGGCCGGCGACTCCAAGTACTACCGCGCCGTCTACGAGCAGCAGTGGTACCGTCCGCTGACCAAGTCGATCACGCTGGCCCTGAAAGGCGAGCTCGATTACGGCCACGGTCTGGGCAGCACGCCTTATCCGGTGTTCAAGAACTTTTACGGCGGCGGTATCGGTTCGGTGCGCGGCTACCTGAGCTCGTCGCTGGGCGTGGTCGATCCGCAGACCAACGACGCCGCCGGCGGCGCGGTGCGCGTGATCGGCAATGCCGAACTGCAGATGCCGTTCCCGGGCGGCGGACCGGACCGCAGCCTGCGCTGGTTCGGCTTTGCCGACGTCGGCCAGGTCTACCAGGAAGGCCAGCCGATCCGCGCCAACGAACTGCGCGCCTCGGCGGGTCTGGGCATCAGCTGGATTTCGCCGGTGGGTCCGCTCAAGTTGAGTTATGCTAAGCCTTTGAATTCCAAGCCGGGTGACCGTCTGGAGCGCTTCCAGTTCCAGATGGGTACCGGTTTCTGATCGGCCGGTGGCTGACGGCGACTGACAGTCGCCGGCGACCGTGTCATGTCAGGTTAATTAGACTGCGGAGAACTATGTTGAAAACGATGACTGCCTCGCTGCCCCGGCAGCTGGCGCTGGCCGCGGCCCTGTGCACTGGCGCGCTGGCGCCGGCGCACGCGCAGAACGCGCCGAGCAGGATAGGCTACGTATTTACCGAGCGCCTGATGACCGAGTCCAAGCTGGCCAAGGCCGCCGACGCAAAAATCGAAGCGGAGTTCTCCAAGCGCCAGAAGGCGATCCAGGACATGATCGCCCGTTTCAAGACGCTGTCGGACAAGCTCGATAACGAAGCGGCCACCTTGCCAGAGCCGGAGCGCACCAAGCGCACCCGCGAACTGTACGACCTGGACAAGGATGTGCAGCGCACCCAGCGCGAGTTCCGCGAAGACCTGCTGCAGCGTAAGAGCGAAGAGCGCGCCAACATCGCGCAAAAAGCCTACAAGCTGATCGAGCAGATCGCCGAGCAGGAAAAGCTCGACGTGGTGCTGCAGGAATCGGCCTGGTCGAGCTCGCGCATCGACATCACCGACAAGATCCTCAAGCAGCTCGACAAGTAAAAAGCTGGACAAGTGAACAACTGGCCACTACCCGTGTAGCCGTCATGCCCGCGCAAGCGGGGACCCATAGAACCTCGGCTCATAGTCAGCATGGGTCCCCGCTTGCGCGGGGAGTCAGGTCGCACAATGTGCGGCATGACGGCTCAGAAAGTAGCGAACCGGCAGACCAGCAGTTCAGCAGCACCTTTGACCACCACCGATATCAGCACAACTATCACCACACGAAAGACCAGGATGGGCACTCGACTAGGAGAATTGGTCGAACGCTTGGGCGGCGATCTGGCGGGCGACCCGGACATTGAAGTATCCGGAATCGCACCGCTGGCCGACGCCGGCGTTTCGCACATCAGCTTTCTCAGCAATAGCAAACTGCGCGGTCAGGCCGCGCACAGCGGCGCGGCGGCCCTGATCGTCTCGCCCGCCGACGACGAGACCATCGCCGCCACCTACCAGGGCGCGCGCATCGTCACCAAGAACCCGTACGTGTACTTCGCCCGCGCGGCGCAGTATTTCGCGTCGCTGACGGCCTTCGTGCCGCCCGCCGGCGTCGACGCATCGGCCAGCGTGGCCGACGGCGCCGTCATCGACCCCAGTGCCCATGTGGGCCCGCGCGCGGTCATCGAAACGGGCGCCATGATCGGCGCCGGCGCCGTCATCGGCGCCGGCTGCTTTATCGGGCGCAGCGCCATCATCGGCGAAGGCACGCAGCTGTTCGCCAACGTGACGTTCCACGCCGGCTGCATTATCGGCGCGCGCGGGATCATCCACTCGGGCGCGGTGATCGGCACCGACGGCTTCGGCTTCGCCAACGAAGGCGGCGTGTACATCAAGATTCCCCAGACCGGGCGCGTGGTGATCGGCGACGACGTCGACATCGGCGCCAACACCTGCGTGGACCGCGGCGCGCTGGCCGACACCATCATCGAAGACGGCGTCAAGCTCGACAACCAGATCCAGATCGGCCACAACTGCCACATCGGCGCGCACACGGCCATGGCCGGCTGCGTGGGCGTGGCGGGCAGTGCAAAAATCGGCAAGTACTGCACCTTCGGGGGCGCGGCCATGGTGCTGGGCCACCTGACCATCGCCGACCACGTGCACGTGTCCTCGGCCAGCATGGTGTCGCGTTCGATTCTCGAAGCGGGCCATTACACGGGCTTCTATCCACTGGCGAAAAACGCCGACTGGGAAAAAACCGCAGCAATCGTCCGCAACCTGGACACGATGCGCGATAAAATCCGGGCCTTGGAAAAAACCATCAAAACCATCACAGAAAAAAAACATGACGACTGAACTCCGGACGACCGACAGCAAGACCCTCGACATCTGCGCCATCAAGAAGCTGCTGCCGCACCGCTATCCGATGCTGCTGGTGGACCGCGTGCTCACGTGGGACAAGGACAAGACCATCACCGCGATCAAGAACGTGACGGCCAACGAAGAGTTCTTCAACGGGCACTTCCCGCACAAGCCGGTCATGCCGGGCGTGCTGATGATCGAAGCGATGGCCCAGACCGCGGCCATCCTGTCGTTCCTGTCGATGGGCATCGAGCCCGACGAGAACTCGGTGGTGTACTTCGTCGGCATCGACAACGCCCGCTTCAAGCGCCCGGTCGGCCCTGGCGACCAGCTCAAGATGGACGTCGAGATCGTGCGCGTCTCGCGCGGCATCTGGAAGTACAAGGCGGTCGGCTCGGTCGACGGCGCGGTGGCGGTGGAGGCGGACCTGATGTGCACCATCCGCAGCACCGCCGACGCCAGTCAACCGTCGGCTCAGCCAGCGAGCCAGCCAGCGGGGCAGTAATGGCGACGATCCATGCTACCGCGATAGTTGATCCGCAAGCGCAGCTTGACAGCAGCGTGACGGTCGGACCGTACTCGATCATCGGCCCGCACGTGTCGATCGGCGCGCGCACCGTGGTCGGGCCCCATGTGGTCATCGAAGGCCACACCACCATTGGCGAAGACAACCAGTTCTTCCAGTTCTCGTCGATCGGCGCCGCCCCGCAGGACAAGAAGTGGTCGGGCGAGCCGACCCGGCTGGAAGTGGGCGACCGCAACACCGTGCGCGAGTTCTGCACCTTCAACACCGGCACCGTGCAGGACGTGGGCGTCACCCGTCTGGGCAACGACAACTGGATCTCGGCTTACGTGCACCTGGCGCACGACTGCCAGGTCGGCAGCAACACGATCTTCTCCAACAACGCCCAGCTGGCCGGGCACGTGGAAGTGGGCGACTGGGCGATTTTGTCCGGCTACGCCGGCGTGCACCAGTTCTGCAAAATCGGCGCGCATGCCTTCATCGGCATGTACACCAGTTTGACGCAAGACGTGCCGCCGTTCGTGCTGGTGTCGGGTAACCCGGCCGGCGCGCGCGGCGTCAACATCGAGGGCCTCAAGCGCCGCGGCTTTACGCGCGAGCAGATCGATGCCATCCGCGCCGCCTACAAGCTGATCTACCGTTCCGGCATGACGCTGGAAGAAGCCAAGGCGGCCATCGCGGCCGCACAAGCCGGATCGGCCGAGACGGCAGCGCAGTACGGCGCCATGCTCGACTTTTTGGGAACGGCGACCCGTGGCATCGTCCGCTGACATGACGGCTGGCTCGGACCAGGGCACGTCGATCGCCATGGTCGCCGGCGAAGTGTCCGGCGACATGCTGGCCGCGCGCCTGATCGCCGGCCTGCGTCCGCAGCTACCCGCTGCGCGCTTTCACGGCATCGGCGGGCCGCGCATGATCGAGCAGGGTTTTGCCTCGGTGCTGCCGATCGAGTCGCTGGCCGTGGGCCGCATGTTCGAAATCATTCCCCGCTACCGGGCCATCAAGGCGATCCAGAACGCCATGCGCGACCGCCTGCTGGCCGAGCGGCCGTCGGTGTTCATCGGCGCCGATTACCCCGGCTTCAATCTGGGACTGGAAATGCAGCTCAAGCAAGCCGGCATTCCGACGGTGCACTTCGTCAGTCCGCAGATCTGGGCCTGGCGGGGAGGGCGCATCAAGAAGATCGTCAAGTCGGTCTCGCACATGCTGCTGATCTTTCCGTTCGAAGAAGAGATCTACCGCAAGGCCGGGGTGCCGTGCACCTACATCGGCCATCCGCTGGCCGAATCCATCCCCCTGCAGCCCGACCAGGCCGCGGCGCGCCGGGTGCTGGGCATCGGCGACGATGTGCGCGTGATCACCGTCATGCCGGGCAGCCGCATGAGCGAACTCAAATACCTGGCCGCGCCGTTCATCGGCGCGGTCAAGCTGCTGGCCCAGCGCGACCCGGATCTGCGCTTCGTGGTGCCGATGGCGGGGGCGCGCCAGCGCGCCTACTTCGAAGAGCTGGTCGTGCAGGCCGGTCTGGGCGACGTGCGCATCGATCTGGTCGATGGCGGCTCGCACACGGCCATCGCCGCGGCCGACGCGGTGCTGGTCGCATCCGGCACGGCGACCCTGGAAGTGGCGCTGTTCAAGAAGCCGATGGTGATCGCCTACAAGGTCATGCGGGCGTCGTGGGAAATCATGCGCCACATGGGTTACCAGCCGTGGATCGGTCTGCCCAACATTCTGGCGCGCGAGTTCGTAGTGCCGGAACTGCTGCAGCATGCGTGCGAGCCGAAGCAGCTGGCCGACGCCGTGTGGCAGCAGCTCAACGACGCGCCGGGGCGCGTCAGGCTGGTGCAGCGCTTTACCGACATGCATCACAGCCTGCTGCGCAACACCACCGAACTGTCGGCCAACGCCGTCATGCAGGTGATCGCCGCATCGAAGACATCATGACGAAGAAGAAGGTCAATTTCTACCCGGGCCTGAAGAAGAACGCGCTGCCTTTCACGCTCGACGACATCGTTTGCGGCGTGGACGAAGCGGGGCGCGGCCCGCTGGCGGGCCCCGTATTCGCCGCCGCCGTGATCCTGCATCCGGACCGCCCCATCGACGGCCTGCGCGACTCCAAGAAACTCACCGCCGAACGGCGCAACGAACTGGCGCCGCAGATCAAGCTGCACGCGCTGGCGTGGGCCGTGGCCGAATGCTCGCACGATGAAATCGACAGCATCAACATTTTGCAGGCGACCATGCTGGCCATGCGCCGCGCGGTCGAAGCGCTGCACACCATGCCGACCATCGCGCTCATCGACGGCAACCGCAGTCCGGTGATGTCGATCCGCTGCCATCCGATCATCGAAGGCGACGACAAGGTGCATGCCATTTCGGCGGCATCGATCCTGGCCAAGACGGCGCGCGACGCGGCGCTGGTGGCGCTGCACGAACTGTATCCGCAGTATGGCTTCGACCAGCACAAGGGCTATGGCACGGCCATGCACCTGGAGCGGCTGCGCCTGCACGGCGCCTGTCCGGTGCACCGGCGCTCGTTCGCGCCGGTGCGCGCCACGCTGCCCGGCGCCATGGGCAATGGCAGCATGGAGTTCGATTTCGGGCTGGAGGTTGAGAACGCGGTGGACGAGCCGGATGAGGATTCGATCAGCGACGTGATAGTGAAGGCAGCAGCATGAAGGTAACAGCATGAAGAGCATCACCTCGCGTGACAATCCGTTTTACAAAGAGCTCAAGCAGCTGGCCGGCAGTTCACAGGCGCGCCGCAAGGCTGGCCAGACGCTGCTCGACGGCGTGCATCTGTGCGAGTCGTACTTCGCCTTGCGTGGCGCGCCGCTGCATTGCATCGTGTCGGAAGGTGCGCTGGCCAACGATGAAGTCGCGGCCGTGGTGCGCCAGTGCGAGGGCGCGCAGGCGCATTGCACAGTGCTGCCGGACGCGCTGTACAACGCGGTCAGCCAGGTCGAGCATGGCGTCGGGCTGATGTTCCTGATCGCGACACCCGCGCTGGACGTGCCGGCCGAGCTGAAGGTGTCGGCCGTGCTGCTGGATAACCTGCAGGACCCGGGCAATGTGGGTTCGATCCTGCGCAGCGCGGCGGCGGCCGGGATCACCCAGGTGTTTTGCAGCAGCGGCACGGCGTTTTGCTGGTCGCCCAAGGTGTTGCGCGCGGCCATGGGGGCGCACTTTGTGGTCGAGATTTTCGAGAACGTCGATCTGGCGGCGCTGGTGAAAAACGCCAGGGTGCAGGTGCTGGCCACCAGCGGGTATGCCAGCGAACGGCTGTACGACATGGACCTGCGCGCGCCGGTGGCCTGGCTGCTGGGGCATGAAGGGCAGGGCGTGGCCGACGATCTGCTGGAGCTGGCCACCCATCGCGTGGTGGTGCCACATGTGGGGCAGATCGAGTCGCTCAATGTGGCCGCTTGTGCTGCGGTGTGTTTTTTCGAACAGTTGCGGCAGAGTCAAACCGCTGTGGGTTAGTTGGGGTCGCTAGCGCTACCGCTAGCGCGCAGCGCGGCCCCCCCATTACCCGTAAAACCGTCTCCCTCGCGCAGGCGAGGGCCCATGCTGAGCATGCAGCAGAGTTCGCGCTGGCTCAGCATGGGTCCCCGCCTGCGTGGGATGACGTTAACGCGTGTTGAGGGGTATCCGGCCCTTGTGCTTCGGTCCCGCCGCAGCCACGATCCGTACCATCCAGTGCATTCAGCGCACCATCCCAGCCATTCAGTCATAGACGCGCAGCCGCTCAGCGAGTAATCTTTCAACTCATGCCTAGTGGAGTAACGATGGACATCGCGCATTTGCATTTTCTGGTAGCGGAAGCCGATACGGCGGAGCGTCTGGCCACCACGGTCATGCTCGGCCATCTGGGCGCGGTCCAGATCACCCAGGTACCCGATGGTCACACCGCGCTGCGCTGCTTCGAAGATTCGTTCACCCCCACCGTCAAGGTGGCGATCATCGACCTGGCCCTGCCTGGCATGGATGGGCTGGAGCTGATCCGCCATCTGGCCGCGCTGAATTGCCGCGCGCGCCTGATCGTGGTCGGCGCCCAGACCACCAACCTGATGTTCTCCGTCGAAACGCTGGCCCTGGCCTACGGCGTCGACCTGCTGGGCACAATCTCCAAGCCGGTCACCATGGCCAAGCTGCAGGACCTGCTGGAGAACTACGTTCCGCCCGTCTCCAAGTACGACGCGCCCAAGGGCCCCACCTTTACCTTTTCGGAAGTGGGGATCGGCCTGCAGGCGCGCCAGTTCGAGCCGTTTTTCCAGCCCAAAATCGAACTTGAAACGGGCCAGGTCAAGGGACTGGAGACGTTCGCGCGCTGGCGCCATCCGGAGCACGGCGTGCTGGGGCCGTCGGCCTTTATCGACGCGCTGGAGCAGAACAACCGTATCGACTTCCTCGACTGGAGCATGATCGAAAAGTCCGTCGAAAAGTGCCGCTACCTGCACGACCGCGGCCTGCCGGTGTCCATTTCGATCAACCTGGCGCCTGAAACGCTGGCCCATCCGGCGTTCATCCAGCAGATCACCGCCTGCGTGGAGCGCCACCGCGTCATGCCCGACTACATCACCTTCGAGATGCCCGAGTCGTCCGTGATCACGCACGATCCTGGCTTTATCGAGCGTCTGGTGCGCCTGCGCATGATGGGCTACGGCTTGGCCATCGACGATTACGGCACCGGCCGCTCGAACCTGCAGCTGCTGGCGCGCATCCCGTTCTCAGAACTGAAAATCGACCGCAGCTTCGTCGATGGCGCGTCGAAAAAGCGGGCAATCGGCACCGTGCTCGGCTCGTGTCTGGGCCTGTGCCGCAGCCTGGACCGCAAGTCGGTCGCCGTGGGCGTGGAAACGCGCCAGGACTGGGACTTTCTGCAGGCGCTGGGCTGCACCTATGCACAGGGCTATCACATCGCCAAACCCATGGAAGTCGAAGCCTTCCCCGGCTGGCTGGAAGACTGGCGTCAGTTCTTCTAAGCGCGATTCACATACCCGTCGACGCGGCAACTCAGCGACAGATGTTGTTCCGGTCCCAGATGGTGCAGTGGCAGCGATCTTCTACTAGCTGCTCTAGAGCAATATCAGTTCGGCCCAAGCCTCGTATATTGGCACCACGGTGCACATAGATGAGGTCGGGTCATGCGAGTTTTCTTGATAATCGGGTTGGCGCTGCTGCTGGGCGCTGGCAGCGGCTGCGGCGGCAGCGCCGGCGCCGCCGCAGGTACAGCCAACCCCCATCCCGAGCTGCTCGGTACGCGCTCGTTCACCATCGAACGCTGGACCGCGGCCGATCAGGTGGGCCGGGGCGAAATGGTGGCATCCTTCCTGGCCTTGTATCCGCCCGAAGAACTGACGCGCACGGAGCTGTTTGGCTTGCTGGGGCGGCCGACCGGCGCGTATCCCGCCGCCGATACCGTGGCGTATCTGGTGGGTCCGGCCAGCATCAAAAGTCCCTACGCGGATGGTTATCTGCTGGTATTTGCGATTGATGCGGCAACGCAGAAAGTGCTCCGCGTGTATTTTGTTACTGAATTAACCTGATAGCAAAGCGTGCCACCTATCTGCGCTTCCCCATCCCCTCCCATCCCCTCCCGACGCATCGCAACCGTATTTTTATTGCAACACTTTCGCCCCGCAGGCGTGCGTCGGCATTCTCGTATTGACGCAAAAAGTTAACGGATATACATTTTAATATTGCAATACTGCGAAGCCGGGAGGCGGCGCAGCTGTCCTTCGTCGTCAGTCGCTTGTGGCCTGTGGTCGGGTCACCTCAACTCCATGGAGACCGGAAATGCCAAGCCGCCTGCTGTCCGTCATTGCCGTCAGCGTCACGTTGATACTCATTCACGCCGCCGGGCTGGCCGCGGCCGCCGAGCCTGTCCCGCGTCCGGATTACGCCGCCTGGCGCAAGGTCAACAAGGATGGCAGCTGGACCGCCGCGGCGGAGCGCGCGGTGCAGGGCACCTCCCTGGCCACCCTGGTGCCCAAGGACGTGCAGACGTTCTGTCCCGCCTACGCGGGGCTGGACGCGGCGCAGCGCACGCGTTTCTGGGCCGGGCTGCTGTCCGCGATGGCCCGGCCCGAAAGCAATTTCAAGCCGAATACGGTCTACGTCGAACCCGACATCCGCGACGCCGACAGGCAAAGCGTGATGAGCCGGGGGCTCCTGCAGATTTCGATTGAAAGCGCCAACCAGAAAGCGTATAGCTGCGCGATCAAGAAAGCCGAGGACTTGCACAAGGTCGACGTCAACCTGAACTGCGCGGCCCGCATCATGCGCTACCTGGTCGAGAAGGACGGGGTGGTCGCCGCTGCCGCCAAGCCCGCCGTGGGCGGCGCCCGCTACTGGTCGGTGCTGCGCGCGTGGCGCGGTCATATCGACGAGATCGGCGGCTTCACGCGCGGCCTGGACGTCTGCAAATCATGAACAAGCGCCGGCTTTCCATTGTCGGACTGGGTCTGCTGGTGGTGGTCGCCATCGTCTCCATGACGGGCTGCGCCGGTTTCTTCGATCGCGTGGCCGACACCGTGCTGGCCAACGAAGTGCGCTACGACGATCGCGAAGCGCCACGCACTGCTTACCCCATCGCCGCGTCGGCCGATGCGGTGCAACTGGCGGGCGGGCAGGGCAAGGGACTGAGCTGCAGCCTGCCGCCGTTCGCCCAGGCCCTCGCATTCAATAACGCCGACGGGCAGGCGCCGATCGCGCTGCAGATGCGCCAGGCTTGCGCCTTTCACGACTATTGCTATCGTCATGGCAACGCGACCTACGGCTATAGCCAGGCCGACTGCGACTTCATGCTGCAACAGCAGGCGTTCAGACTGTGCAAGTTCATCAACACCAAGGCCAGCATCAGCGACTGCGAAACCGATGCCCGCAAGGTGACGCTCGGGGTGCGGCTGGGCGGCTGGGGCAGCTTCATGAGCGCGCGCACGCCGCGCGCCGACAAGGCCTCCACGTTCATGGAGTTCGACCCGTACCCGGTCAAGGCCACCAGCTATCGGGTGGTGCGCATCGCCGACGCCCCGCGCAGCTGGGTCAGCGATGGATTGCTGCCCAGGGCTGCGTATCACTTCGACATCAAGCCGTCCGGTAGCCTGGTGCACATACTGGGCTGGAAAGCGTCGGGGGCGATGGTGTGCACCAGCTTCACCCTGCCGGCCACGTACAACGCCCTGAACGGTGCGCCGCTGGTGGTACGCGACGGCGCGGGCGGCGAGGACTGGTTCGTGTGGTGGCGCCGCTATGAACTGGCTGCCACCCATGGCTATTTTTCCGTGTTGCCGGCGGGCCGGGCGCTGGAGCAGGACTGGGCCAAGGCGGCCGGTGGATTCGCCCAGCACCATCCCGGCAGGGCCTGCGAGTACAAGGCCGCATGGGACACCAAAACAGCCGCTGGCGCGGCGCCGGTGCTCGCTTTCGTAACCGGCAACAGCGACCAGAACCTGTCCGAAGTCCACCCGGTGAACGGCTTGGGCATGTCCGGGGCGGACACGCCCGGCATCGTGCGCCTGATGGGGCTGAGCACGCACAGCTGCGGCACTGCTGACAAGGATGTGTCGCCCTGCATCGTCAATATCGAGTTCGACACCGTCAGGAAGCAGTTTTTAGCGGCCACCGGCAGTCCCCGGCAGTACAGCATCTTCGAGCGCAACTGCGGTGGCAGGCAGGATGGCAAACCGCGCGACGACTGCGACCGCTATCGCAATTACGTCAGCGCGCCGGTGGTGGTGCCCCGTGACGGCGGCGCGGCCTTGCTGTGGACGCGCCGTGGCGCCGGCAATGGCGACGGCTATGAGTCGGTGGCCAGCGTGCGCCGTTATGCCATCGGCAAGCAGCCGGGCGATGTCGCGACCGACCTTGGCGAACTGAACCTGACCGGGTTCCCTGAAGCCATGGAGCCGGCCTTCGTGCTGAGCTCGGCGGCGGCCAGCCCGAGTTTTGTCAGTCTGGTAGCGGCGAAAGACCGTACCCGGATGCTGCTGCGCACAGCCACGCCAGCCGGCAAGGAATCGCCGCCGACCGAACTGGAATGCCGGCTCGGTGATGGCACGGCCTGGCGCGCCGACGCCAGCTGGCTGCGCCGTCCCGCGGCCCACGTGCAGGTGCGCCAGGATGATGGGCGAAGCTACATCGTGTTCACGCGCGTGACGCTCACGGAACAGGACGACAAGGTGGACCTGTCCGGAGCCACCCTGGAGATCGCGGTTGCGACGTTGCGCGACGGCGCATGCAGCGCCGTGCATGAACAGGCGTTTGCCGTATTCGACGGGTTTGCCGCGCGCGAGGAGCGGGCGGCGGCGGCGCTGGTTGCCAGCCAACCTACCAGCGCCAATATCGGCGCGGCGCGCGACGTGTTCGGGCGCTTCGCGCAACGGGTCCGCGGCGGCCAGATGGTGCTGGCCGACCTTACCGGCGACACGGTGCCCGAACTGGTGCAGATTGCGAAGCTGCCGGGCAAGGATCAGCATTTCCGCGCCATCGTGCTCACTGGCAGCATCGATCCGGCCGGCTTGCGCTTCACCGAAATGGCCGGACCTGGCCTCGAAAGCCTGTTCACTCCTTAGTGGGCGGGCCGGCGCGGCGGGCCCGGCAGCCCGCGCGGTTTAATACTCGCGCCGATCGGGCTTGATTTCCTGCAGAATCGTCGTGGCAATCTCCTCGATCGATTTGGTGGTCGAGGAGAGCCAGCGTATGCCCTCCCGTTTCATCATCAATTCCGCTTCGTTTACCTCATACCGGCAGTTTTCGATGGACGCATACTTGCTGCCAGCGCGCCGCTCATGGCGAATCTCCGACAGCCGCTCCGGCGTGATGCTCAGGCCGAAAATCTTGGCCTTGAACGGCGGCAGCGACGAGGGCAGCTTGCCGCGCTCGAAATCGTCCGGTATCAACGGGTAGTTGGCCGCTTTGATGCCGTACTGCATCGCCAGGTACAGGCTGGTCGGGGTTTTGCCCGAGCGCGACACGCCGACCAGGATCACATCGGCCGACGCCAGATTCTTGTGCGACTGGCCGTCGTCGTGCGCCAGCGAAAAGTTGATCGCCTCGATGCGGTTCTTGTATTCCTCGCTGTCGACGATATTGTGCGAGCGGCCGATGGTGTGGGTCGACTTGACGCCCAGTTCCTGCTCCAGCGGGGCGACGAAGGTTTGAATCAGATCCATGTGCATGCCGCGCGAGCCGCGGATCACATTCGACAGGTCCGGTTTGACCAGCGTGGAAAACACGATCGGCTTCTGGCCGTCGGCGGCGAAGGCATCGTTGATCTTGCGCGCCGCCTCGTAGGCCTTGTCGAGCGTATCGACGAACGGCATGCGGATCTGGCGAAAGCGCAGGTCGAACTGGGAGAGGACGGCATGGCCGAAGGTTTCAGCCGTGATACCGGTACCATCGGAAACGAAAAACACCGTGCGGGACGACTTGGGGGGGAGCTGGCGTTGTTCTGTTGTCATTTTTTCGGGGCTGTGGCGATCCTGCCGTAGTTTCAATGTTACGCGCTGTAAATTACGGGCGCACGCTGTAAAATGCTCTGCAACGGTTTATTGTGCTGTACGACGCCAAGAATAACAAGAAGACAGTCTCGCAGCCGCTGCACAGAATTTCTACTTAGTAAGGGTGTTTATCATGACTAACTTGTCAACCGTTGCATTGAAAGAGCCCGATCAGGGTTCCAAAGTGTACGTCGCAGCATTTGAACAATTGCGCATGACCGATGTGGAATCGGTCGGCGGCAAGAACGCGTCGCTGGGCGAAATGATCAGCCAGCTGGCCAGCGCCGGCGTGCGCGTGCCGGGCGGCTTCGCCACCACGGCCGATGCGTTCCGCGACTTCCTCACCCATGGCGTCAACGGCGGACCATCGCTGGCCGACCGTATCGCCACGCGCCTGGAAGGCTTGAACATTGACGACGTGCGCTCGCTGGCAGCGGCCGGCGCCGAAATCCGCCAGTGGATCGTCGAGACGCCATTCCAGCAACGCCTGCAGGATGAAATCCTGGAGTTCTACAACCGCCTGGTGGCCGATTCGACCACCGAGATGTCGTTTGCCGTGCGCTCGTCGGCCACCGCGGAAGACTTGCCCGATGCGTCCTTCGCGGGCCAGCAGGAGACCTTCCTGAACGTGGTCGGCATCGACAACATTCTCGAGGCGATGAAGCACGTGTTCGCGTCGCTGTACAACGACCGCGCCATTTCGTACCGCGTGCACAAGGGCTTCACCCACGCCGAGGTGGCCTTGTCCGCCGGCGTGCAGCGCATGGTCCGCTCCGATCTGGGCGCGGCCGGCGTGATGTTCACGATCGATACCGAGTCCGGCTTCAAGGACGTGGTGTTCGTCACCTCCAGCTATGGCCTGGGCGAGACGGTGGTGCAGGGCGCCGTGAATCCGGACGAATTCTATGTCCACAAGCCGATGCTGGAACAGGGCAAGTCGCCTGTCATCCGCCGCAACATCGGCTCCAAGCTGATCAAGATGGAATTCACCAGCGAAGCCAAGGCGGGCCGTTCGGTCAAGACCGTCGACGTGCCCATCGAGCTGCGCAACCGCTATTCGCTGTCGGACGCCGACGTGGTCGAACTGGCCAAGTACGCCGTCATCATCGAGAACCACTACGGCCGTCCGATGGACATCGAGTGGGGCAAGGATGGCCGCGACGGCAAGCTGTACATCCTGCAGGCGCGTCCCGAGACGGTCAAGTCGCAGCAAAAGGCGGGCGACGTGCAGGAACGCTTCAAGCTCAAAGGCACCGGCACGGTGCTCGCATCCGGCCGCGCCATCGGCCAGAAGATCGGCGCAGGTCCCGTGCGCGTGATTCACGACGCGGCCGACATGGAGCGCGTGCAGCCGGGCGACGTGCTGGTCGCCGACATGACCGATCCGAACTGGGAGCCGGTCATGAAGCGCGCCTCGGCCATCGTCACCAACCGGGGCGGGCGCACCTGCCACGCGGCGATCATCGCCCGCGAACTGGGCGTGCCGGCGGTCGTGGGTTGCGGCGACGCCACCGAGATCCTGAAGGACGGCACCTTTGTGACCGTGTCCTGCGCCGAAGGCGACGAGGGCAAGATCTACGACGGCCTGCTGGAGACGGAAGTGTCGCAAGTGGCGCGCGGCGAACTGCCCAAGATCGCCACCAAGATCATGCTCAACGTGGGTAACCCGCAGCTGGCGTTCGACTTCCAGTCGATCCCCAACGGCGGCGTCGGCCTGGCGCGCCTGGAGTTCATCATCAATAACAACATTGGTGTGCACCCGAAGGCGATCCTGGAATACCCGCACATCGATGCGGATCTGAAGAAAGCCGTGGAATCGGTGGCGCGCGGTCATGCGTCGCCAAAAGCCTTCTACATCGACAAGCTGGCCGAGGGTATCGCCACCATCGCCGCCGCGTTCTGGCCCAAGCCGGTCATCGTGCGCCTGTCGGACTTCAAGTCCAACGAGTACAAGAAGCTGATCGGCGGATCGCGCTATGAGCCGGACGAAGAAAACCCGATGCTGGGCTTCCGCGGCGCGGCGCGTTACCTGTCGCCCGACTTCGCCGAGTCGTTCGAGATGGAATGCCTGGCCATGAAGCGCGTGCGTAACGATATGGGTCTGACCAACGTCGAGATCATGGTGCCGTTCGTGCGCACGCTGGGGCAGGCCGAAAAAGTGGTCGACCTGCTGGGCAAGAACGGTCTGAAGCGGGGCGAAAACGGCCTGCGATTGATCATGATGTGCGAAGTGCCGTCGAACGCCATTCTGGCCAACGAATTCCTGCAGTACTTCGACGGCTTCTCGATCGGTTCCAACGACCTGACCCAGCTGACGCTGGGTTTGGACCGCGATTCCGGCATGGCGCTGCTGGCGGCCGACTTCGACGAGCGCGACCCGGCCGTCAAAGCGCTGCTGTCGATGGCGATCAAGGCGTGCCGCGATCAGGGCAAATACATCGGCATCTGCGGCCAGGGGCCGTCGGACCATCCGGATTTCGCAGCCTGGCTGATGAGTGAAGGGATCGAGTCGATGTCGTTGAACCCGGATTCGGTGATCGACACCTGGCAGAAGCTGGCCTCCTTGTAAAGGTTGACTCTTCACAAAAACCCGATAGACTGAAGGGATCGACTCTCATACTGATCCCATCATAAAAACTATTCGAATGTGGTACCGACCCTCGTCACCGCTTAGCGGTCACGGGGGTTTTGTTTTTGGATTTTCGCATTTCGTTGTTGATAAATTTACCCTGGAGGAGACGTAATGGCTGACTGGACGATGTGGCTGGTGGTCGCTGGCGTGCTGGTGATCGCCGAGCTGTTTAGCGGAACGTTTTATGTGCTGATGATCGCGGTCGGTCTGGCGTTCGGTGCGGTGGCCGCTGTGCTGGGGCTGTCGGTGCCGGCACAAATCGTCGTCGCGGCCGTGGTGGGTGTGGCGGCCACCAGTCTGCTGCACCGCAGCCGCTTCGGCGCGCCGTCGCGCAAGGACGCCGGACGCGATCCGAACGTGAATATCGATATCGGCCAGCGCATCGAGGTGGGCAGCTGGTCGGATGGCCATGCGCGCGTGATGTACCGGGGCGCGCCGTGGGACGTCGAGCTCGGGCCGGGCGCGTCGGCGGAAGCGGGCAGCTACACGATCGTCGAGATCCGCGGCAGCCGGCTGGTGGTCGCCAACGCCTGAGCTGTCACGCGTAATACAGCAATCAAAACAACACCAATCAATCAACTGAAAGAGGCAGACATGGAATTATTCGGCGGTGTGGCGACGGTACTATTCGTCGTGGCGTTGGTCTTTGTGTTCAAGACCATCAACGTGGTGCCCCAGCAGCACGCATGGGTGGTGGAGCGGCTGGGGAAGTATCACGCCACACTGGCGCCGGGGCTGAACATCGTGGTGCCGTTTGTCGACCGCATCGCGTACAAGCATATTTTAAAAGAGATTCCGCTGGACGTGCCGCCGCAGGTTTGCATCACACGCGATAACACCCAGCTGCAGGTCGACGGCGTGCTGTACTTCCAGATCACCGACGCGATGCGCGCCTCGTACGGGTCGTCGAACTATCTGGCGGCCATCACCCAGCTGGCGCAGACCACCTTGCGCTCGGTGATCGGCAAGATGGAGCTGGACAAAACGTTCGAAGAGCGCGATCACATCAACACCACCATCGTCAACGCGATCGACGAGTCGGCCGCCAACTGGGGCGTGAAGGTGCTGCGCTACGAGATCAAGGATCTGACGCCACCGAAGGAGATTCTGCATGCGATGCAGGCGCAGATCACGGCCGAGCGCGAGAAGCGCGCGCTGATCGCCGCATCCGAAGGGCGCAAGCAGGAGCAGATCAATATCGCCACAGGCGAGCGCGAGGCCGCCATTGCGCGCTCCGAGGGTGAGAAGCAGGCGTCGATCAACCGCGCCGAGGGGCAGGCCAAGGCGACCGTGGTGATGGCCGAAGCGAATGCCGAAGCGCTGCGCCAGGTGGCGTCGGCCATCCGCGAGCCGGGTGGGGCCGATGCGGTCAACCTGCGCGTGGCGGAGCAGTATGTGAAGGCGTTCGGGGAACTGGCCAAGACCAACAATTCGATTATCGTGCCGGCCAACATGGCCGATATGGGTGGGCTGATTGCCAGTGCGATGCAGATCGTGAAGAGTCAGAATGTGGTGGTGCGGTAAACCCATCTGTCGCTACATTTTGTCTTTACGCTTTTAAGCCAGCCCAAAGTTTTCGACGGTATAAAGTTAGCAATACCAACCACCTGAAAGCGAAAAAATGAAAACCTGGGCGCGTGCTAACAAAGGGTTCATCATGTTCCTCCTGCTGTTCGGCGTGATCCGCACCGCCGTTGCCGACTGGAGCCCGATCCCTTCCGCGTCCATGCGACCGACCCTGCTCGAAGGCGACGTGGTCTTCATCAACCGGCTGGCCTTCAACGTTAAAGTCCCGCTGACCGATGTGGTGCTGGCCCACACGGGCGAACCTAAGCGCGGCGAGATCGTCATCTTCTCGTCGCCGCAGGACGGCACGCGACTGATCAAGCGTCTCATGGCCGTTCCCGGCGACGTGGTAGAAATGCGCAACGAAGGCCTGATCGTCAACGGCAAGCCGGCCACCTACGCGCCCGCCGGCAGCGCCACCGAAACGGTGGGGCCGACCCCGAACGTGCTCGCTTCCAGATACACCGAAACCCTCGACGGTCACACCCACAACATCCAGATCTTCCCGGACCGCGCCTTTACGCGCAGCTTTGGCCCCATCACCATCCCCAAAGACCAGTACCTGATGCTGGGCGACAGCCGCGACAACAGCAACGACTCGCGCTTCATCGGTCTGGTACCACGCAAACTGCTGACCGGCCGCGCCGAACGGGTGCTGGTGTCGGCCGATATCCTGACCAACTGGATGCCACGCGCCGACCGCTTCGCCATGAAGCTGCAGTAAAAAGCGCCCAAGCGCGCCTCAGTGCGGATCGGGCGCACCCGTCTGTGCTGACCGTTAATTGCCGGTAAAATACGCCTTTAGAAATTATCGGGGTCCGGCATGCAGCGTTTGTTGACAGTAATTTTGGCCTGTCTGGGCATGGTGGGCGCGCTGGCGATCGACACCTATCTGCCGTCGATTCCGGCCATCGGCCGCGAGTTCGCGGTCGGCCCGCTGGCCGTGCAGCAAACCCTGTCGGTGTTCCTGTTCACGTTCGCCTTCATGATGCTGTTTTACGGAACGCTGTCCGATTCGTTCGGGCGCCGTCCCGTGATCCTGGTCGCGCTGGCACTGTACACGCTGGCGTCGCTGGGCGCCGTGTTCGCGCCCACCTTCGGCGCGCTACTGGCGTGCCGCGCCGTTCAAGGCCTTGCGGCCGGGGCCGGTTCGGTGATCGGCCAGGCCATCGTGCAAGACCGTTTCTCGCACGACCAGGCCCACGCCCAGCGCATCATGTCGCACATCATGATGGTGTTCGGCCTGGCGCCCGCCATCGCCCCCATCCTCGGCGGCTTTCTGCACGTGACCTTCGGCTGGCGCTCCACGTTCGTGTTCCTGACCGTCTTCGGCGCGCTGATGATGTTGCTGGTCTATAAGGGCTTGCCGGAGAGTTTGCCCAAGGCGCAGCGCCACGCATTCCATGGCATGGCGATTGCGCGCAACTACCTGAAGGTGCTGCGCCGCCCGCAGTTTCTGCTGCTGTCGCTGTCGGTGGGCATGGCTTTCGGTGGCCTGTCGCTGTACATCGGTTCGGCGGCCAATTTTGTGATGGACATTCTGCACTTGCCGGAAACAGCCTTCGCGTGGCTGTTCATCCCGCTCATCAGCGGCATGGTGATCGGTTCGGCATGGGGCGGCAAGGCGGCCGCGCGCATCGCCCCGGGGCGCATGATGTGGCTGGGGTTCGGCATCATGGCGGCAGGCGCCGTCATCAATGTGGCGTACACGGCGCTGTTCGTGGCCGATATTCCGTGGGCAGTGCTGCCGCTGGGGATCTACACATTCGGGCTGGCCGTCGCCATGCCAGCCATACAGGTCACCGCGCTGGGTCTGTTTCCGGATAACCGCGGCCTGGCCTCGTCGATGCTGTCGTTCATCCAGATGATGGCGTTCGCGCTGGTGTCGGGCCTGGTGGCGCCGATGCTGTTCGACAGCGCCTTCAAGCTGGCGGCTGGCGTGCTGGCAGGCTTGCTGGTGAGTTTCGCTTGCTGGCGGCTGAGTCTGCTGATGGGGAAGGGCGATGCCCCTGTCCCCGTGCAGGTGGCCTGAGAAAGATTAGCGGCGGTGCGTCTTCATGGCGGCGGCGACTTCGCGCTTGCCATCGCGTTCTTTCTCGGTGGCGCGCTTGTCGTGCTGCTTCTTACCTTTGGCCAGGCCGATCTCGCACTTGACCCGTCCACCCTTGAAGTGCAGGTTGAGCGGCACCAGGGTGTAGCCGGAACGCTCGACCTTGCCGATCAGCTTGTCGAGTTCGGCACGGTGCAGCAACAGCTTGCGGGTGCGGATCGCTTCGGGGTGAGTGAACGACGACGCCGTGGCCAGCGCGCTGACGTGCGCGCCGAACAGGAACAGCTCATCGCCGCGGACGACCACATAGGCTTCCTTGATCTGCACGCGGGCGTCGCGGATCGCCTTGACTTCCCATCCCTCCAGCACAATGCCGGCCTCGTAGCGGTCCTCAATGAAGTAGTCGTGAAAAGCTTTTTTATTGTCAGCAATGCTCATGAAATGTCTAAAATGCGCGGGTCGGTTAAACTACTGATACAAATTATCCAACATCATAGCAAACGGTTGATCAATGGCAGCGGTGCACAAAACAGTATTTCTCGGTTATAGCGCTGAGCAGATGTTCGATCTGGTCGCCACCGTCGAGGATTATCCCAAATTCCTGCCATGGTGCGGCGGCGTTAAAGTGATCGAGCGCAGCGATGACACCCTGGTCGCCAACCTGGCCATTTCGTTCCACGGCGTAAGGCAGAGCTTCACCACGCGCAACCACAATACGCGTCCCACGCAGATGACCATGAAGCTGGTGGACGGGCCGTTCAAGGTCATGGACGGCACCTGGACCTTCAAGGCGCTGCGCGCGGATGCCTGCAAGGTCGAGTTCGACCTGCGCTACGAATTTTCCAGCATGCTGTTGGAAGGGATCATCGGTCCCGTGTTCAGCATGATTGCCAACAGCATGGTCGACTCGTTCTGCAAGCGGGCGGACACCGTCTACGGCGGCAAGTAATCAGCTAGCGAGATAATCATGGCACCAACCAGATTGCACGTGCAGGTGGTCTACGCGACGGCGGCGCGGGAGATGCTGCGTGATTTTGAGGTGGCGCCCGGCACTACCATCGAGCAGGCCATCGTGCAAAGCGGCATCCTGACCGATGTGCCAGGTATCGATTTGGCCGTGCAGCCCGTGGGCCTGTATGGCAAGAAGCGTCCGCTGGACACGGTGCTGCGCGAGCGTGACCGCATCGAGATTTACCGGCCGCTGGTGGCCGATCCCAAGGACTCGCGCCGCAAGCGGGCCGACCGCAACAAGGCGGCGGCCACGCCGGCCGCCTGACTGTAGCAACCGCCTGGCGCCGCGCGATCGGCAGCGCCGCCGGTAAACCGTTTCCTTACTTACATGCGCTGAGCACCTGAGCCGCTTGGGCGCCACGCTGCGCACGCTGTGCGTCGTCGATGATAACGCGCTCGCCATTGGCACCCGTGACCGAAACGCGTCCGCCCGTGGCAAGCGCCGCGGTCGTGGCACGCGCCGCGGCGCAGGCTTGTGCGTTCTGAGCTTTCACACGCGCTTGTTCGGCCAGCTTTTTGTCCTGCTCGGCCTTGGCGCTGGTGCGCTTGCGATAGTCGGCTTCCCGATCAGCCAGTGACGGCGTCGCGCCTGGCGCCGCGGCCGCATCGGTGGAAGCTGGTGCGGCCGTCGCCGGTCCCATACCATCGCCGGTCCGCGGCAGATCCGGTGCTTTGAGCACATTCTTGCCCGGCGTCCCCGGTGGCGGCGGGAGATCGGAAAAATGCTTGGTCCCTTTGCTGTCGACCCACACATATTGTGCATGCACTGCGCTGCTAATGAGCAGCAATGCCGAAGCGGCAAGTCTGACGACGTTGAGATATTTCATTGGTTCTTTCCAGGCGTAATCGAAATCCGATTTCGCCACGGCGCGGCGGCGCTGTCAAATGGATCGCATCGAAACTGGCCAAAGTGAGGCCTATTAGAGACGAAGGGGCCGAACTTCTGTATAATTCGCTTTTGCGCCAATAGGAAAATGCTATGCGTCTACTTCAAAAAGCACTCACGTTCGATGATGTGCTGCTCGTCCCGGCTTACTCGAACGTTCTCCCAGCCGACACTTCCCTCAAGACCAAACTGACACGCAATATCGCGTTGAATATCCCGCTGCTGTCCGCCGCGATGGATACCGTGACCGAAGCGCGTCTGGCCATCGCCATGGCGCAGGAAGGCGGCATCGGCATTATCCACAAGAATCTGGCGCCGAAGGACCAAGCCCGTGAAGTAGCGCGCGTCAAGCGTTTCGAAGCCGGCGTGCTGCGCGACCCGATCACCATTCCGCCGACGATGAAAATCCGCGACGTGATCGCCCTGACCGAACAGTATGGCATCAGCGGCTTTCCTGTCGTTGAAGGCAAGACCGTGGTCGGCATCATCACCAACCGCGACTTGCGCTTCGAGGAGGAACTCGACGCCGAAGCCCGCGCCAAGATGACCCCGCGCGAAAAGCTGGTGTACGTCAAGGAAGACGCCGACACGGCCGAAGCCAAGCGCCTGATGAACAAGCACCGCCTGGAGCGCGTGCTGGTCGTCAACGACGAATTCGAACTGCGCGGCCTGATCACCGTGAAAGATATTCAGAAGTCGCACGAGCACCCATTCGCCTCTAAAGATGCGCAGGGCAAATTGCTCGTGGGCGCTGCCGTGGGCGTGAGCGCCCGCGACGAAGAACGCATCGACTTGCTGGTTGCCGCCGGTGTGGACGTGCTGGTGGTCGACACCGCCCACGGTCACTCGCAAGGCATTCTGGACCGTGTGAAATGGATCAAAACCAAGTACCCGCAAGTGGACGTCATCGGCGGCAACATCGCCACCGCTGCCGCCGCACTGGCGCTGGTCGAGCACGGCGCTGACGCGGTCAAGGTCGGCATCGGCCCAGGCTCCATCTGCACCACCCGGATCGTGGCCGGCGTGGGCGTGCCGCAGATCACTGCGATCTCCAATGTGGCCGAAGCACTGGCCGGCACTGGCGTTCCGTGCATCGCCGACGGCGGCATTCGCTTCTCGGGCGATATTTCCAAGGCATTGGCCGCAGGGGCGTCGACCGTCATGATGGGTTCGATGTTCGCCGGTACCGAAGAAGCGCCGGGCGAAGTGATCCTGTACCAGGGCCGCAGCTACAAATCGTACCGCGGCATGGGTTCGCTGGGCGCGATGGCCGATGGTTCGGCCGACCGCTACTTCCAGGATGCCTCGATCAAGGCCGACAAGTTCGTACCGGAAGGTATCGAAGGCCGCGTTGCCTACAAGGGCAGCGTGCTGGCGATCATTTATCAGCTGGTCGGCGGCGTGCGCCAGTCGATGGGCTACTGCGGCTGCTCGTCAATCGATGAACTGCGCGAAAAGGCGGAGTTCGTGGAAATTACCTCGGCCGGCATGCGCGAGTCGCACGTGCATGACGTGCAGATCACCAAGGAAGCGCCGAACTACCGCTCCGAGTAACACGCATTTGCAGTGACAACGCGGCGACCAGTTCGCCGCGTTGGCTATCTGGTAGTACATCTGGCAGTCCGACCAGCGTCTCAATCACGTCTCAATCACGTCTCTCTCTTCAAGCGCTCCCATGCACTCAAAAATCCTCATTCTCGATTTCGGTTCCCAAGTCACCCAACTGATCGCCCGCCGCGTGCGCGATGCCGGCGTGTTTTCGGAAGTTTTCCCGTATGACGTCAGCGACGAATTCGTGCGCAACTACGGCGCCGCCGGCGTGATCCTGTCGGGCAGCCACAATTCGACCCTGGACGGCGACTCGCCACGCGCGCCGCAGGCTGTGTTCGAACTGGGCGTGCCGGTGCTGGGCATTTGCTACGGCATGCAGACCATGGCGGCCCAGCTGGGCGGCAAGGTCGAGAACGGTACCGTGCGTGAATTCGGCTACGCCGAAGTGCGCGCGCGCAGCCATACCGCGCTGCTCAATGGTATCAACGACTTCGTCACCGACGAAGGCCACGGCATGCTCAAAGTGTGGATGAGCCACGGCGACAAGGTGCTCGACATGCCGCCAGGTTTCAAGCTGATGGGCGACACGCCGAGCTGCCCGATCGCCGCCATGGCCGACGAAGAGCGCCATTTCTACGGCGTGCAGTTCCACCCGGAAGTGACGCACACGGTGCAGGGCAAGGCCATGCTGGGCCGCTTCGTGCACGAGATCTGCGGCTGCAAATCCGACTGGAACATGCCGGATTACATTACCGAAGCAGTCGCCAAGATTCGCGAGCAGGTCGGCACCGATGAAGTGATTCTGGGCTTGTCGGGCGGCGTGGATTCCAGCGTTGCCGCTGCGCTGATTCACCGCGCCATCGGCGACCAGCTGACCTGTGTGTTCGTCGACCACGGCCTGCTGCGCCTGGACGAAGGCAAGATGGTGATGGACATGTTCGCCAAGAACCTGGGCGTCAAGGTGCTGCGCATCGATGCCGAAGACCAGTTCATGGGCCATCTGGCCGGCGTGGCCGATCCGGAAGCCAAGCGCAAGATCATCGGTCGCGAGTTCGTCGAAGTGTTCCAGGTGGAAGCGGGCAAGCTGTCGAACGCGCGCTGGCTGGCGCAGGGCACCATCTATCCGGACGTGATCGAAAGCGCTGGCAAGGGCAAGAAAGGCCAGACCATCAAGAGCCACCATAACGTGGGCGGTTTGCCTGAAACGCTGAACCTGAAGTTGCTGGAGCCCCTGCGCGAGCTGTTCAAGGATGAAGTGCGTAAACTTGGCGTGGCGCTGGGTCTGCCGCATGACATGGTGTATCGCCATCCGTTCCCGGGTCCGGGTTTGGGCGTGCGCATTCTCGGTGCGGTGAACAAGGAGTTTGCCGACCTGCTCCGCCGTGCCGACGCGATTTTCATTGAAGAACTGCGCAATACGCCGTGCGAGTTGCCTGCGCTGGAAAGTATCGATGCCGGTGAAGCACCGAAGAATTGGTACGAGGCGACCAGCCAGGCGTTTGCCGTGTTTCTGCCGGTGAAGTCGGTCGGAGTGATGGGCGACGGGCGCACGTATGAGTACGTGGTGGCGCTGCGCGCGGTGCAGACGCTGGACTTCATGACGGCGCAGTGGGCGCACTTGCCGCATAGTTTGCTGGGGAAAGTGTCGAACCGCATCATCAATGAAGTTCGCGGGATCAATCGGGTGGTGTACGATATTTCTGGCAAGCCGCCTGCGACGATTGAGTGGGAATAGTCTTCCGCAGATGTTTGAGAAAAGCCCGCATTCGCGGGCTTTTTACATTTGTGCGCCCAGCATGGGCGCACTCCTGTGGGTGCAAGTCCCGCCGCGAGCTGACCACAGTGAGCGAAGTGAAGCGCAACTGCATGAGGGCGACCGAGTGTGGAAAGGAAGCGTGGAGCATAAATCATGAGCCGATGGACAAGAACTGCATAGAAGGCGCTGCCGATCAGGGCGAGCGGGCATATATCCGCGAAGCTCTTGTGGTCAAGGAGAGGTGGCGTAAATGCGGCGGTTGTGTGATGAAGGAGTGCGGCCCTTACCTGGGGACGCCCCGCCCAGTGCCTGAAAGGGCGACGACGAGAGTCGGAGCGGGGTCTCAGCAGAGGTCATAGTAGTTGGTGGTAGCGCCGGAAAGGCTCGACCCCGCCGACGAAGGACTGAACGAGTAGGAGTGAATCCGATATGTCGATGCAGAAAGCACAGCGTCAGATGCTCGCTAACGCGGGGCGGGAAGCCGTAGGGCAAGGTGAAGCCATGCCTGATGCTTTCAGCGACGAAGCGATCTGCCCGCGACATGCCACCGGAGACACGGGGTCAGCGCTGCTGCAAGCGGCGTTGACGCCAGAGAACCTGCGGCGGGCGTTCAAGCGTGTACGGGCCAACAAGGGAGCCGCTGGCGTGGACGGTCTGGATATCAACCAGACTTCACAACATCTGATGACCGCGTGGCCGTTCATTCGAGATCAATTGCTCGCAGGGACGTACCGGCCCAGTCCGGTACGTCGGGTGACGATCCCGAAACCCGATGGTGGCGAGCGCGAGCTTGGCATCCCGACGGTGACGGATCGGTTGATCCAGCAAGCACTGCTACAGGTGCTGCAACCGATACTTGATCCCACTTTCAGCGAACACAGCTACGGCTTCCGTCCGGGCAGGCGTGCGCAGGATGCGGTGCTAGCCGCTCAAGCGTATGTCCAGTCTGGCCTGCGGGTCGTAGTTGACGTTGATCTGTCGAAGTTCTTCGACCGGGTCAACCACGACATCCTGATTGACCGCCTACGGAAACGCATCGACGACGCCGGGGTGATCTGGCTGGTCCGTGCCTACCTGAACAGCGGCATCATGGATGGCGGCGTGGTGCGGTCGCGGGACGAAGGAACGCCGCAAGGCGGCCCTTTGAGTCCGCTACTGGCCAACGTGATGCTCGATGAGGTGGACAAGGAACTGGAACGGCGCGGCCATCGCTTTGCGAGATACGCCGACGATGCGAACGTCTACGTTCGTAGCGTACGGGCAGGCGAGCGGGTGATGGCGCTGCTACGACGCTGCTATGCCAAGCTGCACCTCGTGGTCAACGAAGGCAAGAGTGCAGTGGCCAGCGTATTTGGCCGTAAGTTCCTCGGTTACAGCCTGTGGGTGGGAGCAGGACGGGAAGTCAAACGCAAAGTTGCCGACAAGGCGCTGGGCACGTTCAAACAGCGCATCCGTGAGCTAACCCGCCGTTCCGGCGGACGGAGCATGGGGATGGTCGTTGAGCGACTTCGTTCCTATATGCTGGGTTGGAAAGGGTACTTCCAGCTGGCGCAAACACCGAAGATTTGGCGCAAACTCGATGAATGGCTGCGTCACAGACTGCGAGCTATCCAGCTCAAGCAATGGAAACGCGGAACAACCATGTATCGGGAATTGCTAAAACTCGGGGCCGCGCCATCGGTTGCAAAGCAAGTTGCCGGTAACAGTCGGAGCTGGTGGCGCAACAGCGACAGACTGCTGAAAACAGTGATGACTATCGGCTACTTCGATCGTCTGGGTGTACCGCGCCTGTCTTGACCTCAACTACTCGAACCGCCCGGTGCGGACCCGCATGCCGGGTGGTGTGGCAGGGGAGCGGCCCGTCGGGGCCGTCCCCTATGCCGATTGCAGTGATCTCGGCGTGATGATTCAGATGTGGCGCTGTGTAAGCCATGCTAGGTTTTGAGGACGCCATGACTGTTTGGTTTGTCACTGATGGTCGATGTAAGCACAGAATTTCGCCAAGAAATTGAGGAGCTTTCGATGCAACTGGAGATCACCGAGGACACTCTAACCGGATTCAATAATCCGGCGCGAGCGGAAGTAAAAGTGGCAACGCTTCAGTTTTGTCATAAGCCGAGGACTTGCAAAGCCCGCCAAGAAGTGCAGCAGCAAGATGATACGGGTCGCGGCTGGTGTTTTTCCACTGATCGTCGGGCTTGCGTATGACCCATGCAAATTGCAGGACCAGACTTACATGTTGCTCTTTGTCGTCCTCGCGCTCGCAATTTTAGCAATGACGATTGCTGTTGTAATCGAGTAGAGTCATGTCAGAAAATACCCGAGAAATGCTGATGGGCGATTTGATCAAGCTGGAAACCCGGCTGTTATCCGCCCGCAGGTTGCTTCAAATATTCCAGATTTATTCAGTGATCGGGTTAGCAATCGGCTGCGTCGCAATGGCATATTTTTTCCTGCGCCGATATCAAATCGTTTTGTCTGAGGGTGATCAAACGATTCTGCTTATCGCAGGAAGCGGATTCGCAGTATCAATTATATCTACGTCATATTTGCTCATAAGAAGGCTAATGTTACGAGCGGAGCGGGAGCGTAGGAAAACCATGGAATCGGCAGCCGATTTACTTCAGGAATGGGCCAGATTCGAAGCGATAGGTCAGCGTCGACTCCAGGCGACAGGAATGGAATTTAATGCGCTATCCATCCGGTATCTCATAGCCAAGCTGAATGACTATCAGATTCTTCCCGCCTCAGCGCGCATACCTCTGGAGGAAGCGCTGCAGCTCAGAAACCGCCTTGTACATCAAGGAGCTGATATCGCCGAGTCGCAACTTGCGAGGTCGATACAATCAATTCCCGCGATCGTGACGCATCTGGAAACAGACGGTGAACGATCAACGCAAGCGCTGAGCGCCGCTCAATCCGGTCCTATCCTGGCTTGCTAAACAATGCTTGGAGGTGCTTTCCGCCGGGGCACGTTGCTTCTCATTCTCCACACTTCGAACGGCATCCATTCCGCATTCTGCTGTTGGTCTGAACTGTATTTCTACACCCCTCTCTAACCTGACGTCATCCACACTTTTTGGCCGCCCGACAAGAGTGCGGTAGAGGTGTGCCTGCGCGGTCCGATTTGCCGAGGCTGCTGGCCATGGCGAATTGTCGAATCTAATGCATCATCACAATGAAGGATCTACGCCATGTCGTACTTTGATCCAACAATCGGCGAAGAGCCGGGCTCTGACTTCTGGCAACAGGAGATCTCGCTCGATGATCTCGCCGCAATGCAATCAATGGAAATGGAAAGTCAGCTCTTGCTGGAAGAACGGGCAACACGGAGCAGTGCGGCGCCGATTGCGTCGGCCGATGCGGCCAGCCCCCCAGCAATTCCAGTCACGCCCACCCTGGCCAAGAAGGCGGTCAGCGGCCGCTACCGCGGCAAGCTCGGGGCCTTCGAGGTCGAGCTGCGGGTCGACGTCGACCGCGTGCGGCCGCTGCGCAAGGTCAGCGCCGATTTTTACCAGACCAGCGGCAGCACCACCACTTATCTGGGCTCGTTCATCGTCCACACACCAACCATCACGGTGTCGAGCTCGCAGGTGGTTATCAACGGCCTCGGCGCCTTTTCTTTCTCCGTCGGCAATCCCGTCGTGCGCGTGACGATTCCGCGCCGCACTGTCCTGCAGCCGCTGGCGCCCGCAAGGCTGCAATTTTTCTCTACCACCGGTTCGCCCGGCGCCATCTACTCGTGTTCGTTCCAGTCCATGCGCTTTCGCACCGTGCGCATCGAAACCGATTGCGTGTCCGACGTCGACACGCCCGTCTTTAACAAGTACGACACCGGCTCCTTGCCCTCGGGCGGCCCGGTCCGCATGCTCAGCGTGATCGACGCGTTCGCCGAGGCCGGCATCGAGATGGTTGCCACGGGCGCCAACAACGTGATCGATATCTCCGAAGCCCACGGCAACGTCACGTGGAGCAATGCGGAGCTGCACGCGTCGATGGAGAGCCATTTTTCGCTGTGGCAGAATGACCCCAGCTGGTCGGTGTGGCAACTGGTGGCGCGCCAGCACGATCTTGGTCCTACGCTCTACGGCATCATGTTCGACCAGCAGGGCAAGCAGCGGCAGGGCTGCGCCGTGTTCCATCGCGGCATAGGCGGCACCACGGCGGAACGGTTACGGCTGCAACTCTACACTTACGTGCACGAACTGGGCCATGGCTTCAACCTGCTGCACTCATGGCAAAAATCGTTGGCCACGCCGCCGTCGCCCAACCGGCCGTTGTCCCTGTCGTGGATGAACTATCCCTTCAATTACCCGGCGGAAGGGGGCGAGGCGACGTACTGGAGCAAGTTCGCCTTCCAGTTCGATCACGAGGAAGTGGTCCATCTGCGCCATGCCTTCCGCAACAACATCATCATGGGTGGCAGCGATTTCGCCGTCGGGTCAGCGTTCGAGCGCGACGTCATGAACGAGCCGGTGCGTAATCAGTCCGGCCTGACGTTCAAGATATCGACGCACCTGAACCGGTTCTTGCTGGGCGAGCCGGTCGTGCTGCAGCTCACGCTGGGCACCAACGATTCCAATGGGCGGCGCGTGCACACGCGCTTGCACCCGAACTACGGACTGGTCCGGATTGCGATCCGCAAGCCCAACGGCGTGGTGCTCGACTACGAGCCGTTTGTCGAATATCTGGCGGGCCACGAAGACGCGGTGATCGACCGCGACGATGTCGTGCGCGACAGCGCCTATATCGGCTACGGCAAGGATGGCTTGTACTTCGACCAGCCGGGCAACTACCAGCTCCGCGCTACCTATATGGCCAAGGATGGCTCGACCGTCATGTCCGACCTGCTCGACCTGCGCGTGGCGTACCCGATATCGCGCGAAGAAGACGAACTGGCCGAGCTGTTGATGGGAGACGAGCAGGGCAAACTGTTTTACCTGCTGGGCTCCGATGCACCCAGCCTCAGCAGCGGCAATACCGCGTTCGATCAGGTGCTCGACAAACATCAGGAGCATCCGCTGGCCAATTATGTGCGGCTGGTAAAGGGCATCAATGCCAGCCGCGAGTTCAAGACCATCAACAAGGACGTGGGCGCGGTGGCCGTCATCCGACCGGCACAGCTGGAGCACAGCCACGAATTGCTGTCGGTGGTGTCCGAGTCGGGCGTGCTCGATCCGGTGTCGAACACCATGGCGCTGTCGGCCCTGGCGGAGGTGCAGACCCAGTGCGGCTACAAGGAGGCTGCGACCGAGACGCTGAATCGTCTGTCGCAGCTTTCCGTGACGGCGCCGCCGGGTCACCGACGCAACGAAAAACATGCGGCATCGAGTATCGACCGCGGTTTCAGCCAGCCGTCCTACTGGAACGGCGCGCGCCATTAGCGCGGGCAGCAGGAGCCGTGCTCGCGGTATAGGCATTCAAGCGGCACAGGCAGCGTAGACAGCATATGCACAAGGGCTTTTCCGACACTGCGCGCGTCATGCGCGCGGTACCGTCACCGATCTATCTTGGGAGTAATCCATATGGCGCAGCTCACCATCAGACTTCGCGACGGCTTTCGCCGCGACCATGTCACCATTCGAGTCAATGACAGGGAGATTTATCGCAAGACCGATGTCAGCACTGACCTGACAATTTCACACGCCGACACGGTCGACATCGAGCTCGATGAGTCTGCGGTACGGCTCGACGTGGCGGTTGCGGGCAAGCAAGATGCCGGCACCGACGTGCGGATCGACGTAACGCCGTTTGTCGACATCGCTATTGTGGACGGGGAAATCCAGATCCGCCCGTCGACGATCGATCTGCCGATGCTCTGATGCGCGACTGTCGTACACTTGTTCCATCACCATACAACAGGAGACCCGGACAATGGATAATGCGATTGGCCCCAATCCCAAAGTCGACGCGGTGCTCGAAAAAGCCGAGCGCTGGCGCGAAGAGTACGCGCTGTTGCGCGCGATCGCGCTGGAGTGCGGCCTCAAGGAGGATGTGAAGTGGGGGCAGCCATGCTATTCCGATGAGGGCAAGAATATCGTCCTCATTCATGGCTTCAAGGAATACTGCGCCATGCTGTTCTTTAAGGGTGCCCTGCTCAGTGACCCCGAGGGCATCCTGATCCAGCAAACCGGCAACGTCCAAGCGGCGCGGCAAGTCCGATTCACCGATCCCGCCCAGGTCGAGCATCAGCGCGCTGCCCTGAAAGCGTACATCAAAGCGGCGATTGAGGTCGAACGGGCAGGTTTGAAAGTGGCGGCCAAGGAAACCGCCGAATTTCCGATACCGCAAGAGTTTCAAGCCAGGCTGGATCAGGTACCCGGGCTAAGGAGCGCTTTCGACGCGCTGACGCCGGGCCGTCAGCGCGCCTACCTGCTGCATTTCGCAGGCGCCAAGCAAGCGAAAACGCGCGCATCGCGGGTGGAGGCGTGTATCCCGATGATACTCGACGGGATCGGCCTGCACGATCATCCCCGATGACCCGGCAGCGCGCTAGCGGAACGCGTAGTTCAGGCTGACAAACCCACTGCGCCCGCGCGGATCGGTGTAGGTCGGGTCGTAGCCCGCCAGGAAGTAATACGCCTGATTCGAGAACGGCGGATCGGTGTCGAGCAGGTTCAGCACGCCCATCCGCAGCTTGAGCTCCTTGCTGACGCTCCAGCTACCGGTCAGGTCCCACAGCGAATACGCCTTGACCCGGCGCGACGGCAGCAGCTTGTCGCCGACCGGATCGTAGGTGGTGTTCTGGTCCGTATAACTGGTTGAATACTGGTTCGCCAGCGTCACGCTGAACGGCGCCAGATCCCAGCCGAAGCTGATACGGTGACGCCACTTCTGGATCACCTGGTCGTTCAGGAACAGGCCAAGGTTGCTGCGCTGCGGCTCCAGCGCACCGAACTGACGGTCGTACTTGAGCACGTAGGTGCCCGTCATGCCGATGCTGAACCGGCCGGCGCTGCTGGTCGGCAGCCGATAGTCGGCGCCAAGGTCAATGCCCGCCGTATTCAGTCGACCCTGGTTTTCCTTCTGCAGCAGGATATTGCTGATGTAGCCGTCCTGATCGCGCTGGATATACGTGCCGTTGTACTTGGCCGGGCTGTCGACGATGATCTGCTCGCCCAGTGTGCTGATCACGTCGGTCTTGCGGATGTCCCAGTAATCCAGACTCACATTCAACTGCTTGCTCACATCCACCATCAGGCCGAGCGAAAACTGCTTGGACTTTTCCGGTTTCAGATTTGGATTGGAGCGGCGCTCGACCGGGTACTGATCGGTGCAGCCGTCGATGGTATCCAGGCCCGTCTGCACGCATTGCGGGTCGGTCAGGAAGCTGGCCGCACTGCCGAAGGTGGTAGGGCGCTTCAGGTCCGACAGCGACGGCGCGCGAAAGCCCGTGCCGGCCGCGGCGCGCAGCAGCACCGATGCCTGCGGCTGCCAGCGCACGCCGATTTTCGGGTTGGTGGTCGATCCGACCTGGCTGTAGCGGTCATGGCGCACGGCCAGCTGCATCTCCAGCTCCTTGGTCAGCGGCGCATTCAGTTCGCTGAACACCGAGTTCACGCGGCGCTCGTCGGCGGTCGCCTGCAGGTCCGATGCGCCGCTAGCGCGGTCGCCCAATATATTGTTCGACAAGAGCAGGGCGGATGGCGTAAAGCTGGTCTTCTCCTTGCGCGCCTCCACGCCCACGGCCAGCGCCAGGTCGCCGCCTGCCAATGCCATCAGCGCCTTCGACATCTTGGCGTCGATGGCGGTGGACACGCCCTTCGATTTGCGCGCCTCGTCGTCGACCCGGATGCTGTCGATCAGATCGCGCCCGGCCTGGCTGGACGGCCCGAACGGATTGATGGCGCCCGACAGGATGCCCGCTTCGTATCGGTCGTACAGCGAGTAGCCGTCCACATACCGGTCCACCGCGCGGTTCTCGGCGCGGCTGATGCCCACGTCATAGTCCCAGCCGTGCAGCACGCCGCTGGCGCCCAGCACCAGGCGCTGGCCGGTGCTGTCGACTTCATTGGTGCGATTGCCCGCTTCCGTCATGCGGTAGCGGATGCCGCTGAACGTCGCTGGCAGGCCGGCGGCGCTGAGGGCAGCGCGGTAGGGTTCCGGCAGCAAGCGCACGGGAAGGTTGCGAAAGCGCTGCGGATTGGGACTGAGCACATAGCGGCTTTCGGCCTTGGTCTGCACCAGTTCGGCGAAGATCTGATGGTCCTCGGCGACCTGGAAGGTGGCGCGGCCGATGAAGCCGATCTTGCTCGACTCCGGATACAGCTCGGTGTCCTGCATGTAGTCGTAGCTGCAGCCGGCCGCGCCGCCCGGACCCTTGGGCGCGTACACGGTGGCGGGCCCGTTACAGGTCGGCGCGCTCGGATTGACGCGGTTGCTGGTGGCGCCGGCAGGCAGCAGGCCGGCCCGGATCAGGGCGGTGCGCTGGGCGCTGGAGATGTCGATATTGGCTGGATAGGTATTGCTCGACATGAGCGCGGGCAGGGTGCTGGCCAGCGGACGCTCGGCGATAAAGTCGCGCTGGCCCGAACGCAGCGCGTCCAGCCGCTGCACATCGAGCACGCCGAACACATTGAAGCGGTCCTTGACCAGGTTGCCCGCGCCCGCGCTGATGCTGGCGGTGCGCTTGCCCGCGCCACCGTGCTCGGTGCCGGCCACCGATGCATTCAAGTCGACACCGGTGTAGTCCTTGCGGGTGATGAAGTTGATCACGCCGCCGATGGCGTCGGTGCCGTAGATGGCGGACGCGCCGTCTTTCAGGATTTCCACGCGCTGGATGGCGCCGGCCGGGATGTTATTGAGGTCGACGCCGGCGTTGTCGCCGGGGGAGGCGAAGTTGGCCAGGCGGCGGCCATTGAGCAGCACCAGCGTGGACGACACGCCCAGCCCGCGCAGGTTGGCGCCGTTGAAACCGCGCTGGCCCGAGGTGCCGTCGGTGATGCTGGCGCCATCGGTCAGCGGCGCGGTATTGGCGCTGATGTTCTTCAGCAGCTCGGCCGCGGTGGTGACGCCGCTCTTGTCGATGTCTTCGCGCTTGATGATCTGCACCGGCAGCGCGCTCTCGTTGTCGATGCGCTTGATCGAGGACCCCGTGATTTCGACGCGTTCGATCTTTTGCGTGCCATCGGTCTGGGCGAACGCAGGGTGCGCGCCCATGCCGAATGCCGCTGCGAGGGCGATTACCAGCGCGCTCTTGCGCGGCATGCTTGTGTGCTGCTTCATATCCTGCTCTCCTGTGGTGTGTGCTACGAGTTTTTGCTAGGCTTGCTAGGCTTGCTACCCTTGATGCGTGCGCTGTCCGCTTCCTTTCGTTGGCCTTGACCGGATCGGGACGCATGCGGTAATTCGGTGCTGCCATACAGATAAGCCGATACCGCCTCGGTCAGCAGGGCTGCCTTGGCCACGTTGGCCTTGTTCGACACCATCAGCGCGCTGACCAGCCCCTCGATCAGGCACAGTGCGGCGCTCGCGCTGCTGGGCAGGACCGGGTGCGTGCTCTGTGCGAACAGCACGTGCTGCGCCAGTTCGGCGACGGGCGAGGCGGGCGAGTCGGTCAGTGCGACGATGCAGGCGGCGCGGGTGCGCGCGAACCTGCCAAGGCGCAGCACATCGAGCGCATAGCGCGGAAACGAGATAATCACCAACACGTCGCGCGCGGTGATGGTGGCCAGATGGCCGGCCGCCACCTCGGTGCCGCCGTGGCCCGCCACTTCGATCACGTGGCGGCAGAACGGCTGCAGGTGCATGGCCAGCACGCCGGCCAGGTGCGATGACAGCCCGAACCCCATCACATACACGGTGCGCGCCTGCGCCAGCCGCGCCACCACGCGCGCCAGTTCGTCGGCATCGATCCAGCCAAGCGTGGCGCGGATGTTGGCCAGCGCATGTTCCAGGCTGTCGGCTACGGGGGATGCGGAGGCGTGGCC
>CALRYE020000048.1:0-35885 GCA_943372275.1 Janthinobacterium lividum
AGGGGTCGGCGTGCCCACCTTCTTCCAGGGCGCCGCCACCGTCACGCCGGAGCGCGACCTGCTGTTCGGGGCCACCTCGGGCCTGGTGGTGGTGCATCCGGACCGCCTGGACACCTGGAACTTCCGCGCGCCGCTGGCCATCAGTTCGATGCGCGTGGACGGCCAGCGCGTCAGGGGCCTGCCCGGCAGCGCCGGACTGACCCTCGCGCCGGACAGCAAGGGCTTCGAGGTCGAGATGGCGATGCTGGACTACTCGGCGCCCGAGCGCAACACCTATGCCTACCGCCTCGAAGGCTACGACCAGGAATGGATCGAGAGCGACGCCAACCGCCGCGTGGCCTCGTACAGCAACCTGCCGCCGGGACGCTACCGGCTGCTGCTGCGCGCGGCCAACCGCGACGGCGTCGCCGGCAGCGGCGAACTGGCCGTGCCGGTCGACGTGCTGCCGGCCTGGCACCAGACCTGGTGGGCGTACATGGGCTACGCGCTGGCACTGGGCATGTCGGCGTACGGCCTGTACCGCTGGCGCGTCGCCAAGCTGGAAAGCAACCGCGCCATGCTGCAGGAGCTGGTGTTTTCGCGCACGCGCCACCTGGAGCAGCTCAACGCGATCGTCAAGTCGATCAACGAACAGCTCGACTTCGACGCGCTGCTGCAAACGATCCTGCAGGAGTCCAGCTTCATCAAGGGCAGCGACGCGGCCTGGGCGCTGGTGCGCGACGCCGGCGGCGACAGCCTGAGCCTGCGCGCGGCGTGGGAGCGCAACGGCGCGGCGCCCGCCGAACACGAACTGACGCTGCAGGAAGCCGGTGCGCGCTACGTGGCCGGCGCCGAGGCCATCGCCGCCGACATCTACGTCACCGGACCCGGGCGCACGCGCGCCCACCCCAGCTCGACCCTGCTGGCGGTACGCATCTGCATCGAGCAGCGCATCGAAGGCTTCCTGGTGTTCGAAAAGCGCGAGCCGCCCATGGCGTTCGACCACAACGACCTGGAACTGATCAAGGCGCTCAAGGAACCGTTCGTGTCGGCCTTCCAGAAGGCCAACGCCCTGCACCTGATCGAGCAGGAACGCGCCAGCGCGGAAGCGGCCAACCGCGCCAAGAGCGAATTTTTGACCAACATCAGCCACGAAATCCGCACCCCTATCAATGCCATCCTCGGCTTCGCGGGCCTGGGCAGCCACCTCGACTTGCCGGCCAAGCCGCTCGATTACTTCCGCAAGATCGGCCGCGCCGGCCAGACCCTGCTGGGCATCATCAACGACGTGCTGGACTTTTCCAAGATCGAATCGGGCAAGCTGGAACTGGAAACCGTGCCGTTCGATCTGGAAGAGACCCTCAGCCAGATCGCCGACCTGTTCTCGTGGCGCGCCGCCGAAAAAGATCTGGAGCTGGTGGTCTGGGCCGCGCCCGGCGTGCCGCCGATCCTGATGGGCGATCCGCTGCGCCTGAATCAGGTGCTGGTCAACCTGGTGGGCAATGCCCTCAAATTCACGTCGCGCGGCTTTATCGAACTGCGCGTCGAGCTCGACGCCGGCCATCCCGACAACCTGTACGGCAAGCAGGTACGGCTGCGCTTTTCCGTCACCGACTCGGGCGTGGGCATCAGCGCCGAGCAGCAATCGCGCCTGTTCATGGCCTTCGCCCAGGCCGACGCCAGCACCACGCGCCTGTATGGCGGCACCGGGCTGGGGCTGGCCATATCGCAGGAACTGGTGGGCAAGATGGGCGGCGCCATCGACGTGCACAGCGTGCCTGACCAGGGCAGCCGCTTCGGCTTCGCCATCACCCTGCCCTGCTCGCCCGTGCACGACGCGCGCACGCTGGAAGCGCGCGGCGAGGCGCGCGGCAAGAAGATCCTGATCGTCGACGACAGTGCGCCGACGCGCGACATGCTCGAATCGCAGCTGCGCAGCTTCGGCTTCGAGGCGCACGCGGTCGGCTCCGGCGAGGCCGCCCTGTTCGCCCTGCAGCTGGAGCCTTACGACGTGGTGCTGATGGACTGGAACATGCCGCAGATGGATGGCATCGAAACGGCGCGGCGCATCCGCAGCGACGACAGCATCGCCAGCATCCCGGCGATCATCATGGTCACCGCCTACGCGCGCGACAACATCCGCAACGCCGCCGAACACGCCGGCATCGACGCCTTCCTGGTCAAGCCGGTCTCGCCGCTGCTGCTGCTCGACGGCGTGCTGCAGACGCTCGGCTACGAGGCCACCGTCGCCACCGCCGAGGTGGTGCCGTTCGGGTATGCCAGCGTGCCGGCAATCAGTGGCGCGCGCGTGCTGGTGGTCGACGACAACAGCATCAACCAGCAGGTCGCCAGCGAGATCCTGCAGCGCGCCGGGGTGCTGGTGGACCTCGCCAGCAGCGGCGCCGAAGCGCTGGAGATGCTCGCCGCGGCCGACTACGAGGCGGTGCTGATGGATATCCAGATGCCGGAGATGGACGGCTACCAGGCCACCCAGCGCATCCGCGCCATCGAGCGCTTTGCCGCCCTGCCGGTGATCGCCATGACGGCCCATGCCATGAGCGGCTACCGCGAGCGCTGCCTGGCGATGGGCATGAACGACTACATCACCAAGCCGATCGATCCTGCCACGCTGTTCGACACGCTGGCCAAGTGGCTGCCACAGCGCGCCGCGGCGGCTGGGGAGCAGGCGCAGAGCATGCAGCAGCCAGCGGGCGGCGCCGGGCCGGCCCCGGCAGCGGCGGCCGCGCCGCCGCTGCCTTCGTTGCCAGGCATCGACGTCAAGCTGGCGCTGTCGCGCCTGGGCGGCAATCGCGCCCTGCTGGAGCGTCTGCTGGGATTGTTCGCCACCGAGTTCAGCGCCAGCATGGGCGAGATCGACGCGGCCATCGGCGCCGACGATCTCGATCACGCGGCGCTGCTGGTGCACAAACTGAAAGGAGCCGCCGGCAATCTGGCGGCCAACGATTTGCACCTGATGGCGGGAGAAGTGGAGTACCATCTGATGGCGCACAAACGATCCGCCTTGCCCCAGCTGATGCCCGCCTTTGCGCTCGCATTCGAATTAGTGATGGAAAGCGCCCGTAGCCAGCATGCTGGCCAGGATGCCTCCGCCGCCGATGTTGTATGAGTCCAGCAGTTCCTGTGTTAATTTTTGACGACTTTTAACTCACAAAAAGGAAAATAATCATGGCTTCGCAATTCGCACCCAAGCTCGACATCCTGATGGCCAAACTGTCCAGCGACGACGCGTTCCGCGCCGATCTGATGGCCGACCCGGTCAACGCGCTGTCGGCACTTGGCATCAGCATCGACGCCGCGCAGATCCCCGCGCTGCGCAATCTGCCGTCCAAGCAGACCATGGGCCTGGAGCGCCTGGCCATGCAGCAGAAGCTGGACAACGCATCGGGCGCGATCCCGTTCTTCCTGAGCGGCCGCTGATCACGGCATCGCGCTGAACCGAGGCTGAACGGCCAAAAGCGGCAGGGCTCACGCCCCGCCGCTTTTTTTGCGCTTGCTGTTCGTACAACGGCGACAAAGCTGGTTGGTCGCGCCTGTTTTTAGCTCCACCCGCAGCGGCTCCCTGCAGCGGCTACCGTCTACACCGGCTCGTAACGCATCTCCACCGTCTTGTCGCCGCCGTTGGACACGCCGCAGCCGCACACCGCGATGACCGCGTCGCGCAGCGGGTCGAGACCGAAGGCCTGCTCCAGATCGACCTCGTTGATCGCCGCCGTGATAAACGCCGGCATGCCCGCCTCGCCGGCCAGCAGATACCAGGTCTGCGACAGGTGGCCCGCATCGAGCATCAGCGCGCGGTATGCCTTGGTGTGATTGCGATACTTCCAGAAGTTGCGCTCGACCCGCGCGGCCAGCACCACCATGATGGGCGCGTCGGCGAACCAGTCCTGGTCGGCCACCGCCTGCAGCGCCAGCGCGGCCGCCTGCGCCGCGCTCAGGTGCTTCAGCGGCGTGAGCGTGTGCCTGACCGGGTGGTAGTGGTACAAGCCGGCGGGCACGCCTTCGACGCGCTGCACCAGCACATACGCTTCGATCGGATGCAGCCCGCCGGCGGATGGCGCGGCCTTCTTCAGCACCCACGCGTCCGGCGCCATCATGCGCTGGTCCTGCGCGCCGAAGGTGCGCTGCAGCAGGCGCGTGACCACCGCCAGCGGCAGTACCGCGCCGGTGTCGAAATTGCGTCCCGTGTAACGGTGCAGCAGCACTTCGTCGAGCGCGCCGGTGCGCGGCGCGGGCAGCGCGATGCTCGCTTCCGGCGCGCCCTCGGCGCCGACCGCCACGCGGTCGATGGCCGGCAGCGGCGGCGTGCCGTAGTTCTCGACCAGCTGCTCGAAGGTGGGGAACTGCATGCCCGATTCGACCTTCATCCCCTCCCAGCGGCTGAACGCATGGGCCAGCGCCGACATGGGGCGCCAGTGCTGGCCGCGCAGCGTGGTGTCGCGCTCGCGATGGTGGGCGCCGAGGGCGTCGCCGGCGTCGTCGCTGTCGCCGATCAGCAGGCCCAGTTCCAGCAGACGCGCCACACTGGCCGCGCCGAAGCGCCCGTCGAGGTCGGCCCGGCTGTGCCATTGGGTCTGGCCCACGGCGCCCAGCAGACTTAACTCGGCAGGGCCGATCTCGCATTCGGCGCCAAGATGCGGCGCCAGCGCGACCCAGCGCACCGTCGCGCTCAGCGCACTGGTGCCGGAGAAAAGCGCGGACCAGTCGATGCCCAGGTCTTCGCGTGGTTCAATGAACAGGACAGCACAACGGCGTACTTGCATACAGGCGCCTCCGAAGCAGGAATGTTGTTAGGAATTCTATAGTAGCGCATTTTCCAATGGGCAACACCAACATTTTTCGGGGGCTGGGTCGGCAGGTCACCCCTGCCCGTCAGCCCAACCAGTGCGCCAGCCGCGCCACCGCTGCTTCGATGCGCTCGAACTTGTTCGCGTACGAGAAGCGCACATGGCGACCCGGCGCCGCCACGCCGAAGTCGTTGCCGGGCACGATGGCGACGGCGCAGCCTTCCAGCAACGCCATGCTGAAGGCGCTGCTGTCGCCGTTGTGCATGTGGGCCAGCCGGCCGATGTCGGCGTACACATAGAACGCGCCATCGGGCATGACGGGCACGCCGAAGCCGAGCGCGCGCAGCTGCGGCACCAGGTAATCGCGGCGGCGCTGGAACTCGCGCCGGCGCTGCTCGTAGATGGCGATCGAGGCCGGCGCGAAACAGGCCAGCGCCGCATGCTGGGCAATCGACGAGGCGCAGATGAACAAGTTCTGCGCCAGCTTCTCGAACACCGGCACCAGCGCTTGCGGCACCACCAGCCAGCCGAGACGCCAGCCGGTCATGTTGAAGTACTTGGAAAAGCTGTTGACGGTGATGACGTCGGGGTCGAACTGCAGCGCCGACACGGGCGCATGGTCGTACGACAGCCCCTGGTAGATCTCATCGACGACGGCAAAGCCGCCGCGCTGGCGCACCGCGGCCAGCATGGCCTGCAGCTGCGCCGGGGTCATCGAGGTGCCGGTGGGGTTGGATGGCGAGGCTACGATCACGCCGCGCGTGCGCGCACTCCAGCGCGCGGCCACGTTGGTGTCGCTGAGCTGATAGCGCTGCTCGGCGCCGGCCGGCACCAGCACCGGCGCGCCGCCGAAGGCGGCGACAAAGTGACGGTTGCAGGGGTAGCAGGGGTCGGGCATGAGCACTTCGTCGCCGGCGTCGACCAGCGCCGCGCAGGCCAGCAGCAGCGCGGCGGAGGCGCCGGCCGTGACGACGATGCGCGACGACGCCACATCGATGCCGAAGGCGTCGTGGTAATGCGCGGCGATGGCCTCGCGCAGCGCCGGCAGGCCGAGCGAATCGGTGTACTGGCTGCGGCCATCCTGGATCGCTTCAATGGCCGCTTGCGCCACCAGCGGCGGCGCGGTGAAATCGGGCTCGCCCACCGACAGGCTGATCACGTCGGTACCGGCGCGCGCCATGGCGCCGGCAGCCTTGACCATCTCCATCACGTGGAAAGGAGCGATGTTGTGGACGCGCTGCGCCACCTGAAGCGCGCGCGCGGCCTGGATGGCTGGCTTGTCTGACATGGCAATCGATCGGTGAAATGCGGGAGCCGCTATGGTATACCAAGCGCCCCCGCGCCGGTAGCAAGCGCGGCTCGCTACCTGTCCGGGTAACGCTTAAGTAACGCTTGCGTAACGCTTAAGTAGCGCTTAGTAAGCGGACCCGGTCACATCCAGCTTCACCTGCCATACCGCCCCGGCGCCGGTCAGGTACAGCGTCTTGCCGTCGCTGCCGCCAAAGGCCGCATTGGTGATATTGGCATCGACCTTGATGGTGGCGAGCTCTTTGCCCTTGGGCGAAAACACCCGCACGCGCTGGGCGCCGTGCTCGGTGACGTAGATATTGCCGTAACAGTCGATTGCCATGCCGTCGCCGCCTTCGATGCTGGTCAGGTCCTTGCCCTTTTGCGGCACGCCGTTCTTGATGGCATACGCGCGCAGCACGCTCGGCCGGTTGGCGTTCACATACAGGATGTCGCCCTTGGGCGACAGCGCGATCCCGTTCGGGTTGTACAGACCGGCGTCGACCACGGTGACCTTGCCGTCGGCGGCGACGCGGTACACATTGGTGCCTGGCTGACCGCCGGGGGCGGCATCTTTCTGGTAGGCCGGATCGGTAAAGTAGATGGTGCCGTCAAGGGCGATGACCATGTCGTTGGGCGAATTGAACACGTTGCCGTCGTAGGTTTCGGCGATGGGCGTGCGCTTGCCGGTGGCGATCGCGTAGCGCGACAGCGCTTTGAATTTATGGGTCGCCGCCACCAGATCGCCCTTGGCGTCGACCGCCAGGCCATTGCTGCCGCTGTCTTCGATGACCGTGGTTACCGCGCCGCTGGCGTCGAGCTTGCGCACGCGCGAGGGAAAGCCCTTGCCGAAGGTGAAATCGGAGAAGTACAGCGCATCCTTGACCCAGACCGGGCCTTCGTACAGGCCAGGCTCGGCGCCGGCGGGCTTGTTGGCGGCGGCAACGCGCTCGGCTTTCAGCATGCCCGATGGCGCAGTGCCGCTGCAGGCAGCGGGCGCTGCCGAGGCGGTCGCCGACGCAGCCAGCAGAACAGCACCGGCGAGCGTGGCCAGCAGCGGAGTGCGCGCCGGAGCGGCGCGGAAAGCAGGAACGGCAGAAAAAATGGACATAGGAATCATCTCGTATTGTAAGTATGGGGTACAGCGTCGTGACAGAGTGCGTCGACAGCGATTGTGAGTCATTGTTAGCGCTAACAAAAGTGTAGCATAAGCTGCATCTGCGAATCGGCATTTTACGCTGTGGCATGCCCACGACGCGTTGGACTGACCGGAATGGCAACTTGACCGTTATCGCGCTTAAGGTTGAATGCAGCACATACGAAGCCCATGGATTTCGGCACGCTGATCGGCAAACTCACCAACAGGACCGATCTTCATGAAACCAATTGCTTACGCTGCTGCCCTCCTCGCCCTCTCCGCCGGTAACCACGCGCTCGCCCAGCAAGGCGACGGCACCCGGGTCGCCATCGCCAACAACATTTTCAAGCCCGACAAGGTCGATGCCAGCGCCGAGCGGGTCGCTGCCATCAAGGCGCCGCCGGGCTTTACGGTCAGCGTGTTTGCCAGCGGTCTGAAGAACGCGCGCATCGTCGCGGTGGCGCCCAACGGCGACATCTACGTCAGCCGGCGCGATCAGGGCGACGTGATCCTGCTGCGCGACGCCAACGGCGACGGCAAGGCCGATGGCGCGCCCGTGACGGTGGCCAGCCGCGCCGGCGCGCACGGGCTGGCGATCCGCGACAACAAGTTGTACCTGGTCACCGTCAAGGAGGTGTTCGTGGCCGACATCCAGGGCGACGGCCGCCTCGGTCCCCTGAAAATGATCATCGGCGACTTGCCCGACTCGGGCCAGCATCCCAACCGCACCCTCGCCTTCGGCCCCGACGGCAAGTTGTACATCACGGTCGGCTCCACCTGCAACGGCTGCAACGAAAGCAATCCGGAACACGCCACCGTGCTGGCCGCGTCCATCGACGGCAAGCAGCGCTCGATCTACGCCTCCGGCCTGCGCAATACCATCGGCATCGACTGGCATCCCCGCACGGGCGAACTGTGGGGCATGGACCATGGCCTCGACACGCTGGGCGACGACGTGCAGGCGGAAGAATTGAACAAGCTGGAGCTGGGCAAGCAATACGGCTGGCCCCATGTGTACGGCGCCGGCGGCATCAATCCCCAGACCACGCCGGTCGGCGACATCACCAAGGAACAATGGAAAGCCCGCAGCGAGCCGATGGCGCTGGGCTATACGGCGCACGCGGCGCCCATGCAGTTCGTGTTTTACACGGGCAGCGCGTTCCCCGCCGCGTTTCAAGGCGACGCCTTCGTCACCATGCGCGGCTCGTGGAACCGCGCCAAGCCGTCCGGTTACGAGATCGTACGGGTGCGCTTTGCCGACGGCCGCGCCACCGCCATCGAACCGTTCGTGACGGGCTTTCTGAGCGACGGCGGCAAGACCCACTTCGCCCGCCCGGTCGGGCTGGCGCAGGCCAAGGATGGATCGCTGCTGATGGCCGACGACGCCAACGGCGTGCTGTATCGCATCGCTTACACCGGCAATGAATCGAAAAACGCCGCCGCGGGCAAAGCACCCGCCGACGCCATGACGGCCCAGGCCAGCAAAGGCGTCGGCGTGCCGCTGGCGGCGGTGCGCGACGAAACAGCCGCCAAGGGCAAGCTGACGGTCGGTTCAAGCAGCTTCGGCGCCAATGCCGCCATGCCGGCCAAGCTGTCGGAATACGCCGATGGCGTCTCGCCTGCACTGACCTGGACGGCGGTGCCGGGCGCGCAGTCGTACGCCATCATCATGGAAGACCCCGATGCCAAGCCAGTCACCCCGTTCGTGCACTGGCTGGCCTGGAACATTCCTGCAACCGTGACCGGCTTGCCGGAAGGCATGCAGGAACAGCCGCGCCTGACCGAGCCCGAAGGCGTGCTGCAAGGACGCACCAGCCGCGGTTCGGTGGGCTATTACGGTCCGCGTCCGCCGGTAGGCGAAGCGGCGCACCGCTACCACTTTCAGCTGTTCGCGCTCGACACCATGTTGACCGTGCCGTTCGGCGCCGACCGCGATCAGTTGCTGGCGGCGATGAAAGGCCATGTGCTGGCCAAGGGTACGCTGGTAGGCAAGTATGCCCAGACGGTCAAGCCGCCTAAGTAATTGTGATGACCGCCGGGCCTGTGCCGTGCCGGACAGGCCTTACTTGACGCGCTGTTTTTCCAGCTTGCGCGCCAGGGTACGCCGGTGCATGCCCAGCCGTCGGGCGGCCTCCGAAATATTGAAATCGGTCTCGGCCAGCACGGCGTGGATATGCTCCCACTCCAGCGTCTTGACCGAGCTGGTGCGGTTGGTCATTTCCACGTCGGCGCGACCGGCCACATGGCCGAAAGCCGCTTCAATGTCATCGGTGTTGGACGGCTTGGCCAGATACTGGCAGGCGCCCAGCTTGATCGCTTCCACCGCCGTGTTGATGCTGGCAAAGCCGGTCAGCACCACGATCAGCATGTCCGGATCGTGTTCGTGCAGCATCTGCACGCAGGTCAGCCCGGACGCATTGCCCTTCAATTTCAGATCGACCACCGCATAGCCGGGTGAATGCGTTTCCAGCAGCGCCACCGCTTCGTCCTGGTTGGACGCCACGATTACCTGATAATCGCGCCGCTCGAACGAGCGTGCCAGGGTGCGCGCCAGTGCCTCGTCGTCCTCGATGATCAGTAGCTGTCTCGGTTCATCCATGTGCGCTTTCCTCCATTGCTGCGTGGTCGACCTTGATGCTGGCCAGCGGCAGCGTCACCACCACCACCGCCCCGCCCTCGGCCCGGTTGCGCGCACTCACCGTGCCGCCCAGCGTGCGCGCCACATTCACGCTCAAAAACAACCCCAGGCCACCGCCCGGACGTCCCTTGCTGGAATTGTATGGCTTGCCGAACTGCTCCAGCATGGCGGGCTCAAACCCCGGGCCGTCGTCGGTAACGGTCAGCGTCAGCATGTCGCCGTCGCGCACCGCTTCCACATCGAGCCACTTGGGCGACGCTTCGGCGGCGTTGTCGAGCACGTTGCAGACCATCTGTTTCAGGGCCGTGTCGAACACCACCGGCACATCGTCTTCGACCAGATTGCGGTAGTTCAGCGCGGCGACGGGCCGGGTGGCGCGCCACTCGTCCATCAGATCATCGAGAAACTCGCGGATGGTCGTGCGCGCCGACGATTCGCCGCGCACCTCGCCCGAGGCAAGCAGGATGCCGCTGACGATGGCTTTGCAGCGCTTGAGCTGGGTCTGCATTTCCTCAATCTCTTCCACCATCACGGGGTCGGCGGCAATGGTTTTCATGCGCTTCCAGTCGCCCAGGATCACCGACAGCGTGGCCAGGGGCGTGCCCAGCTCGTGCGCCGCGCCCGACGCCAGCAGGCCCATGCGCACGATGTGTTCTTCTTCCACGGCGCGCTGGCGCAGGTTGGCCAGCTCCGCGTCGCCCGCGCGCAGATTGCGGGTGATGCGCGTAATGAACGTCACCAGCAGCGCCGCATTCAGGATAAAGCAGATCAGCATGCCCTGCACGTACAGGCTCGAGATGCCGGTCTGGTAGTCCAGCGGCAAGGTCAAGGGGGGCGAAAACAGGGCCAGGCCAGCCAGGCACACGCTGGTGATGGCCACCATCGACCAGGTCGACCAGACTTCCAGCAGCACCGAACTGAGAATGACCTGCAACAGGTAGAGGAATACGAAGGGATTGGTGATGCCGCCGGACAGATGCAGCTGGGCCGTCAGGCTGATCACGTCGACCAGCAGCGCCAGGAACAGCTGGTTGTTGGTGACCGGGCGCTTTTCGTGCCAGCGCAGGTGGCTGGCCAGATTGAAGGCGATCAGGCATGCCAGCACTTCGAGCATGTAGACCACATTAAGTTGCACGCCGAACACCATGCTGGTCATGGCGATGGTGGTGATCTGGCCGATCACGGCGATCCAGCGCAGCTGGATCAGATGCAGCATGTTTTTGTGGCCGGCGCCATGGCTGACACGGTCAGCCGCGCGGCTTTGCATTATTCCCTGAACTGCCATTGCTGCTTTACTTTGCATCGTGCGTTCCCCGGTGGTCTGCGCCATGTGCTCATGGTGTGGACCGTCCCGCGCGTCTGAGCCAGAAGAACGCGCCCGCCACCATTGCAGCCAGAGCATACCAAGTCAGGGCGTACACGAGGTGATTGTTATGAAACGCGATGACGGTCAGGCCGCCGATCGGTTCGCCCGGAGGCGGTTTGACGGCGGGTGCATCGGCATCGATGAAATATGGCGCCAGCCGGGTCAGGCCGCGCGCTGAACCGATGGCGGCCACGTCACGCGAGTGCCAGCGGTCTTCGGACGGGGCGTTGTCGCGCAGGAAGCCGCCACCCGGCTCGCTGATGCGCAGCAGCCCGGTGACCCGGACCGGACCCGGCGCGCCGGGCGTCTTGGCGCGGTCGCGCTCCGCTTCGGGAATGAAGCCGCGATTGACCAGCACAGTGGAACCGTCCGCTGTGCGCAGCGGCGTCATGACCCAGAAGCCGCGTCCCAGTTCGGTGACCGCCTGAACGGCGGCGCTGGCGGCGTAATCGAAGGTGCCTTCGGCCAGCACATGGCGGTACTCATGGGATGCTGGCGTGATGGCCGGCCACTGCGCTGGTTCCGGGGCGGCAACCGGCGCCGCATGCACCCGTGCTTCGATGCGCTCGATCAGGTCCAGCTTCCACTGCAGGCGCACCACCTGCCAGCTGCCCAGCGCCACGAAGGCGCCGAACAGCAGCATGGCAAGCGCCGTGATCAGCAGTGCGGAGACAGACTTCGAACCGGGATGGTGTCGATTGGTGCTCTGTCCCCGGGTCGGCAACGTCATGGCATGTTGCGGATCTGTTCGGCGGTGTGCTGCATGCCGGGCATCATGTTGGTGTTCAGGTGATACATCACCCAGATCGAACCGGACAGCATGATCACCAGCAGCATCACCGTGAACAGCAACGCCAGCATCGACCAGCCGCCCTCCGCCTTGCCGTTCATGTGCAGGAAGTACACCATGTGCACCACCATCTGCACGGCCGCAAAGCCGAGAAGGACGAAGGCGATCGTGCTGGACTTCTCCATCACGTTGCCCATCACCAGCCAGAACGGAATCGCCGTCAGGATCACCGACAGAATGAAGCCGATGGCGTAGCTTTTCAGGCTGCCGTGGTCGTGGCCGTCGTCGTGGTCGTGGCCATGTGCGTCGTGGCCGTCGTGACTATCGTGTGTATGCGCGCTCATGGCAGCACTCCCATCAGGTAGACAAAGGTAAACACGCCGATCCAGATCACGTCCAGGAAGTGCCAGAACATCGACAGGCACATCAGGCGGCGGCGGTTTTCCGTCGTCAGGCCGTGCTTGCCAAGCTGGAACATCAACGTGATCAGCCAGATGATGCCGAACGTAACGTGCAGGCCGTGCGTGCCGACCAGCGCGAAGAACGCCGTCAGAAAGCCGCTGCGCTGGGGACCGGCGCCCTGGTGGATCAGGTGGTAGAACTCATACAGCTCCAGCCCCAGGAAGGCCAGACCGAACAGGCCGGTGATGCCCAGCCAGACGATGGTCGACTTGAGGCGCTTCTTTTGCGACTCCAGCATGGCGAAGCCATACGTGATCGACGAGAACAGCAGGAAGGCCGTGTTGATGGCTACCAGTTTCAGGTCGAACAGTTCGGCGCCGTTGGGGCCGCCCGCGTAGTTGCGGCCCAGCACGGCGTAGGTGGCGAACAGACAGGCGAAGATCAGGCAATCGCTCATCAGGTAGATCCAGAATCCCAGCAAGGTGCCGTTTTCCGGATGGTGCTCGCGCACGAAATAGCGCGCGCTCGGGTCAAGGTCCAGTGGCGCGCCCACGGCGCCTGGAGAGTTCAGCGTGGTATCAGACATGGCTTTCCAACAGTCGTGTGCGTGCGTTTTCGGTGCGGACCACTTCATCCGCAGTGATGTAGTAATCGCGCTTGTAATTAAAGGTGTGAACGATGATCGCCACCATGGTGACCACGAACGCCACCACGGCCAGCAGATACATCTGCCAGATCAGGCAGAACCCGACCACCGCCGACAGCGCCGCGATCACGAAGCCTGCCCAGGTGTTCTTGGGCATGTGGATGGCCACGAAGCCGGCCAGCGGACGAGCGTAGTTGTTCTTCTTCATGTCGGCGTAGCTGTCGTTGTCATGCACCACGGGCGTGAAGGCGAAGTTGTAGTCCGGCGGTGGCGACGAGGTCGACCACTCCAGGGTACGGCCGCCCCATGGGTCGCCGGTGAAGTCGCGCAGCTGGTCGCGCTTGATGTAGCTCATCAGGAACTGCATCAGCATGGCGGCAATGCCCAGCGCGATCAGCACGGCGCCGAAGGCGGCGATCTGGAACCAGATCTGCAGCGACTGGTCTTCGAAGTGGCTCATGCGGCGGGTTACGCCCATCAGACCCAGCACGTACAGCGGCATGAAGGCCAGGTAGAAGCCCACCAGCCACAGCCAGAACGACCACTTGCCCCAGTAGGTTTCCAGCTTGTAGCCGAAGGCTTTCGGGAACCAGTAGTTGATACCGGCGAACAGGCCAAACAGCACGCCGCCGATGATCACGTTGTGGAAGTGCGCGATCAGGAACAGGCTGTTGTGCAGCACGAAGTCGGCCGCCGGCACGGCCAGCAGCACGCCCGTCATACCCCCGATGACGAAGGTGACCATGAAGCCGATCGCCCACATCATCGGCAGCTCGAAGCGGATGCGGCCGCGGTACATGGTGAACAGCCAGTTGAAGATCTTGGCCCCGGTCGGGATCGAGATAATCATCGTGGTGATGCCGAAGAACGAGTTGACGCTGGCCCCCGAGCCCATGGTGAAAAAGTGGTGCAGCCAGACCAGGTACGACAGGATGGTGATCACCACGGTGGCGTAGACCATCGAGGTGTAGCCGAACAGGCGCTTGCTGGAGAACGTCGAGACCACTTCCGAGAACACGCCGAACAGCGGCAGGATCAGGATGTACACCTCGGGGTGGCCCCAGATCCAGATCAGGTTCACGTACATCATCGAGTTGCCACCAAGTTCATTGGTGAAGAAATTGGTGCCGAACATGCGGTCCAGCGACAGCATGCCCAGTACGGCGGTCAGCACCGGGAACGCGGCCACGATCAGCACGTTGGTGCACAGCGAGGTCCAGGTGAAGACCGGCATTTTCATCAGGTCCATGCCCGGCGCGCGCATCTTGACGATGGTGACGATCAGGTTCACGCCCGACAGCAAGGTTCCGACCCCGGCAATCTGCAGCGACCATATATAGTAGTCGACCCCCACATCGGGACTGGCGAGGATGCCCGACAGGGGCGGATAGGCCAGCCAGCCGGTGCGCGCGAATTCACCCACGAACAGGGACGCCATCACCAGCAGCGCGCCGAAGGTGGTCATCCAGAAGCTGAAGTTGTTCAGGAACGGAAACGCCACGTCGCGCGCGCCGATCTGCAGCGGCACCACGTAGTTCATCAGGCCCGTGACAAGCGGCATGGCGACGAAGAAGATCATGATCACGCCGTGGGCGGTGAAGATCTGATCGTAGTGGTGCGGCGGCAAGAAGCCGGCGTTGTCGCCGAAGGCGATCGCCTGCTGGGCGCGCATCATCAGGGCGTCGGCAAAGCCGCGCATCAGCATGATCAGGCCGAGAATCATGTACATGATGCCGATTTTCTTGTGGTCGATGCTGGTGATCCAGTCGCGCCACAGTGTGCCCCAGACCTTGTACTTGGTCAGCAGGGCGACGACGGCCAGGCCACCGAGCGCCACCATGGCGAAGGTCACCAGCAGGATCGGCTCGTGCAGGGGAATCGCTTCCCAGCTCAGACGGCCGAAGATGAGCTTGGTCAGATCAGTGGTCGCTTGCATGTTCACTCTTCTTTGCTTGGGTTGGTGCTGCTGCCGCCGGAACAGCAGCGGTTGCCGCGATGGCGGCCGGGGTTGCGGGCGTCGGGCCGGACGCTGCCGGGACGGGCGACGGTCCCGCCGCCCCCGGCTTGCCTGCCACTACCGGCGTTTCACATACTTCGGCCGCTTTCGCGGTCGATACGGCAATACTCTTGGCGTCGGCCATCATCTGGTGGTCCATGCAGACCGTGCCGGCTGCCACACAGCGGTTGACGATCGCGTGGAACAAGCCGGTTTCGCTGCTGGCGAAGCGCTGGACCGGGGCTTTCTCGCTGGGCTTTTCCAGCTGCTGGTAGGCAGCGCGGTCGAGCGCACCGCCGCCGGCCTTGGTGGCGGCGATCCACTTGGCGAAGTCGTCCTTGCTTACGCCGTGGTACTGGAAGCGCATGTGCGAAAAGCCTTCGCCGCTGAAGTTGGCGGAAAAGCCTTCGTATTTACCAGGCTTGTTGATCACCGCGTGCAAGGTGGTCTGCATGCCGGGCATGGCGTAGATCTGACCGGCCAGCGCGGGAATATAAAACGAATTCATCACGGTCGAGGCGCTGATCTTGAACTGGATCGGCACGTCGACGGGCGTGACCAGCTCGTTGACGGTGGCGATGCCCTGCTCCGGATAGATGAACAGCCACTTCCAGTCCAGCGCCACCACTTCGACCACCAGCGGCTTGACGGCGGCCGACAGGGGGCGCTGCGCATCCAGCCGCGAGAGCGGACGGTACGGGTCGAGCAAGTGGGTGCTGATCCAGGTGATCAGACCCAGCGCAATGATGATCAGCAGCGGCGCGCCCCAGATCACCAGTTCCAGCTGGGTCGAGTGATCCCAGTCCGGCTCGTAGGTGGCCTCGGTGTTGCTCTGGCGGTAGCGCCAGGCGAACAGGAACGTCAGCGCGATGACGGGAACGATGATCAACAGCATCAGCGCCGTGGAGATCACAATGAGCTTAGCCTGCTGGTTGGCAATGTCGCCGGATGGATTCATCACGACGGTGTTGCAGCCGGCCAACGCCAGCATCGGCAGCAGGTACAGGATGCGGTGCAGTTTGGTAGCACGCGGTGTAGCACGCGGTGGGGAGGCAATCATGCAGTGTTCTTCTCTACAGACTATGGGGACCGTGCTACTGTAAGGCCATCGCCCTGCGCTGACCATTGGACACTTTGTCCAAGGGCGGTGCGCCAGCTTCCAAAGTACAATCAGGACTAGCCCAGCACAATCGAGATGATTTATGTCCCAGACTCCTACCAGCACCATCGACGGATTCGGCAATAAGACGCCGCAGCCGTCCAATCAGGGCGCGCGCAATATCAATACGCGCCATAGCCAAATCGCGCCGGGCGAAATCGCCATCGGCGTGGTGATCGGACGCTCCTCCGAGTATTTCGACTTCTTCGTCTACGCCATCGCTTCGGTGCTGGTGTTTCCGGCGGTGTTCTTTCCCCACATGAGCCGGCTCGACGGCACGCTGGCGTCGTTCGCGATCTTTTCGCTGGCGTTCGTGGCGCGCCCCTTGGGCACTATCGCCTTCATGGCCATCCAGAAGCGTTTCGGGCGCGAAGCCAAGCTGACCATGGCGCTGTTCCTGCTCGGCACCTCCACCGTCGGCATGGCGTTTCTGCCATCGTTTTCGGAAGCGGGCATTGCCACCGTGATCACACTGGCCGTGCTGCGCATCGCCCAGGGCGTGGCGCTGGGCGGTTCGTGGGACGGGCTGCCGTCGCTGCTGGCGCTGAACGCGCCGGAAAACCGCCGCGGCTGGTACGCCATGCTGGGGCAGCTGGGCGCGCCGGTCGGCTTCGTCATCGCCGCTGGCCTGTTCTCGTACCTGCTGGCCGAGCTGTCGGCCACCGACTTTCTGACCTGGGGCTGGCGCTATCCGTTCTATGCGGCCTTCGCCATCAACGTGGTGGCGCTGTTTGCCCGCCTGCGCCTGGTGTCGACGCCGGAATACACCCACTTGCTGGACGAGCGCGAGCTGGAGCCGACCAACGTCGTCGAAATGGCGCGCTCGCAGGGCAGCAACGTGCTCATCGGCGCACTGGCCGCGCTGGCCAGCTACGCGCTGTTCCACCTGGTGACGGTGTTTCCGCTGTCGTGGATTAACCTGTATTCGCAGCGTTCGATCAGCGGCTTTCTGGTACTGCAGATCTTCGGCGCCGGGCTGGCCGCCATCGGCATCGTGGTGTCGGGGCTGGTGGCCGACAAGGTCGGACGGCGCACCACGCTGGGCGCGCTGGCCATCATGATCGCCGTGTTCAGCGGCTTTGTGCCGATGCTCATGGGCGGCGGCGAAACGGGCGAAAATATCTTTATCCTGGCCGGTTTCCTGCTGCTGGGCCTGTCGTATGGTCAGGCCGCCGGCGCTGTGACGGCCAACTTCCAGGCCAAGTACCGCTACACGGGCGCGGCGCTCACGTCCGACCTGGCGTGGCTGGTCGGGGCCGGCTTCGCGCCGCTGGTGGCGCTGGGCCTGTCGGCGCACTTCGGCCTGGCGTATGTCAGCCTGTATCTGCTGTCGGGCGCAGTCGGCTCGCTGGCTGCGCTCAGCCTGAATCGCAAGCTGGAAATCCGCGACTGACACGCACGCTGGCGTTGCTGGCAACATCCGACGGGCCGCTTTCGAGCGGCCCGTTTTGCGTGGCTATGTCACCGTAAGGTACGGGGTGGCGCTGCCAATGCCGCCCTCAGCAGCGCCTCGGCCGTGGCGACGCGCGTAGTCAACTTGCCTGGCCAACTTAATGTAAGACGTCACCCTGCGGATGTCACAGTTGTCATCCACTTCACGCGCACGCGCTGGCTCGCACCATAGACAGTTACAGGCAGCGCGATTTGCGAAACCGCAGTCGGCACACAGCGCATGTTGCATTTACGCATCAATTTGGTATTTGCTCTACGGTAACAGCTACAAAACTCACACAAATTCACTTACGCTGCTACAATAATTCCATCAGGAAACAAGTTGACGCGCTGCATGCCCCTTCCCCGCCCTCGCAGGATCGCATGCTCAGTCAGCGGTGCCCGCACTGGTTGCCGAAATTAACGGCAACGTTTCCAAACTAAACGAATCGTTAAATCGTAGTTTTTTTCCGACACATTCGCTGTTTTGTACCGATATCAGCCACGCAGGACTGCTAATATCATGACGCTGAGCAATACTTACTGCTCTTCGGTATGAATATTTTGATATCGCAGCGCAGCGTCACCATCCACCGAAAGGTTCTACATGCAATTTGCTTCCCTGTCCGTCCCTGCGCTGCGCCTGAAGCGTCACGTCATCCTCGTTGGCATCGCCATCGCCGCCACTGCCAGCGCCGCGCAAGCCCAAGAGGCCAGCAAGATGTTTTCCTTCAGCGGCTTCGGCACACTTGGCTACGCCCATTCCGATTCCACCGATGGCGACTACACCGCCAACCTGATTCAGGCCAAGGGCACGGGCCGCAGCAAGAGCTGGGCGCCGATCGACACCATGGTGGCCGGTCAGCTGACGGCGAAACTGAACGACCAATTCTCCGCCGTGGTTCAGGTGGTGTCGATGCAGCGCCCGGAAGGCAACTACAAGCCGGAAGTCGAATGGGCTTACGTCAAGTACGCCATCACGCCGCAGTTGTCGATCATGGCCGGCCGCACCGTGCTGCCGAGCTACATGGTGTCGGAAACGCGCATGGTCGGTTTCGCCAATCCATGGGTACGTCCGCCGATCGAACTGTACAACCAGAATCCGATCACCAATCTGGACGGGGTGAACGCGTCGTACCGCACCAATATCAGCGGCTTCACCAATACCACACAGATATATTTCGGCAAGAACGAGGTGACCGTGGCCACCAGCACAGGCGCCCTGCTGCGCGACATCAAGGCGACCCATGTGCAGGGTATCGCCAATACGCTGGAGTTCGGCTCATGGACGGTGCGCGGCGGCTTGACCAACCTGGATATCGCCTTGCCGCAGGGTCCGAGCTTCGTGCTTCACGTTCCCGCCAAGCAGCGCAATGTCGGCTTCACTTACGATCCGGGCAACTGGTTCGTGCAGGGTGAAATCTCCACCTCAAGCATCGACAAGCTGCGCGACACCCGCGCCGGCTACGTCACGGGCGGCTGGCGCGTGGGCGAATTCACCCCGTACATCACCTACTCAAAAATCGAACAAGGCAGCAAAGTGGTGGCGGTGATCAGCGACCAGAAGTCGACATCGGTTGGCCTGCGCTGGGACTTCCGTCCGCGCATGGCGCTGAAGGCCCAGTTCGACCATGTCGAGCTCGGTCCCCGCAACGTCGGCTCGTTCGTCAATGTCAAGCCAGCCATCGCCGGCACCGGCAGCGACGTTGCCAGCGTCGCCCTCGACTTTGTATTCTAAGCAAGGACACCCACATGATTTCTACCGCTATCGTAAAGCGCGCCCTCGCCGGCGCGGTCCTGACCCTCGCCACCCTGCCAGCCCTGGCTGACGTGGTGGTGGTGGTATCGGCTAAAAGCGCGGCCACCGCGCTGACCGCCGAACAGGCGTCCGACATTTTCCTTGGCCGCGCCACCACCCTGCCCGGCGCCGGCGCCGCCGTGCCGGTCGACCAGAGCGAAGGCGCCGCCTCGCGCGACGTGTTCTATCAGAAGGCCACCGGCAAGAGCGCGGCCCAGGTGAAAGCCTACTGGTCCAAGCAGATTTTCAGCGGCAAGGGCACGCCACCGAAGGATGGCGGCAATGACGCCGCCGTCAAGGCCCTCGTCGCCGCCAATCCGACCATGGTCGGCTACATCGACAAGAGCGCCGTCGACAGCAGCGTCAAGGCGCTGCTGACGGTCAAGTAATACCGCAGGGTACCCGGCATCGGCGAGGCCATGCGGCCTTGCTGCCGTGCCGGGTCTTCATAAGAACCATTCCTTTTTCCATCGAAAGCGACGGCACGACATGAATATCAAGCGCAGAATCTGGTCCCTGCCCCTTATTTCCGCGGTGATTTTCGGCTTGGGATTGGCCGTGTCGTCGTATTATTCGAGCAGCGCGCTCGACGCCATTCAGCGTACCGGCGGGGTGGACTATCCCGTCATGAATCAGTCCGGCGTGATCCGCGGCCAGGTTGCGCAGCTGTCGGACGACTTCAAGAATGCCGTGCTGGAAGGCGACAAGAAGCGCCTGGACACCATCGGCGAGAGCGCCGCCAAGATCAGCGCCAACCTGAAGCGCTTCGGCGCCATTCCGGGCCATGCCGCCAGCGCTACCAAGCTCGACGGCGAATTCAAGGCGTATTACGCGGCAGCCCTGGCGGCCTCGCGCATCATGCTCGAAATGGACACGGGCGACAGCGGCGCGGCCATCGCCAGCATGCAATCCACCCTCGGAGTACTGACCAAGGACCTGAACCAGACGGTCGAAAACGGTGAAAAACAGTTTAATGCGGACATCGAGAAAAGCGTCAAGCAGGTGCGCCTGGTGTTGGTGATCAGTATTCTGGTCGCCATTTTCGTCATTCTGGCGCTGGTCGCCGTGTCGTACTTCGTGGTGCGCGCGATCTGGCAACAGCTCGGCGGCGAGCCGGAGTATGCGCGCCGTATCGCCACCGCGGTGGCGGCGGGCGATCTGTCGATCCAGATCGACATGCTGCCCGGCCATGAAGAAAGCATGCTGGGCGCCCTGGCCGAAATGAAGGACCGGCTGTCGGGCATCGTCGGCGGCATCCAGAGCGCGGCCAACGAAATCCAGGTGGCGTCGGCGGAAATTGCCAGCGGCAATGCCGACCTGTCCCAGCGTACCGAAGCGCAAGCCGAGAACGTCGGGCAGGCCGCCAATTCCATGGGCGAACTGAGCGCTGCCGTGCTGCACAACGCCGCCAGCGCCAAGAATGCCACCGATCTGGCCAATGACGCCTCGCGCGTGGCCGTCAAGGGTGGCATGGTGGTCGATCAGGTGGTCGACACCATGGCCGCTATCAGTACTTCGTCGAAGAAAATTGTCGACATCATCGGCGTGATCGATGGCATCGCATTCCAGACCAATATTCTGGCGCTGAATGCCGCCGTGGAAGCAGCCCGCGCCGGCGAGCAGGGCCGCGGCTTTGCCGTGGTGGCGTCGGAAGTGCGTAACCTGGCCCAGCGCAGCGCCAGCGCCGCCAAGGAAATCAAGGGCTTGATCGACGAGTCGGTCAACCGGGTCAGCCAGGGTTCGGCCCTGGTGGAAGATGCGGGCCGCACCATGGCCGAGATCGTCGGCTCCGTGCAGCGCGTCACCATCCTCATCGGCGAGATCAGCGACTCGAGCCAGAACCAGAGCCGCGGGCTGGAAAACCTCAGCCGCAGCGTCAATGACATGGATGAATCGACCCAGCAAAACGCCGCCATGACGGAAGAAGCGTCGGCGGCGGCCGGATCGCTGCAGGAGCAGGCGCGCTCGCTGAGCGAAGCGGTGCAGGTGTTCAAGCTGTCCAACACGGCGCCCCAGCGCAAAGCCAAGCCGGCAGCGTTGCAACTGCGCTGATCCGACCACCCCGCCGCCGCACCATCCCCGGCCGCCAGCCGGCTGCATCCCCGGCCGCCAGCCGGCTGCATCCGCGACCGCCACGCCTGCACGACGCAGCCGTGGCGGTTTTTCGTTTGCTAAGCCGTAGCCTGACCGCGGCTGGCGCGCGACGCGACGCGCTGCGTATGGCGCTTGCGGGCAGGCACGACTGCTGTGACCTTCGGCGCGTGTACCGCAGGTACGGTATGCCTGAGCACGTAGCAGCGCAAACCCAGACCCACAATCGCCACACCGATCGGAATGATTTCAAGCAGGGTCATGACAACTCCATCAGCAGTGAATGATGCTGCCCAGCGTAGCAAGCCGGCCGGTAAATATCCAATGCTGGTTTCTCATATCGCTTATCCGCGCTGCGCATAAGGCACATGACAAGTTCTTATCGCGCATGGCGTGTTCTTAACCCTTGCACACCAGCCCGTACTTGGTGGTGTAGCAGCCGCGCTCGATGCACTGGGTGCTGTGGTAGCCCATGGCGCGGCACTGGCGCAGTGTTTCCGCCATGTCGTTGCCGCGGCTGGCAGGCGCGGGCGCCGTCTCCGCCTTCACCGCCGGGGCCGGCGTACGTTTGGGCGACGCCGGCGCGCGCGCTTTTACGGGGGCGCGGGCAGCCAAGGCAGGCTGGGTGGTGACTTGCGCCACTTCCCGCGAGACCGATGCGTTGGGCTGCTTTTCTGCGGCCGCCGGTTCGGCAGGCAGCAATACAAGCTTTTCCGATGGCGTGTCCGCTTTGGCCGCCTTGGCCGCAGGCGCCGCCCTTCCAGGCACGCTGGACGCGGGTGCAGGCGCCGCTTCAGGAGCCACGTCAGGGGCCATGTCAGGAGCCACGTCAGGGGCCACTTCGGGTGCAGCCGCCGGCGCAGGCGCAGCGGCAGCTTCGGGCGCGATTGCCGTGGCGGGCGCGACCGTATCCGGCTGGCGCAGCGCGTCCGATCCCAGGCTCACCGCCGCCGGTGGTGGCGCTGCCGGGACCGCAGTGGCGGCCGGCGGCAACGGTGCGGTTTTCGTGGCCAGCAGCGCCATGGTGCCGTCGATCTTGCTTTCGCGATACATCCACAGGCCGCCCGCCGCGAACATCACCACCAGCAGCAGGCAGACCGCCCACGCAGCGTAGCGGCCCCAGCGATCGAACCAGTCGGCGTCCTTTTCGATGACCAGCGGCTCGAGCACCGGCGGCGCCTGCCTGCTTGGCCACTCGATCGCCTTGGGCATGACCAGCGGCGGTTCGTCGTCCCGCGCATCGAACATACGCACGTCGGATTCAACCGGGGCCGCGGGCGCATGCACTGGTGGCGACTTCGGCGCGGCATGCGCCGACGCGGCATCGGTTTCGCCGTCGGCAGCATCGAGACGCTCCTTGAACGACCATACGGAGGAACGCGCGGTGGCCGGTCCTGCGCCCGTTGGCTGCGTTGGCCGCGGTGGCTGCGGTGGACGGGGTGAATGAGGTGGCAGTGCCGCAAACGGCGGTTGCGGCGCAAAGGACATGGCCACAGCCGCCTCCGGTCGCGCAACTGCCGACGACTCCGCTTCTACCGGCACCGCCAACGCCGGGGACGATGCGGCAAACCAGGGTTCGACCGGGTCCGACAGGCTGATCGGCACCTCGGATGCGGCGCGCGGTATCGGCCGCGGTGCAACCGGCGATGTCGGCGGGGTCGGCGCAGTCGGCGTGGCAAGCGCACCCCGGGCGCTGTATGCGGCCGCCGGTTTTTTGTCCGCGCTGCGGGGAACGAAATCGATGCGGCTCTCGTCGATATCTTGTAGCAGTTGGGTCTTCATGGTGCGCCTGGCGCGTCGCTCACTGGTCCGAAATCATAACGAACTTCGAACGATGCCGGTGCGCGCTTGAGGACCGGACTGATCAGTTGACTGACACGTGTAATATTGCAAAGACATAAATTATAGCGCGGTTTGAGGGGCACAGGCACTCCTGCGGCAGTGCTGCCACTGCCGCCAGCCGGACGCCAGCGCACCGCAGCGAAAATTATTTGCCCGCAATAGCGTTACATCACATAATCATGTTAGCGGTAACTATAGCCGCTTCCTACAATACTCGAGACTGAATGGACACCATGACCGCACCCCGCGCCACCCTCCTTGCTGCTTCCTTGCTGTTACCTCTGATCGCCGGCGCTGCCGGGCCCGTGGTCACCGTTGCCACCGGCAAGCTGCAGGGGGTCGTCGAACAAGGTGTCGAAGCCTTCAAGGGCATTCCGTTCGCCGCACCCCCGGTTGGCGAGTTGCGCTGGCGCGCCCCCCGTCCGGCGGCCGCATGGGACGGCATCCGCCCCGCCGTCGGGTTCGGCGCCGACTGCATGCAGACCCCGTTCCCCGGCGACGACGCGCCGTTGTCGGTGGCGCCGGCGGAGGACTGCCTGTATCTGAATGTGTGGCGGCCGGCCAAGGCCAGGGGCAAGAAGCTGCCCGTCATGGTGTGGATCTACGGCGGCGGTTTCATCAACGGTGGCAGCTCCCCGCACATCTACAAGGGCACCCGGTTTGCCCGCGACGGCGTGCTGTATGTGAGTTTCAACTACCGCATCGGGCGCTTCGGCTTTTTCGGCTTTCCCGAGCTGACACGCCAGAATGCCGACCAGGGCTTGCTGGGCAACTACGGCTACATGGACCAGGTCGCGGCATTGAAATGGGTGCAGGCCAATATTGCCGCCTTCGGCGGCGACCCGGCCCAGGTGACGATTGCCGGCGAATCGGCCGGCGGCGCCTCGGTGCACTTTTTGTTGACGTCGCCCCTGTCGCAGGGTTTGTTTGCGCGCGCCATCGTGCAGTCGGGCGGCGGCCGCGGCGCGCTGATGGGGCCGCGCCTGCTCTCCGAGGACCGTCCCAACACGCCATCGTCCGACGCGCTCGGCCAGCGTTTCGCCGCGCGCATGGGCATCAGCGGCACCGATGCGGCGGCGCTGGCGGCCTTGCGCGCCCTGCCCGCCGACAAAATCACCGATGGACTGCACCTCGGCAACGGCTCGCCGGACGCCGGCGGGCCGATGGCCGATGGCCGTCTGGTCGTGGAAGAACCCGGCAAGGTGTACGCGGCGGCGCGCCAGGCCAAGGTGCCGCTGATGATCGGCGCCACCAGCGCCGACATCGGTTTCTTTGCGGCCAAGAGCAAGGACGACGCGTTCGCCCAGTTCGGCGACGGCGCGGCCAAGGCGAAAGCGGCTTACGATCCGGACGGCACCAAGCCGCTCGAGCGCATCAACGCCGAGCTGGGCGCGGACCGGATGATGGTCGAGCCGTCGCGCTACGTGGCGGCGGCCTTCGCCGCGCAGGGCTTGCCGGCGTATCACTACCGTTTCTCGTTCACGGCCACGCCACGGCGCGCCACGGCCAAATTCGGCGCCCCCCACGCCACCGAGATTCCCTTCATGATGGATACCGTTACCGAGCGCTACGGCAAAGATGCCACGGCCCAGGATCAGGCCATGGCCGCGATCATGCATGCGTACTGGGCCAATTTCGCCAAGACGGGCAATCCGAACGGCAAAGGGCGCGACGGCAAGATGCTGCCCACATGGGTGGCGTACACGCCGGCCAACGACCAGCTGCTGGATTTTTCCGCGGACGCCAAAGCCGTGCCGCAGACCGATCCGTGGCGCGCCCGGCTCGACGCCATTGCCGGGTCTGCCAAATAAGCGACCCGCTCTGTCACCGTTAAGTGGGGGATGGCGCGCTGCCTGCGCCATCCCGCGCATGACGTTCTCCCGACCATTCGCCGCCCTTGCTGCTGGCGTGCACAAGTTCCCGCCGGCATCCCCCACTTAACGGTGACATAGCTCCCGGCACGGTTGCGTCTGCTACGCCGCATAAGTTCATTTAGTCAACCTTTATATGCACAGCGTGGCGTTTTCAACACCAAGTTGGAACCGTTACCACTTTGTCGCGGGTATCCGTTGACTTTTCTAAACGCCAATTTTAATATCCACGCCAGCCGGTACTGGAAAGCTTTCCAAGCTCCACGGAAAACGGCGCGACGGGACCACGGTCGCGCCAGCTCCGGGACCGGCGGAACCAACGGAAACTGCGCAATCATCATAAGAACATACGGGAGAAGTCATGCAATATCTTAAGACGAAACAAACACTGCTGAGCCTGGCCGTGGCCGGCGCCTGCTCCGCCCTGAGCGCCACGGCACTGGCCCAGACCACGGGTGCGCCGGCGGCCGAGCCTGAAGTGCAGACCGTGGTCGTGACGGGCATGCGCGCCGCCATGCAGTCGACCATGAACCTGAAACGCAATTCCGACGGCATCGTCGACGGCATCGTCGCCGACGACATCGGCAAATTCCCGGACACCAACCTGGCCGAATCGCTGCAGCGCATTTCCGGCGTGTCGATCGACCGCTCCATCGGCGAAGGCTCGAAAGTGACCGTGCGCGGTGTCGGCCCCGACTTCAACATGGTGCTGCTCAATGGCCGCCAGATGCCGACCTCCAACCTGGGCGACCTGAACGGGCGCGCCTTCGACTTCGCCAACCTGGCCTCGGAAGCGGTTTCGCAGATCCAGGTCTACAAGACCAGCCGCGCCGAGTCGCCCACCGGCGGCATCGGCGCCACCCTGAACGTGATGACCGCGCGCCCGCTGGAAACGCCCGGCCTGCGCTCGAGCGTCGGCATCAAGGTCGTCGGCGATACCTCGCACGACAAGCTGCCGTACGACGTCAAGCGCGGCGGCAGCCTGACCCCGGAACTGTCCGGCATCTACAGCAACACCTCGGCCGACGGCCGTTTCGGCGTCGCCATCAGCGCCAGCTACCAGGAACGCAACCTGGGCTACAACCAGGCATCGGTCGGCAGCGGCTGGCGCGGTCCGTTCCGCGGCGACGAGAACAACTGGGGCAGCATCCCCAACGCCGGCACCAAGGAAGCGGCCAACATCGTCAACCATCCGAAGCCGGGCGACGTCTACTCGGTGCCGCAAAACCTGAATTACAGCATGAGCGGCGTGCAACGCCAGCGCACCAACGGCCAGCTGACCTTGCAGTTCGCCCCGGTGAAGGCGCTCACCACCACGCTGGACTACACCTATTCCGAAAACAAGATCCAGACCCGCCGCAACGACCTGTCGGCGTGGTTCAACTTCGGTCCATCGGCCAGTTCGTGGAGCGACGGACCGGTCGCGGCGCCACTGGTCTACAGCGAGATCATCAACCCGGCCACCAGCGACATCGCCATGGGCGCGGCCAACTTCGCCACCCGCACGCGCAACAACTCGATCGGCTTCAACGCCGTCTGGAAGCCGACGTCCGACCTGCGCGTGGAACTGGACACCCACAAGTCGACCGCCGAGTCCACACCGGACAGCCCGTTCGGCTCGTCCAACACGCTGGGCACGGCCAGTTTCAGCCGCGGCACCACCACCGCCGACTTCACCCAGGACTTCCCGGTGCTGAGCATCGAGGGCGCCGACTTCAACCGCGCCAAGCAGCAGGTGACCGGTTCCGTGTTCACCAACGGCTACATGAAGGGCGAGGTCGACCAGACCCAGCTCAAAGGCCGCCTGCGCATGCTGGAGGCGTCCAGCCTGAACTTCGGCGTTGCTGCCACCAAGGTCAACAACCGCTCCGCCTTCTCCAACCAGCAGCGCGACACCTGGAGCGGCGCCACCAGCCCGGCCGACTACCCGAGCGATGTCTGGCACCAGGATGGCCTGGCCCAGTACTTCAGCAAGCTCGACGGCAGCGACAATCCGAAGCAGTTCAACACCTTCTACACCTTCGACTTCAACCAGGTACGCGACCTGGCTGCCAAGGCGTCCGGCAAACCCGAGCTGTATCTGCCCAAGACCACCTACGACAACGACCAGCGCGTGCAGGAAAAGTCCAAGGCCGCGTACATCCAGTTCAACACCGACTGGGACACCGCGATGCCGATGCACACCTCGATCGGCGTGCGCTATGAGAAGACGGATGTGGTTTCGACCGCCCAGGTCAAGGCCGGCACCGGCATCTCGTGGACGGCGGACAACGAGCTGCCTGTGCTGTTCGGCGCGCCGACCTTCACCACGCTCACCGGCAAGTACAACCACGTGCTGCCGAGCTTCGACTTCGATATCGAGCCGACGGCCAACATCAAGCTGCGCGCCAGCTACGGTGAAACCATCGGCCGTCCGCGCTACGACCAGATCCAGGGCGGCCAGACGCTCGACGGCCTGGCCCGCGTCAACGGCGGCACCGGTTCGCAAGGCAATCCGTCCCTGCAGCCGGTCAAGTCGAAGAACAAGGACGTGTCGTTCGAGTGGTACTACAGCAAGCAGAGTTTCCTGTCGCTGGGCTACTTCAAGAAGGACCTGACCAATTACGCCGGCCAGTCCAAGTTCACGTCGACGCCGTTCAACCTGCACACACCGGTCGGCGGCGCGCTGTGGAACGAAGCTGTCAGCAAGTCATGCCCGGACAGCAACACGACCTGCATCCGCAAATACATCTTCGCCAATCACCCGACGGCGCCAGGCGTGAACGTGGCCGACCAGACCATCGTGGGCCAGCCGAACGACCCGATCGCCAAGTTCGAGATCACCTCGTTCTCGAACCAGAAGGAAGCCAGTCTGGATGGGGTGGAACTGAACGTGCAGCACATGTTCGGCAACTCGGGCTTTGGCGTGTCGGCCAACTACACGTACGTCAATTCGAGCCTGGAGTACGACAACGCCAAGGTCGGCGAACAGTTCGCGCTGGTCGGCCTGTCCAACTCCGCCAATCTGGTCGGCATTTACGAAGATGCCAAGTGGACGGTGCGCGCGGCCTACAACTGGCGCGACAAGTTCCTCTCCAGCACCTTCGACGGCGCAGGGCCGAACCCGAACTACGTCGAAGCGTACGGCCAGCTGGACCTGAACGTGGGCTACGCGATCAGCGAAAAACTGAGTATTCAGTTCGAAGCGATCAACGTGACGGACGAAACCACGCGTGTGCATGGCCGGACCAAGAACCAGGCGTTGTACGTGACGCAGGGCGGCCCGCGCTACATGATCGGTGCACGCTACAAGTTCTGATGTCAGAAACATTTAGCCGCAAAACCGTCGTGCCGCGCGCAGCGCAACGCAACGCAAACAGTTAGCCGTAAAACCGTCGTGCCGCGCGCAGCGTAACGCAAACAGTTAGCCGTAAAACCGTCATCCCCGCGCAGGCGGGGACCCATAGCAACTCAGATCAGTGAAGAAGTATGCTTGCTGAGCTGAAGGGCTATGGGTCCCCGCCTCCGCGGGGATGACGTTAATTATCGCGCAGCAACACCATCAGTGCGAGTTCGGCACCAGCCATCGCACCCTGCCTCTTCTTCAGGCTCAAGCCCTCCCTCTCTCCCAAACTCAAGCCACACCCCGCCCAATCTGACTTGCCAAAACCGCATTTTGCTATACGATCTTTTCATCCCGGCCAGCGTGTAAACTATGTAAGAATTGCACCCCCGCACACGCACGCACACGATCCGACCCGATGACGACAACTGTAGAACTGGCGCCGGTGCGCCGCATCCTGGCAAGCATGGCTTTTGTCATGACGGCCAACGCCATGCCGGCCTATGCCGCCGACCCGGTCATCTTGAAACGCGAGCGCCTCTCGCTCGACCGCGGCTGGCTGTTCCACCTGGGCGACATCATCCATCCCGAAATCAAGGGCCACGGCGCCACCTACGGCAACGCCAAGGCCGGCAACGCGCCCGGCGCTGCCGGCAACGTCTACGACGACGGCGCCTGGCGCAGCCTGTCGCTGCCGCACGACTGGGCCGTCGAAGGCCCGTTCGACCCCAACGCCAACGTGGCCCAAGGCTACCGCCCGCGCGGCGTGGGCTGGTACCGGCGCTATCTGCGCGTCGACCCGCTTGACCGCGGCCGCCATTTCGAACTGCAGTTCGACGCCATCGCCACCCACGCCACGGTCTGGGTCAACGGCAATGTGGTGCACCGCAACTGGTCCGGCTACAACGGCAACAACATCGACATCACCCCGTACCTGCGCTACGGCGACGCCCTGAACACCATCGCCGTGCGCGCCGACGCCACCGCCATGGAAGGCTGGTGGTACGAGGGCGCCGGCATGTACCGCCACACCTGGCTGGTCAAGCGCGCCCCGGTGCACGTCGCCACCGACGGCGTACATGCCACGCCGCGCCAGGACAAGCAGGGCAAGTGGTCGATCCCCGTTGAAATCACGCTGGCAAACAGCGGCAAGAGCGCCGCCGACGTCACCGTCGAAGTCACCCTGCACGACCCGGCCGGCAAACTGGTCGCCACCCAGTCGCGCAAGGTTAGCGCCCCGGTGCTGCGCCAGACCGCCGTCAAGCTGCCGATCAGCGTTCCCGCGCCGCAGCTGTGGTCCGTCGAGACGCCACGCCTTTACAAGGTCAGTACCCGCGTTCTTCAGGCCGGCAAAGCGATCGACGAAACCTCCCTGCACACGGGTTTCCGCACCATCCGTTTCGATGCGGCCAAGGGCTTTTTCCTCAACGGCCAGCACGTCAAGCTGCAAGGCGTGTGCATCCACCAGGACCATGCCGGCGTCGGCGTGGCGGTGCCCGACTCGATCTGGGAATACCGCCTGCGCCGCCTGAAGGAACTGGGCGTGAACGCCATCCGCTTCTCGCACAACGCGCCGGCGGCCGAAGTGCTCGACATGGTCGACCGCATGGGCTTTCTGGTCATGGACGAGAACCGCAACTTCAACCCCTCGCCCGACTACATGAAGCAGCTCGAATGGATGGTCAAGCGCGACCGCCACCATCCGGGCATCATCCTGTGGTCGGTGTTCAACGAGGAACCGGTGCAGGGCTCGGAGATCGGCTACGAAATGGTGCGCCGCATGTCGGCCGCCGTCAAAGCCCTCGACGACACCCGCCCTGTGACCGCCGCCATGAACGGCGGCTTTTTCAGCGAATTGAACGTCTCGCACGCCGTCGACGTGCTGGGCGCGAACTACCAGGTCAAGGATTACGACGCCTTCCACAAAGCCCGTCCCGAGGTGCCCTTCACCAGCTCGGAAGACACTTCGGCCTTCATGACGCGGGGCGAGTTTACCACCGACCCGAAAAAAAACATCATCGCCAGCTACGACGACGACTTCGCCCAGTGGGGCAACAGCCACCGCGACGCCTGGCAAGCCATCGACACGCGCGACTACGTGGCCGGCGGCTTCGTCTGGACCGGCTTCGACTACCGGGGCGAACCGACGCCCAACACCTGGCCGTCGGTCAGCTCGTTCTTCGGCATCATGGACCTGAACGGCTTCCCCAAGACCGCCTACTTCATGCATCAGGTCCAGTGGATCAAGAACAAGCCGCTGGTGCACATCGCGCCGCACTGGAACTGGCCCGGCAGCGAAGGCAAGGATATCCGCGTGATGGTCATGGCCAACGTCGAACGCGTGGCGCTGCTGTTGAACGGCAAGGCACTGGGCGAGCAGAAGGTCGACAAGTACCGCATGAACAACTTCCAGGTGCCGTACCAGCCGGGCAAGCTCGAAGCCATCGGCTACAAGGGCGACGAGGAAGTGGCGCGCGCCACCGTGGAAACCACGGGCGCCGCCGTCGCCCTGGAACTGGTGCCCGACCGCGCCGCCATCAAGGGCGATGGCCGCGACGCCATGCCCGTCACGGTGCGCGCACTCGATGCACAAGGCCGCGCCGTACCGGTGGCCAATCCCGAAGTCACCTTCGCCATCACGGGCGCCGGCAAATCCATCGGCCACGGCAACGGCGACCCCAACTCGCACGAAGATGAAAAAGGCCCGACGCGGCGCCTGTTCAACGGTTTGGCCCAGCTGATCGTGCAAAGCGATGACGACAGCAGCGGCGAACTGGTCGTCACCGCCAGCGCGCCCGGCCTGAAAGCGGCGCGCATGGCGCTGCCGGTGCAGAAGGTGGCGCCCATTCCGACTGTGGCGGCATCGAGCGCGCCGCTGATGTTCGTGACCGACTGGCGTATTTCACCGGGCAGCAGGCAGCGTCCGCAACCGCTGCAGAAACTGGCCGACTTCGACATGAACACCTGGGGCTGGGGCCAGCCGCCGATGATGGAAAGCGGCGCGCTCAGCGCCAGCGGCGACGGCGGACCGTTCCACCTGTACCGCAGCAGCTTCACGCCGCGTAAGCTGCTCTCAGGCGGCCAGGGCCAGCTGAGCTTCCAGCGCATCGACGGCAAGGCCGAGGTGTGGCTGGGCGGTGCGCTGATCGGCAGGAAGGACAGCTTCGCGTCCGCGCCACTGAACGTGGTGATCCCGGCCGGCGAAGGCGAGCGCGAACTGCGCGTGATCATCGAAGGCGAAGGCGACAAGCCGGCTGGCATCCATGGCCGCGTGGTGGTGGAGCCGCGCAAATAGGCGGCAGGAAGATAGACGGCAGACATATGGCGGAGACCGACGAGCCGTTGCAACCCGGGTTTCTGCTGACGCGGAACTGGCGCGACACGCCCGCCGGCACCGAGATCGAATTCTGGCTGGCGACCGATGACGGCCCGCGCCGCATTGTGCTGGAGGGCCAGACCTCGGTCGCCTTCGTGCCGCGCGAGCAGCAGGAAACGGCCGAACTGGTACTTGCCGGAGAACGCGACTGGGAGTTCAAGCCGCTGTCGCTGTGCGATTTTCACCACCGGCCCGTCATCGGCCTGTACTGCCAGCAGTACCGCCAGCTGCTCAAGCTGGCCAAGCGGCTGCGCGAGCATGGCGTGGATGTCTACGAAGCCGACATCCGCCCGCCCGAGCGCTACCTGATGGAGCGCTTTATCACCGCCCCGGTGTGCTTCAGCAGCGCTACCGGCCAGCAGGCCGGGCACCTCAAGCCCCACAGCGGCTACCGCCCTGCCCTGAAGCTGTGTTCCCTCGATATCGAAACGACCGCCTTCGGCGACCTGTATTCGATCGGACTGGAAGGCTGCGGCCAGCGCGTGGTGTACATGCTGGGGCCACCGAACGGCAACGCCGACGGGAACAATCCGCCGCTCGACTTCGACCTGCACTACTGCGACACCCGCGCCCAGCTGCTCGAACGCCTGAACGAATGGATGGCGCTGCACGACCCCGACGCCATCATCGGCTGGAACGTGATCCAGTTCGACCTGCGCGTGCTGCAGCGCCATGCCGAGCGCCTGAACGTGCCGCTGCGCCTGGGCCGCGGCGGCGCGCCGATGGAGTGGCGCGAGGCGGGCGGCCAGACCGGCAACCGTCAGCACTTCTTCGCCGCCGCCGCCGGGCGCCTGCTGATCGACGGCATCGAAGCACTCAAGTCGGCGACCTGGAGCTTTCCCTCGTTCAGCCTGGAGCACGTGTCGCAGACGCTGCTCGGCGAAGGCAAGTCGATCGACAACCCGTACGACCGCATGGCCGAAATCGACCGCCGTTTCGCCGAAGACAAGCCGGCGCTGGCCACCTACAACCTGAAGGATTGCGTGCTGGTCACGCGCATCTTCGAAAAGACCGAACTGCTGTCGTTTCTGCTGGAACGGGCCAGCGTGACGGGCCTCGCGGCCGACCGCAGCGGCGGCTCGGTGGCCGCGTTCGAACATCTGTACATCCCGCTGATGCACCGCCAGGGCTTCGTCGCGCCCAACCTGGGCGACATCCATGGCGAGAACAGCCCGGGCGGCTACGTGATGGATTCGCGCTCCGGCCTGTACGAGTCGGTGCTGGTACTGGACTACAAAAGCCTGTACCCGTCGATCATCCGCACCTTCCTGATCGACCCGATCGGGCTGATCGAAGGCAGCCGCGCCGATGAGAGTACGACTGTCCCCGGATTCATCGGCGCGCGCTTCTCGCGCGCCAAGCACTGCCTGCCGGCGATTGTCAGCCAGATCTCGCAGGGGCGCGAAGCGGCCAAGCGCGACGACAACAAGCCGCTGTCGCAGGCGCTGAAGATCATCATGAATGCGTTTTACGGCGTGTTGGGTTCCAGCGGTTGCCGCTTCTTCGACCCGCGCCTGGCCTCGTCGATTACGCTGCGCGGGCAGGAAATCATGCACCGCACGCGCGAGCTGATCGAGGAACAAGGTTACGAAGTGATCTACGGCGACACCGATTCGACCTTCGTCTGGCTCAGGCACGCGCACAGCGACGACGAGGCGGGAGTGATCGGGCGCGCGCTGGTAGCCAACGTCAACGCCTGGTGGAGCCAGCACGTGCGCGACGAGTTCGGCCTGGAGAGTGCCCTGGAGCTGCAATACGAAACTCACTACCGGCGCTTTCTGATGCCGACCATTCGTGGCTCGGACGAAGGCAGCAAGAAGCGCTATGCGGGCCTGGTCGGGAAAGCCGACGGCAGCGAGAAGATGGTGTTCAAGGGTCTGGAGACGGTGCGTACCGACTGGACTCCGCTGGCGCAGCAGTTCCAGCAGGCGCTGTACGAGATGATCTTCAAGAACCAGCCGTACCGCGAGTACGTGCGCGACTACACGCAACGCCTGATGGACGGCGAGTTCGACGAGCTGCTGGTGTACCGCAAGCGCCTGCGCCGCCCGCTGGAGGAGTATGAGCGCAACGTGCCGCCGCACGTGCGCGCCGCGCGCATCGCCGACGAATTCAATCGCCAGCAAGGACGGCCGCTGCAATACCAGAACGGCGGCTGGATACGCTACGTGATTACGCTCTCCGGACCCGAACCGCTGGAAGCGCAGCACTCGCGCCTGGACTACGAGCACTATTTGACGCGCCAGCTCCAGCCCGTGGCCGATGCGATTTTGCCGTTCTTGGGGGACGATTTTTCTACCCTGACCAGCAAGCAGGGCATGCTGTTCTAAGCCGGCCGCAAGGCGCTGGTCCAGCTGGCCGCCGTGGCATCGCGCCCCGTCAACGGTGCGCCCAGATCGAACGTTGCGCGTAGCGACCCCACAATCGACGCGTGATCGAACGCGCGCCCCGGGAACACGTGCGAGCCCAGCCCCTGCGGCAGCAGCGGCGAGATCAGCAGCGCCGGCACGCGCGGACCGAGCCGCTCGAAGGCGCAATCGCGCGGCCGGCGCGCCCGGCCGTGGTTCCACGGGTGATCGCCCGGCGGCGTAGCGAGCGGCGGCGCCATGTGATCGAAAAAGCCGCCATGCTCGTCCCAGACAATCAGCAGCACGGTGCGCCGCCACACGGGCGACTGGCGCACGGCGTCGTGAACCTGTGCGATCAGGCGCTCGCCGGCGCTGACGGTGCCGACCGGATGCTGCGAATTGCCCGACTTGAAGCGCTTGAAGATGCCGTAGTCAGGTTCGATCCAGGTGTAGCTGGCCACGTCGCCCACGTGCCAATCGCGTGCAAAATCGCTCATCGGCCTGAAGTAGCGCTTGCGCTGGTTGTAGTCGGCCGCCTCCACCATGCCTTGCAGCGACAGCACCTGTGAAAACCGGTCGCCTTGATACACGCGCCAGCTTTTGCCAGCGCCGCCCAGGCGATCGAAAATATGGCCGTGATCGAACACCATGCAAAAAGTTGGATCGGTGATGGCCATGTTGGCCGCGGCCGGCGACAGGCCGTTGTCGAGGCCACCGGACGACGCCGCATGGGCGAACAGCCGGTTGGGCCAGGTCGGCCCCGGCACCGAGGCGAACCAGTTATCCATTAACAGGTAGCGGCTGGCCAACGCGGTCAGCACCGGGATGCCGGCGGGGGCGAAGCCCTTCATCGCCTCCTGCCCGGCCGAGCGCAGAAACCCGCTCATGGCGCCGCTCGCCATTTGCGCGGCCACGTCGTCATAATCGTGCGGGGGATCGTAGGCGGCGCGGTCGGTTGCCCCGCCGCCAAAGCCAAAGTGCGCCGGCGGCGGCGCGACCAGACCTGACAGGCCGAACAGATGATCGAACGAACGGTTCTCGAGCATCAGCACGACCACGTGGTCCACGACACCGGGAGCTGGGTTTGCCATCGCGTACCTGGAAAAGCCGTTGTGGTGATCCGGGTATTGTCGCGCGGCCGGCGCGAGCGCAATCTGCGCCAGCGCATTGCGGACCCACGCCCGACGCGTTTTTTCGGTAGCGATTATGATAACTGCCACGGCGCGGCGTGTGCCCGCCGGTAACTTGCTCACACGGGGACATCATGATCACGGAATTCGCAGAAATACTCGTCAAACCAGGCACCAACCAGCAGTTCGAATCGGGCGTGGCGCAAGCCGTGCCGCTGTTTCAGCGCGCACGCGGATGCCGTTCGATGCGCCTCGAAAAAGGCATCGAGCATCCGGACGCTTATAAGCTCGTGGTGGAATGGGAAACGCTGGACGACCACGAAGTGCACTTTCGCGGCAGTGAAGATTTTCAGGCGTGGCGCCAGCTGGTCGGCGACTTCTTCGCCGAAGCGCCGCGCGTCTATCACTCCGAATTGGCAGTCAGCGGCTTTCAATAAGCGGCACCGCCGTGCCACTCAGGCGTGCGCAGG
>CALRYE020000049.1:0-35714 GCA_943372275.1 Janthinobacterium lividum
CGCTTTCTCGGTCAATAGCTCGCTATTCACACTGCGAAATCGTCAAAATCTGGCCTCGCCCAGCTATTTTTTCGCTCTGACTCCCTAAGTCCGACAGGCTGCTAGCGCCGCCGGGCAAGCGCCGTGGTCGCATCGGCAAGCGCGCGGTACAGCTGGCCGGTCGGTCCGTCCCAGGCATCGAGCGCGGCCTGCTGGCGCTGCACGGTGGCAAGATCGCCCCGCGCAATCGGGCCGGTCAGCGCCGCCTCGGGCCCGAGCCGCAGCACGTTGGCCAGCGTTTCGGCCGCCAGCGGGCCGGCCAGCTGGCGCGCCACCGGCTCGGCAATACCGGCCGCCTGCCACGCGCGCAGCGCGCCGTCCAGCACAGTGACCAGGTAATTGGAGGCGAACACCGCGGCGGCGTGGTACACGGTCTTCGCGGCCGCATCGATCGGCACGCATTGAGCGCCGATGGCCTCGAAGGCGGGGCGCAGCAGCGCCAGCGCGCCGGCGTCGCCTTCGAGGCCGCAGAACGTGCCGGTGAAGTTGCGGGCCACCGACTCCGGATCGGCGAAGCTGCGGATCGGATGGATGCTGGCTGTGGATGTGCCGGTGCCTGCCATGGCCGCGGACGACAACGCGCCGCTGCAGTGGAACAGCACGGCGCCGCTCAGGTCATGCGTGGCGGCCAGCTGCGCGCACACCGGTGCGATCTGGTCGTCGCCCACGGCCAGCATCCAGACTTGCGCCGGGCGCATCGCGGCCAGATGACCCACGGCCTGGCCGGCGCCGATGAAGGCCAGCGCGTCGTCCGCGCTGGCCGCGGAGCGGGTCAGTATGTCCTGCACCGTCATGGCGCCGCAGGCGTGCAGCAGGCGCGCGAACACGCGCCCGACCCGGCCCGCGCCGATCACGTTCAGCGTCGGCTGCATTTAGAAGCCCGACCCCGGCAGGGCCAGATAGGCCAGTTCCTCGGGCGTCGATGTCCGGCCCAGAATGGGGTTGCGATGCGGGAAGCGGCCGAAACGGGCGATCACGTCGCGGTGGCGGCGCGCGTAATCGAGCGCGTCGTTGTAGGCGCTGTCTTGCTGCGCCAATGCTTCAAACAGCGCCACGGCGCACTCCTGCATGCGCGCGTCCTCGGCGTGCTCGAACGGCATGTAGGCGAACCAGCGATACAAGGGAGAGAGCGCGGCGAGCTCACCGCCATCGGCAAGCTTCTGCGCCGCTATCAGCGCCAGCGCGTCGCCGGCGAACGACGCCGGCGTGCCGCGATACGCATTGCGGGTGAACTGGTCCAGCACCAGGATGCGCGCCAACACGCCGGTCGGGCCGTGCGCGTCCCAGTCCCGCAAGCCGCCGGCCAGCGCCTGCTCGATCAGCGCGCCGAAGCGGGCACGGATGGCGCCATCGAACGCATCGTCCTTGCGAAACCATTCAGCGCGCGGCTTGCCGCTGTCCGGATGGCCGGCGGGCAGAAACCAGAAATCGAGTACGTCGGTGTAGCCGCTTTGTTGGTGGTCCATTAGGTGTCCGTGAATGTCCGTGAATGTACGTGATGTCGGTAAGTGGATCGGTTGCGTAAGCAGGCGCGCGCTCAGTTGCGCGCGTGCGCGACCTGGAAGCTGGCGATACCGGCGAAGTTATTCAGCTCGGCGGCCAGTTCCGACAGCGGCGCGCCGCTCTTTTTCGACAGCGCCAGCGCGACGAAACGCCATTCCTGCTGCCCGTTGACGCTGCCGATGGTGAGCGACCCGCCGGCGATCTCGTAACCCCGCTCCAGCGCAATGCGGCGCAGCGCATCCTCGCGCGGGACGAATTCGGGTTTGAAGCGCATGGTGATGGCCACCGCATGCCGCGACGGCAAGAACGCCTCCACGCGCGAGAGATAGATCATGATCATGGTCGACATGAAGGCCAGGCCCATGGCCGCCAGGTAGAAGCCCACGCCGACCAGCACGCCGATGACGGCCGACGTCCAGATCGACGCCGCCGTGGTCAGGCCGCTGATATTGTAGCCCTCGCGCATGATCACGCCCGCGCCCAGGAAGCCGATGCCGGTGACGATGCCCTGGATGACGCGGGTGGGATCGGCCACCGCCGCCAGCGCGCCGCCATGGCCGCCGAACCAGAAGCCGGGATAGCCGCCGATGACGGTCAGCGCGGCCGACGCCATGCACACCAGTCCATAGGTGCGCATACCGGCCGCGCGGCCGTGATAGGAGCGCTCGTAGCCGACCATCAGTCCGAGCAGCAGCGCGCCGATGAGGTTAAGCAGGATCAGGCCATTGGTTGCCAGTTCGGGGCGCGACCAGTACGCGAATAGCATGTCGGCGGTGGGCATGGGCCTTGTCCTTGTCAGGTGTTTTTCTTGACCAGCTGTTTTTCGAAGGCGACGTCGTATTTGCTCACGCGCCTGGCCACTTGCGGCCCCAGCTTGTTGACGAAGGCGACGAAGTCGTCCAGTTCCAGCGGATCGCACAGGGGCGCGCCGCCGGGCGACTCGGCGAGCGTGAACAAGCCTTCGCCGGTGCGGGCCATGGAATAGCCGGGTTGGCCGGTGCGGACCTTGAGGCGGTCGACAGCGGCGCTGGCGCGGGTGGATCGTGCAGTGGACATCAGATTGCCTCCGTTCGTTGGGCGAGCCAGGCAGCGGCGCTGCCGGCCACGTGCGGCGCCAGGCGCATGCGCACGCTCGCGTGATAATCATTGAGCCAGTCGATTTCGTCGCGCCGCAGCAGGGTTCGATCCAGGCAGCGCGTGTCGATCGGGCATAAGGTGAGGGTGTCGAACGCCAGGAAGTCGCCGAATTCGGTGACGCCGGCGGGCACGTTCAGCACCAGGTTCTCGATGCGGATGCCCCAGCGGCCGGGCCGGTAGATGCCCGGCTCGATCGAGGTGATCATGCCTTCTTCCATGGCGGTGTGCGGCTCGGGCATGGCGCTTTGCGAGATCGACTGGGGGCCTTCGTGCACGTTCAAAAAGTAGCCGACGCCGTGGCCGGTTCCGTGGGCGTAGTCGGCGCCGGCGGCCCAGATGGGCGCGCGGGCGATGGCGTCGAGCATGGGCGAGCGGGTGCCGCGCGGGAAACTGGCACTGGACAAGGCGATCACGCCCTTGAGCACCAGGGTGAAGTCGCGCCGTTGTTCGGCGCTGGGCTGGCCCACCGGGACCACGCGGGTGATGTCGGTGGTGCCGCCCAGGTACTGGCCGCCGGAGTCGATCAGCAGCAGGCCGTCGCCCTCGATGACGGCGCACTGGTCTGGCGTGGCGCGGTAGTGGATCACGGCGCCGTTGGCGTTAAAGCCGGCAATGGTGGCGAAGCTGGGGCTGACGAAACCCGGGCGGCGCGCGCGGGCGGCGGTGATGTGGGTATCGATGGCCGCTTCCGTGAGCAGTGTACGCTCGGGGTTTGCCAATTCGGTATCGAGCCACGCGAAGAACTCGCACAGGGCCGCGCCATCCTGCACCATGGTGGCGCGTACGTGAGCCGCTTCGGCTGGCAGCTTGCGCGACTTGGCCAGGGTGCTAGGGTTGATCGCTTCGATCACCGTGACACCGTCGGCCACGGCCGCGCGCATGCCGGCGGTGATACGGCGCGGGTCGATCAGCAGGGTGGCGCCGTGCGGCAACCGGGCCAGTGCCTGCTGGGCGTCGCCATACGGCGCCAGCTCGACGCCGTCGGCCTGCAAGCGCAGCGCCAGCGCCGGATCGACCTTGCCGTCGCCGACGAACAGCGTGGCGGTGTGTTCGCCAATCAGCGCATGGGCCAGGAACACCGGGTTGAAGCTTACGTCGGCGCCGCGCAGGTTGAACAGCCAGGCGATGTCGTCCAGCGTGGAGACCAGATGGCGGGTGGCGCCCAGCGTGGCCATGGCCGCGCGGATATCGGCCAGCTTGTCGGTGCGGCTGCGCGCTGCATGCGGGGCGGCGTGTTCATACACGGGTTGCGGCGGTAGCGCGGGACGGTCGGGCCATACCGCGCCCGCCAGGTCGATGTCGGTGCGCAGGGCGATGCCGCGCGCGCCGAGTGCATGCTGGAGCTGGCGCGCGGTGGACAGGCCCAGCACGCGCGCGTCCACGGCCACGGTCTGCCCCGCCGCCATGTGTTCGGCCAGCCAGTCGATATGCAGCAGGCTGGCGCCGGACGGGATTTTCATCAGCGCGATACCGCTGCCGGCCAGTTCGGCCTCGGCCTGGGTCCAGTAGCGGCCGTCGGTGAACACGCCGGCGAAGCTGGCCGTGGCGACCAAAGTGCCGACCGAGCCGGTAAAGCCGCTGAGCCACTCGCGGCCGCGCCAGATGGCGGGCAGGTATTCGGACAGGTGCGGGTCGGCGGACGGCACGATGACGGCGTCGACGCCGGCGCGCGCCATGGCTGCGCGCAAATCCGCCAGTCTGGCGCAGGTGGAACCGGTAAGCCCCGCCGCAGCGGTAGTGGAAATCATTGTTGCATCAGCGAAGCAGTCGCGTTGTTACGGTTGGAGCAATCATAACTCCAATGGAGCGGTACTGGTGGGCCACCCCGTGTGCACATGCATGGCCAGCAAGTCTGGTGCTGCGCCGCACCATCGAAAGTCTGGCGATCGGTATCAAAAATGCAGCCATAACAGCGCGCCCGAGCTACTATCTCCATACCAAAACCGCAACAGGAGGGTCGCTGGTGCAGACAACCGACGGTGCGCAGCTGTTTACGTTCCCCCGGCGCCTGCTCGCCCACGGCCGGGTTCGCCCCGACCGTCCTGCGTTCCGCGAAAAGCATCTCGGCATCTGGCAGACCTGGAGCTGGCAGCAGGTCAACGCCGAGGTGCGCGCCCTCGCCTGCGGTCTGGCCGCGCTCGGCTTTCAGCGCGGCGACAACCTGGCCATCATCGGCGACAACCGCCCGCGCCTGTACTGGGCCATGCTGGCGGCCCAATGCGCAGGCGGCGTGCCGGTGCCGCTGTACCAGGACGCGCCCGCGCCCGACATGGCCTACGTGCTGAACGACGCCGGCATCGCCTTCGCCATCGTCGAAGACCAGGAACAGGTCGACAAGATGCTGCAGCTGCAGGACGACTGCCCGCAGCTGCGCCATGTCTGCTTCGACGACCCGCGCGGCATGCGCAACTACCACCACGACGGCGTGCGCTCCATCGACACACTGCAGCAGCTCGGGCGTGATTTCGACACGGCCAATCCGGGCGCGTTCGACGCCATTGTGGCGCAGGGCGCGGCCGCCGACACGGCCATCATCCTGTACACCTCGGGCACCACCGGCAAACCCAAGGGCGTATGCCAGTCGCACGCGGCCTTGCTGGCCGCCGGCGCGGGCGGCGTCGCCTTCGACCACCTCACCGACCGCGAAGACGTGCTCTCTTATCTGCCGATGGCGTGGGTGGGCGACTGCCTGTTCTCGCTGGCCCAGGCCATGGTGGCCGGCTTCACCGTCAACTGCCCCGAGTCGGGCGACACCGTGCTGACCGACCTGCGCGAGATCGGCCCGACCTACTACTTCGCTCCACCCCGCGTGTTCGAGAACATGCTGACAAACGTGATGATTCGCATGGAAGACGCCAGCGCCGTCAAGCGGCGCCTGTTCGAGTACTTCATGGCCGTTGCCCGGCACAGCGGCGCGGCCATCCTCGACAAGCGCGCGGTGCCGGCCGGCGAGCGCCTCGCCTACGCGCTGGGCAGTCTGCTGGTGTATGGGCCGCTGAAAAACGTGCTGGGCCTGTCGCGCGTGCGCGTGGCCTACACGGCGGGCGCCGCCATCGGCCCGGACCTGTTCCGCTTCTACCGCTCCATCGGCGTCAACCTCAAGCAGCTGTACGGCTCCACCGAAACCTGCGCCTACGTCTGCCTGCAGCCGGACGGGAACATCAAGTTCGACAGCGTCGGCCTGCCCGCGCCGGGCGTGGAGGTACGCATCGGCGCCAGCGGCGAAGTGCTGGTGCGCTCGGTCGCCACCATGTCCGGCTACTTCAACCGGCCCGACGCCACGCGCGAAGCCATCGACGCCGACGGCTACTTCCATACGGGCGACGCGGGCGTGTTCGACAGCGAAGGCCACCTCAAGATCATCGACCGCGCCGCCGACGTGGGCAAGCTCACAGGCGGCGCGCTGTTCGCGCCGAACTACATCGAGAACAAGCTGAAGTTTTTCCCGTTCATCAAGGAAGCGGTCGCCTTCGGCAACGGCCGTGCTCAGGTGTGCGCCTTCATCAATATCGACACCGACGCGGTGGGCAACTGGGCCGAGCGCCGCAACATCGCCTATGCCGGCTACACCGATCTGGCCGCGCACGCCACCACCTATGAGCTGATTCGCGACTGCGTGGAAAAGGTCAACGCCGACCTGGCCGACGAAGCGGCCATGGACCAGACCCAGATCCACCGCTTTCTGATTTTGCATAAGGAGCTCGACCCGGACGATGGTGAACTGACCCGCACGCGCAAGGTGCGGCGCGCCTTCATCGCCGACAAATACGCCGTGCTGATCGAGGCGCTGTATGCCGGCAAGGCGTCGCAATTCATCAGCACCCAGATGCGCTTCGAGGATGGCCGCGTCGGCCAGGTCGACGCCGAGCTGCGTATCTGCGAGGCGGCCACGTATCAGGCCACCGGCGCGGCGACCGGCGCAGCCGCCTCCCAAGCCGTCGCAAAGGCCACCTGATGACAGCGCGGCGCGAACCCGGCCCGGTGATTCTCGACCTGCAGAACATCTCGCTGGCGTTCGGTGGCGTCAAGGCGCTGTCCGATATTTCGTTCGACGTGCGCCAGCACGAGATCCGCGCCATCATCGGCCCCAATGGCGCGGGCAAGAGCTCCATGCTCAACGTGATCAACGGCGTGTACCGCCCGCAGCAAGGCAGCATCGTGCTGCGCGGCGCGGCGCGGCCCAACATGGATTGCCACGGCGCGGCCAAGGCGGGCATTGCGCGCACGTTCCAGAACATCGCGCTGTTCAAGGGGATGTCGGTGCTGGACAACATCATGACGGGCCGGAACCTGAAAATGCATTCGAACTTCCTGATGCAGGCGCTGTACCTCGGCCCGGCGCGGCGCGAAGAAATCGCCCACCGCCAGAAGGCCGAGGAGATCATCGACTTCCTGGAAATCCAGGCGATCCGCAAGACACCGGTCGGGCGTCTGCCGTACGGGCTGCAAAAGCGCGTGGAGCTGGGCCGCGCGCTGGCCGCCGAGCCGGACATCCTGCTGCTCGATGAACCGATGGCCGGCATGAACGTCGAAGAAAAGCAGGATATGTGCCGCTTCATCCTGGACGTCAACGACCAGCTGGGCACCACCATCGTGCTGATCGAGCACGACATGGGGGTGGTGATGGATATCTCGGACCGCGTGGTGGTGCTGGACTACGGCCGCAAGATCGGCGACGGCACGCCCGACCAGGTGCGCGCCAACCAGGAGGTGATTAATGCGTATCTCGGCGTGGCTTAGGACCTCAACACGGACAGCGCAGGCGGCAGCGCAGGCGGTTGCGCGTGCATACGGTGCCGGACAACAGGACAGCAACCGTACACCACCAAACGCAGCGCCGTCATCCCCGCGAAAGCGGGGACCCATAGAACCTGCGCTCATAGTCAGCATGGGTCCCCGCTTTCGCGGGGATGACGGCGCTAAAGACTGTGGATGCATACTAGCTGCGCTTTCTGCGCCAACCTTTGCTGCGCTTTCTGCGCCGACCTCTGCAGCACGAGATACCACGCGCAAAGGAGCCCCATGAGCTTTTTTCTGGAAGTGCTGATCGGCGGCCTGCTCTCCGGCGTCATGTACGCGCTGGTGGCGATCGGCTTCGTGCTCATTTATAAGGCATCGGGCGTGTTCAACTTCGCGCAGGGGGCGATGGTGTTCTTTGCCGCCCTCACCTGCGTGGGCATGATCGACAAGTTCGGCATCTCGATCTGGCTGGCAATCCCCCTGACGATGCTGGTCATGGTGGCGCTGGGGCTGGCCATCGAACGGGTGGTGCTGCGCCCGCTGGTGAACCAGCCCGAGATCACACTGTTCATGGCCACCATCGGGCTGGCCTTCTTTATCGAAGGACTGGCCCAGCTGCTGTGGGGCTCGCAGGTGCACAAGCTCGACCTGCCCATCGACGACGTGCCGATTCCGTTCCTGATGGAGCGCTATAACATTCTGGTGTCGCAGTTCGACGTGACGGCGGCCGCCATCTGCGCGCTGCTGGTGACCGTGCTGGCGCTGCTGTTCTCCAAGACCAAGGTGGGCCGCGCCCTGCGCGCAGTCGCCGACGACCATCAGGCCGCACTGGCCGTGGGCATACCCTTACAGCGCATTTGGGCGGTGGTGTGGTCGGTGGCCGGACTGGTGGCGCTGGTGGCCGGTTTGCTGTGGGGGGCGCGCAATGGCGTGCAGTTCGCGCTGACCTTCATCGCCCTGAAAGCCTTGCCGGTGCTGATACTGGGCGGCTTCACCTCGGTGCCGGGCGCTATCCTCGGCGGCCTGATCATCGGCGCGTCCGAAAAACTGGCCGAGGTCTACATCGGGCCGATGGTGGGCGGCGGCATCGAAGGCTGGTTTCCGTACGTGCTGGCGTTGCTGTTCCTGCTGGTGCGGCCCGAAGGCCTGTTCGGCGAAAAAATCATCCGGAGGATCTAGATCATGTTCTACCGCGAAGCCGGACAGTTCAAGACCAGCTATGAAGCCGACGGCCAGGTGTTCCCGATCCGTCAGGACCGTGTCGCCATGGCCGTGCTGCTGGCCGGCGCGCTGGTGCTGGTGCCGCTGCTGGCGTCCCCCTATCTGCTGTCGGCCATCCTGATTCCGTTCCTGATCTTTGCGCTGGCCGCCCTGGGCCTGAATATCCTCACCGGTTACGCCGGCCAGCTGTCACTGGGCAGCGCCGCCTTCATGGCGGTGGGCGCGTTCGCGTCGTTTAACTTCATCGCGCGCGTGCCGGGCATGCCGATGCTGGCCGCCTTCGTGCTGGGCGGCCTGTGCGCGGCGCTGGTGGGCATCGTGTTCGGCCTGCCGTCGCTGCGCATTCGCGGCTTCTACCTGGCCGCGTCCACCTTGGCGACGCAGTTTTTCGTGCTGTGGTGCCTGACCAAGATTCCCTATCTGACCAATGGCAGCGCCTCCGGCGTGATCACGGCGCAGCAGGTGGTCGTCGGCGGCTTTGCCTTCGACACCCCGGCGCGCAAGTACCTGCTGGTACTGGCGATCGTGTCGCTGATGGCGCTGCTGGCCAAGAACATGGTGCGCTCCAACGTGGGGCGCTCGTGGATGGCCGTGCGCGACATGGACGTGGCGGCCGAAGTGATCGGCTTTCGCCCCATGCGCACCAAGCTGCTGGCCTTCGCGGTCAGCTCGTTCTACTGCGGCGTGGCCGGCGCCCTGTACGCTTACGCCTATCTGGGCACGGTGGAGCCGGAGGCATATAACCTCGATCTGTCGTTCCGCATCCTGTTCATGATCATCATCGGCGGCGTGGGCTCGATCCTCGGTTCATTCCTCGGCGCCGCCTTCATCGTGCTGCTGCCGGTGTTCCTCAACGTGCTGGCGCACGCGCTGTCGCTACCGACCTCGGTGGCATCGAATCTGGAGTTGATGGTATTTGGCGCGCTGATTATTTTTTTCCTGATCGTGGAACCGCACGGGCTGGCGCGCTTGTGGCAGGTCGGTAAGGAGAAGCTGCGGCTATGGCCGTTCCCGCACTAGAAAGAGCAACGACAAATCTGGAGACGACTCAAATGAAATCGCTAACCAAGATGATGATGTACGCAGCGCTGTGCGCCGCGGTGGCGCCGGCGGCGCAGGTGCAGGCAGCCGACCAGTTCGTGGCCCTGCCAAGCTATCGCGTGGGCCCCTATGCGGCTGGCGGCTCGGGCTTTTACGGCGGCGCGATCGACTACTTCAACCTGGTCAACGCCAACGGCGGCATCAACGGCGTCAAGATCACGTGGGAAGAATGCGAGACCGAATACAACCAGTCGCGCGGCATCGAATGCTATGAACGCTTAAAAACCAAGAATGGCGGCGCCACGCTGGTCGAGCCGCTGTCGACCGGCATCGCCTACGGCATCCTGGACCGGGTCGCGCAAGACAAGATCCCCATGACCATGCTGGGCTACGGCCGCTCGGACGCGGCCAACGGCAAGGTGTTCCCGTATATTTTCCCGCTCATCACCAGCTACTGGAACCAGGCCGCGGCCATGATCAAGTACCTGGCCGACAAAAACGGTGGCTACGCCAAACTGAAGGGCAAGAAGATCGTCCACCTGTACCACGACTCGGCGTTCGGCAAGGAACCGCTGCCGGTGCTGGAGGCGCAGGCCAAGCAGTATGGTTTTGAACTGATCAAGATCGCCGTGGCGCCGCCGGGCAGCGAGCAGCAGTCGCAGTGGCTGCAGATCCGCCAGGCGCGGCCCGACCATGTGATCCTGTGGGGCTGGGGCGTGATGAATTCGGTAGCCATCAAGACGGCGCAGCGTAACGGCTTCCCCCGTGAAAAAATGCTGGGCGTGTGGTGGGCCGGTTCCGAAGAAGACACCATCCCCTCAGGCGAAGCGGCCAAGGGCTACACCTCGATGACCTTCAACACCCCCGGAAACTACCCGGTCATCGACCAGCTGCGCAAGACGCTGTACGCCGCCGGCAAGGGAAATCTGTCGGACCAGTCGCGTATCGGCTCGGTGTACCACATGCGTGGCCTGACCATGGGCATCCTGTGGACCGAAGCGATCCGCAAGGCGCAGGAAAAGTACGGCAAGGGCAAAGTCATGACGGGCGAGCAGGTGCGCTGGGGGCTGGAAAACCTCGACATCGACGCGGCGCGCCAGAAGGCGCTGGGCGTGTTCGGCATGTTCCCGACCGTGAAAACCAGCTGCGACGATCACGAGGGCTCGGGCGCCGTCAAGGTGCAGCAGTGGAACGGCACCAAGTGGGTGGCGATCACGCCGGACTGGGTGGTCGGCGACAAGGCCCTGACGCGGCGCCTGCTGGAAGAGTCGTCCAATGCCTATGCGGTCGAGAAGAAAATCACGCCCGCCTGCCTGAAATGACGGGCGCCGACCACGCACCTGCCGCGGCGCCCTACCTCGCCGTCAACAACGTCGAGGTGATTTACGACCACGTGATCCTGGTGCTCAAGGGCGTGTCGCTGCAGGTCCCGCAGGGAAAAATCGTCGCGCTGCTGGGCGCCAACGGGGCCGGCAAGTCGACCACGCTCAAGACCATTTCGACGCTGCTCAGGGGCGAGCGCGGCGACGTGACCAAGGGCGAGGTGCGCTTCAAAGGAGAGCGGGTCGACCAGCTCACGCCCAATGAGCTGGTGCGGCGCGGCCTGTCGCAGGTGATGGAGGGGCGCCACTGCTTCGGCCACCTGACCATCGAAGAAAACCTGCTCACGGGCGCGTACACGCGCAAAGTTTCGCGCGCCGAGCTGGCGGCGGCGCTGGAAGCGGTGTACGCGTATTTTCCGCGCCTGAAGGAGCGGCGCGCCAGTCGCGCCGGCTACACCTCGGGCGGCGAACAGCAGATGTGCGCCATCGGGCGCGCGCTGATGGCCAGGCCGTCGATGATACTGCTGGACGAACCGTCGATGGGCATCGCGCCGCAGATCGTCGCCGAGATCTTCGAAATCGTGCGCGACCTGAACCAGAAGGAAGGCGTATCGTTCCTGCTGGCCGAGCAGAATACGGCGGTGGCGCTGCGCTACGCCGATTTTGGCTATATCCTTGAAAACGGCCGCGTGGTGATGGAAGGCGCGGCCAGCGAACTGGCGGGCAATGAAGACGTCCGCGAGTTCTACCTGGGTGTGTCCGACGGGGCAAGCAAGAGCTATCGCGACATGAAATTCTACCGCCGCCGCAAACGCTGGCTGGCATGAGGAGCTGACGATGGATGTACAGGCAGCCAAGGCGCTGTGCCGCGGTTTCGCGGGCGCGACCGAATCGATCAAATGGGGGGACGACACGGTGTTCTCGGTCGGCGACAAGATGTTCGCCTGCGCCGCCAACGACGCCGGGGTCAGGTCGATCAGCTTCAAGGTCGAGGACGAACGCTTTCTGGAGCTGACCGACCGCCCCGGCATCATCCCGGCACCGTATCTGGCGCGCGCCAAATGGATCAGGGTGGAAGACCTCAGTACCCTGCCGCCCGACGAGGCCAGCGCGCTGCTGCGCCGTTCTTATGAACTGGTGTTCGCCAGGCTGACCAAAAAACTGCAGCGCGAGCTGGAAGCAGGCAGCACGGGAGCAAGCGAAACGGGAGCCGGCGAGTGAATGCCCCGGATGTGCTGGACGCGCTGGAGACGCGCGCACCCTCCGAGCGCGAGCGCGACCTGATGGCGCGCCTGCCGGGCCTGATCGCGCGGGCGCAAGGCGCCCCCGGCTGGGCGCGCATCCTGCACGGCGTCGATCCGCAGCAGGTCGACAGCCGCGCCGCGCTGGCGCAGCTGCCCATCACCCGCAAGGCCGATCTGCACCAGCTGCAGCGCGCCGAGCTGCCCTTTGGCGGGCTGGCCACGGCGCCCATCGGCCAGCTGGCGCGCGCCTATGTGTCGCCCGGGCCGATCTACGAGCCGGAAGGCCGCAGCGGCGACCGCTGGCGCTTCGCGCGCCCCCTGTACGCATGCGGCGTGCGCGCCGGCGGCCTGCTGCAGAACTGCTTTTCGTATCACTTCACGCCGGCCGCCTTCATGGTCGAAGCGGGCGCCGCGCGCATCGGCTGCGCCGTGATACCGGCCGGTACCGGGCAGACCGAAATGCAGGTGCAGACCATCGTCGACCTGCGGCCCGACACCTACGTGGGCACGCCTTCGTTCCTGCGCATCATCATCGAGAAGGCGCAGGAAATGGGCGCCGATATCGGCAGCATCCGCCAGGCGCTGATGGGCGCCGAAGCGTTGCCCGAGTCGCTGCGCGACTGGTTCGCGGCGCACGGCATCGCCAACGTGCTGCACACTTACGCATCGGCCGATATCGGCAGCATCGCCTACGAAACGGCCACGGATGGCGTGCGTCATCCGGGCATGGTGATCGATGAAGACGTGATCGTCGAAATCGTCCGCCCTGGCAGCGGCGAGCCGGTGGAGCCGGGCGACACGGGCGAAGTGCTGGTCACGCTGTTCAACGACGACTATCCGCTGATCCGCTTCGCCACCGGCGACATGTCGGCGCTGCTGGTGGACGCGCCGCCGCCGGCGGCCCTGTGCGGGCGCACCAATGCGCGCATCCGCGGCTGGCTGGGCCGGGCCGACCAGATCACCAAGGTGCGCGCCATGTTCGTCCATCCTGCGCAGGTGGACAACATCGCGCGGCGCCATCCGCAGATCCTCAAGGCGCGCCTGGTGGTGTCGGGCCAGATGGGCAGCGACAGCATGACGCTGCACTGCGAGATGGTCGATGAGCCGACCGCCGACATGCTCGCGGCCATCTGCGACAGCATGCGCGTCGTCACGCGCCTGCGCGGCGAGGTGGTAAGGTGCGCGCCGGGCAGCCTGGCGCAGGACGGCAAGCTGATCGATGACCAGCGCGACTACCGCTAGCCTCCTGCCTACTGCGAAGTGAAGGTGCACGCAACCGCTGCACGCAGTTGGTGCACGGGTGTGGCGCAAATCCAACTGTCTGTCGCTTGTGCAGTGCGATTTGCACGATAATCGCCGGGTACAAACCACACCGGGCATAACGACATGCAAGATTTTCACTTCGACCGCGCACGCAAGCTGCTGGACCATGCCGAGGAGATCGTCACCCCGGCGGAGGTGCAAAGCGCGGTGCGGCGCGTGGCCGAGACGCTCAACGCGCGCTTCGGCAACGCCGACGACGCCGCCTTTCCGCTGGTGCTGGGAGTGATGGGCGGCGCGGTGGTGTTCACTGGCACGCTGCTGCCGCAACTGCGCTTTCCGCTCGAATTCGACTACATTCACGTGAGCCGCTATGGCGACGACGACCAGGGCGGGCAGGTGGTGTGGAAGGTGATACCGCGGCCGAACGTGGCCGGGCGGACCATCATCGTGGTCGACGATATTCTGGACGAGGGCGAGACGCTGGCGCAGGTCAAGCAGCGCCTGCTGGACATGGGCGCGGCCGAAGTGCTGATCGTGGTGTTCGCCGACAAGGCCATCAAGCGCAGCAAGCCGGTCAAGGCCGACATTGTCGGACTGTCGGTGCCGGACAAGTTCGTGATCGGATTCGGGATGGACGTGTATGGCTACTGGCGCAACCTGCCGGGGCTGTGGGTGGTCAGGCCGCAGGATCTGACGCCGCGCGATGATTGAGAGTGGGATCTTCTGACGGCAGAGAGGTTGCCGAAGCCACGCATCTCCGCATCACCACAAATTAACTACCGTCGTCCCCGCGCAGGCGGGGACGACGGTGGTCATGTATCAAGTGATAGCAGGGTAGTGACTTCGGCAGCAATCTTCACCATAACCTTGCTTCTACCTCAGGGCGTCAGCCCTGCCATCGGCGCCGCCTCACAACGCCAGCCGCGCCCGCGCCGCTGCGTATTCCTGCTGCAAGCGCTCCACCATCTGCGCCACCGTCGGTACATCGTCCATCAAGCCCACGCCCTGCCCCGCGCCCCAGATATCGCGCCAGGCCTTGGCGCTGCCCGACCCGAAACTCATCTTGGACTTGTCCGACTCGGGCAGCGCATCCGGATCCAGGCCCGCGTTGACGATGGACTTCTTCAGGTAGTTGCCGTGCACGCCGGTGAACAGGTTGGTGTACACGATGTCGGCCGCCGACGACGTTACGATGGCATCGCGGTAGTCGTCCGATACGTTCGACTCTTGCGTGGCCAGCCAGCGCGAGCCGATGTAGGCGAAGTCCGCGCCCATGGCCTGTGCCGCCAGGATCGCATCGCCCGTGGCAATCGCGCCGGACAGGGCGATTGGCCCCTTGAAGAATTTGCGGATCTCGCCCACCAGCGCGAACGGCGACAGCGCACCCGCATGCCCGCCGGCGCCGGCCGCCACCAAGATCAAGCCATCGACGCCGGCTTCCAGCGCCTTCTGCGCATGGCGGATCGACACCACGTCGTGCAGCACGATGCCGCCGTAGCCGTGGATCGCATCCATCATCTCTTTGGGCGGCGCGCGCAGCGACGAGATGATGATGGGGATCTGGTGCTTGACGCACATTGCCACGTCGTGTTCGAGCCGGTCGTTCGACTGGTGCACGATCTGGTTGACGGCGATCGGGCCGACCTTGGCGCCCGGGTTGGCCTCCTGATACGCAGCCAGCTCCGCCTTCAGATCGGTCAGCCAGGTGTCGAGCAGTTCGGCCGGGCGCGCGTTCAGTGCGGGGAACGAGCCGACGATGCCGGCCTTGCACTGCGCCGCCACCAGCGCAGGTCCGCTGGCGATGAACATCGGCGACGCGATAACAGGAAGCGTGAGGTTTTGCAGCGCAAGCGGTAAGGTCATGTCGGTCTCGCAGTCGAATCGGAAGTTGAGTCGGAAGGTGGATCAGGAGGTGCAAACAGCAGCCTGGCCATTATAGAGCGGAAAAAGTACGGTCGTGCTGGAATCTCTCTTCTAACGGGGGCACTTTTCCGGCGCAGGCTGCGCTAAGCTGGCGTAATGACAACACTACCACGCACTCCTTCCCCGCTGGTGGCCGGGCGTATCGTTCCTTCATGCTGTGCGACGCCTACGCGGTGCTGCCTGGCTGGGCCGCCCACACCGGCCATGTGGCCATCGTGCTCAGTGGTGTGGTATGCGCCGCGATCTTCTTCGAAGGCGCGAAGCAGCTGCGCGACGTCTTCTTGTATGTGGCCATGTTCGCGGCTGCACTGGCCGGCGCGGGATGGCTGCTGCACCAGTACTACCCGGTGTCCAAGATCGGCGCCACGCCGCCGTGGGCGCTGTACTGCGCGGCCATCTGCGTGGCGGCGTATGCGGCTTTGTACTGGCTGATCGAAGTGCGCGGACGGCGCCGCTGGACGGCCTTAGTGGAGCCGGCGGCGAGCAGCCCGCTGCATGTTCGCGCTGGTGTTTTCGGGTGCCGTATTAATGCTGGTGGCGGGCCTGAACCGTTACAACTTCCGGCTCAAGCTGTGAGGCTGTCTGTGCTCATCCTGTGCATAAGTCTGTGCATAAGCGCTCGTCATTGCTGTGGATAAGCTGTTGATACGCTGTGTATGGGCCTGTGTGCAAACGGTGATTAAGCTGTGGTTAAGCCATGTACAAGTCGTGAATAAGCGGTGAACAAGCGTTGTACAAGTGTTGTACAAGCTGTGCATAATCACTGCGCCGTTCAACCTTGCCCGGTAGCTTGGCGCAGCAACTGGTGCAGCTGGTCGAAGTCGATCGGCTTGGTCAGGTGGCTGTCGAAGCCCGCCTCGCGGGCGCGCTCGCGGTCCGAGTCCTGCCCCCAGCCGGTGGCGGCGATCAGGAACACGCCGGCGCCGTTTTCCGTACTGCGGATGCGGCGCGCCACTTCATAGCCGTTCATGTCGGGCAGGCCGATATCGAGCAAGATCACGGTTGGCAGGTAGCTGGCCGCCAGCGCCATGCCGCTGGCGCCGTCGTGCGCGGTGCGCGCTTCGTAGCCGAACAGCTCCAGCGCCATCTGCATGGTCTCGGCGGCATCCTGGTTGTCGTCGACCACCAGCACGCGGCAGGCCAGCGCTGGCTCGGGAGCGGCGGCGCTGTCCCGCTGCGGCGCCGGCGCCTCGTCGGCGGCGGCCGGCAGGTGCACGACGAACTCGCTGCCGTGCCCTTCGCCTTTGCTGTGCGCGGCGATATGGCCGTTATGCAGCGCCACCAGCCCGTGCACCAGCGCCAGCCCGATACCCAGCCCGCCCTGCGAGCGCTCCAGCGCCGGTTCCAGCTGCGAGAACATGTGAAAGATCGAGGCCAGCGCCTCCTGCGGAATGCCGATGCCGGTATCGCGCACGGTGATGACGGCCTGCTCGCCCTGGCGCGCGATCTCCAGTTCCACGCGCCCGCCGGCGGGCGTGTACTTGGCCGCGTTATTGAGCAGGTTGACGATCACCTGGGTGACGCGGGTGACGTCCGCTTCCACGAACAGGGGCGCGTCCGGCAGGCGCACCTGCAGCGTGTGGCGCGCCGCTTCGATCATCGGGCGCGCGTCGTCGAGCGCCGCCTGCGCCAGCACCACCAGGTCGACCCGCTCGCAGCGCAGCTCCATGCGTCCCTGCGAGATGCGCGACACATCCATCAGATCGTCGACCAGGTGGGTCATCTGGGTCAGCTGGCGGTCCAGCACCAGCACGGCGCGGTCACGTTGATCGGGTGAACTCATCTGCATCTTGAACATCTCCAGTACGTTGCGCATCGGCGCGAGGGGATTACGCAACTCGTGCGCGAGGGTGGCGAGGAATTCGTCCTTGCGGCGGTGCGCAAGCGACAGCGCTTCGTTGGTTTCCTGTAGCTTGCGCTCGGCCTCGGCGCGCGCTGCCAGCGACGACTCGGCGGTGCGGCGCGCGATCAGCAGCTCGCGCTCGTAGGCGCGGCGGTCGGTGGCCACCAGCACGGCGAAGGTGTCGGTGATCACGCCGCCGTGCACATGGCGGGCGATGTTGACCAGCACCGGCATGCGCTGGCGGTCGGCGCGCAGCATTTCGAACTGCACCTCGGCCACCGATCCCTGCATCTGCAGCAGCGGCAGGCAGTGGGTCTGGTAGAACACCCGGCCGCCCATGGTGAACAGCTCGGAGACGCGGCGCACGCCGGCCAGCTCGTCGCCCGCAAACCCCAGCCAGCTGCACAGCGTGCTGTTGACGCGCACGATGGCGCCGTCGCTGTCGGCCACGATCAGCCCGCAGGCTGCCTGGTCGAACAGCATGTCGGCATCGAACAGGGCGGCGCGGCCGTCGTGCATGTTTATTGCAGGCGCTCTGACAGAAAGGCATCGATGGCGGCGGTGCTGGCCATGGGCGCGCTCATGTGCGGGCAGTGGCCGACGTTGTCGATGATGTGCAGCACGCTGTCAGGCAGCTGGCGGTGCATGTATTCGCCCACCTGGCGCGGCGCGATCAGGTCGTCGCTGCATTGCAGGATCAGGGTCGGCGTACTCGAGCGGGCGACGTCGGCGCGGTGGTCCGACAGGAACGTGGCGCGCGCGAAGTGCTTGGCGATCTCGGGATCGGTGCGGCAAAAGCTGTTGGTCAGTTCCACCCCCAGCTCGGGCTGGGACGGCGCGCCCATGATGGCCGGCGCCATGTTGCTGGACCAGCCCAGGTAATTGCCGTCCAGGGTGTCGAGCAGGTCGTCGATATCCTCGCGCGAAAAGCCGCCCACGTAGTCGCCATCGTTGATGTAGCAGGGCGACGGGCCGACCATGATGTTGGCCACGAAGCGGCCGGGCGCCTTGATGGTGGCCAGCAGACCGATGGTGGAGCTGACCGAGTGGCCGACGAAAATCACCGGGCCATCGGCGAACTGCTCGATGATCTCCAGCACATCGTCGGCGTAGCCGTGCAGGCTGGCGTACTTGTCGCGGTCGTAGGCGGACAGGTCGGACGCGCCGCTGCCGACCATGTCGAACGTGATGACCTTGTAGCGCTGTTCGAACGCCGGGGCCAGGAAGCGCCACATGCTCTTGTCGCAGCCGAACCCGTGCGCCATCACCATGGTGGCGGAACCGACGCCGGACACTGATACATTGTTGCGAGACTCGACGTTCATATAATTTCAAAAAGGAAATATGAGCGTGAAGTGTAACAGTTGTGTCTACTGTTTAGGCGCACTGTTGAGTTACTAAAAAGACACAGTAAGCGGTGACTAACCCGGTGTGACCAGATCGTGATTGCGCAGCATGGCGCCATCGCGGCGCGCGGCGCCGGCCCGTACCAGGCCCTGCACCGCCCAGTCGGCCAGCGCTTCCGGGGTCATCGGCAGATACAGGCGGCGCGCCGCCGCCACCAGGGGAATCGTGGCCATCAGCACGGCCACCTGGTCCAGCGCGATCTGCTGGCGCTCCAGCAGCAAAAACTTGAGCATGACCTTGACGGCGTTTTCGGCGTTGCGCTGGGGATCGGCCTGAAGAAAGTCGAGGCGCACCTGAGCGCGCTTGAGCGCCGCCGCCACGTCGGTGAACACGGCGCCATGGCCGGGGATGACCACGCGCGCGTCCAGCGTGCCGATCAGATCGAGCGTGGCGCGCGCCTCGTCGAAACCGGGCTCCCCTTCCAGTTCCGGGAAGATCACCCCGAAGCCGCTGCGCCACAGGGCGTCGGCGGAAATCAGGATGCCGTGCGCAGCGCACCAGAACATCACCGAGTGGGGATGGTGGCCGGGCGCGCCCAGCACTTCCCAATCCATGCCGGCCAGGCTCAGGTGCTGGCCGACTTCCAGCACGGAATCAAAACTGAAGCGCGGACATTGCTGGCCGGTGGCGTCGTAGGTGAGCGCGGGCGCGTCCCATGTCCGCACCTTGTCCGCTTCGTGCGCGGGAATGGCCGTGTGGCAGCCGTAGCGCGCCTGCAGCGCCGCGTTGCCGCCGCAATGGTCGGAGTGTAAGTGCGTGTTCATCAACCGTTCCAGCGGCCGTGCGCCCAGCGCATGCTCCACCAGCGCCAGCGTTTGCGGCGCGTGGGTGACATAGCCGCTGTCGATCAACGTGGCCGGACCGTCGCCGGTGAACAGGATATTGTTGGCCGACAGCCAGCCGCGTTCGAACACCTGCATGCCAGCAGGGAATAAATCGATAGGGTGATGGGTGCTCATTTTTTCATCTGGAAAGCGAGCGAGATCCTGGCGAACTCGATCAGCACCTCTTGCGAGCCGCCGTTAAAGGTGGTGAAGGCATTGCCGGTCCGCACCACCATGCGGGGCGGGAACAGCCATGACATATAAGGAATGCCAATCATCTTGGCGCCGCGCACGTCGCGCCATTCCACGTGCTTGTCGTACATCCAGGTCTGGCGGATGCCGGTCGCGTCGATGGTGGTGCGGGCGCGCAGGAACCAGTAATAGCTGATCGCCAGCATACAGCCGGAAACAATCAGCAGCAGCTTGACGCCGATGCCGAACGCCATCACGGGGAAGCGCCAGGCGATGCTCACGCCATACAACAGCAGGGCCGCGCACATGAAGGTGGCGAATACGCGGAAGCCCACGCCGTAGGCGGGGCCGCTGACGGCTTTGTCAGGCTGATAAAAACTCATTTCCATCCCATCTGTTCTTCGCGCTTGCGGATTTCCACCCACACGGCGCGTTTGTAGTCATCGTCGGCCGTTCCCCAGGCGACGATCTCATCGATATTGCGCAGGCAACCGCGGCACAGGCCCGTGTCGGGCGCCATTTCGCACAGGCTCACGCAGGGCGACGGCGGACCCGGTGGCTTGCGGCCGTTTTTCATGCCGGCCCCGCCAGATCTTCGATCAGCTCGACTTTATTACCGAACGGATCGTCGATGGTGGCGCGCTGGCGCCCGGCCACAGCCAGCTCGGGCTTGACGGCCACACCTTGCTGCGCCAGATGTGCCAGAAAACCGGGAAAGTCGCGCACGGTCAGCGCCGGGTGGGCTTTGCGGGCGGGCAGGAACGGCGTTTCGCCGCCCAGGTGCAGCTGCGTGACGCCGGTCTGGAACCACAGGCCGCCGTTGACGGCCAGCTGGGGCGGCTTGGGGACCTCGGGCAGCCCCAGCACGCCGTGATAGAAGGCGCGCGCGGCTGCTTCGGCCCCCGTGGGCATGGCAACCTGCACGTGATCGATGCCGGTGATGAAGTGATTCTCTTGCTGCGATGACACTTGCGACGCCATGTTCGGCCCCTGTGACGTGAATCCGACATTATCGCATTCAAACAAATCGCGCTTGACCCGACGCCTCAGACAGGTACACTACCATCCATACAGATGGCGTGTGGATGCCACAAGGATGCTTTGGAGACGAATATGAATGTACGGGACCTTAAGCCGAAGCTTGCCGAATCGGAAAAAATTACCATTAATCTCGGCCTGATCGATCTCGGTCAAATCGATTTGCTCGTCAGTGAAGGGTTTTATTCGAATCGCACGGATCTGATCCGTACGGCGATCCGAAATCAACTCGCCACGCATGCGGAGGTAGTACGCCAGACGGTTGCACGCAAAAGTCTGGTACTGGGCATGCACCATTATTCCCGCGCCGATCTGGAAGCGGCGCAACGCGCGGGGGAACGCCTGCAGATACAGGTGCTCGGATTGGCCAGTATCGCCACCGACGTATCGGTGGAACTGGCATTGGCGACGATCGAATCGATTTTTGTCCTTGGCACGCTGCAAGCTAGCAGCGCGCTCAAGACTGCACTGGCTGGGCGCATCCTTTGATGCCAACAAATAAGGAAAAGCCATGAAACTCAACGAAAAAATCATGTCGACCATGCGCGCGGCAACCCGCACGCTGGCCAGCAAAGGTCCTATAGGCGCCACCAGCGTCATTCAGGAAGCCCTCAAAATCCTTACGCCAGGCAATGGTCCCGCGACCAATCCCGCATCGGCATCGGCCGGCCCGTCGGCCAGCGCGCCGCCAGGCGCCACGCATGACGCTGCGCCGCAAATGCGCGACATTAATCCGCCGCCGGCGTCAAGCCGCCCGGCCGGCACCGTGCCGCCGCGCGCGCAGGCACAGGCCGAACAGGCTCCGCCAAAGCCCGAGCCCCAGCCGCAACCTCAGCCCCAGCCCGCGGCGCGCACGCCGCTGGAAGAAGCGCAGATGGCGTTCCAGAACCTGGTGCCCGACATGCTGTCCAAGCTCGACCGCCAAAGCGGCGTGGCCGGCGGCGGCTTCAAGATGCCGTCGTTCGACATGCCCAAGTTCGAAGGCGGCAAGCTGGACATGTCCAAGTTCGACATGCCCAACATCGACCTGTCGCAGTTCGACAATCTGCCCGGCATGTCGGGCGCGCCCGGCAAGGCCGAACCCCTGCCGGGCCAGTTCATCGACGGCACCTACACCAACGATGCCGGCACGCGCACCTACAAATTGTATGTGCCGAGCACCTACAAGCAGGAGGCGGGGGTCGCGGTGCCACTGGTGGTGATGCTGCACGGCTGCACCCAGGACCCGGACGACTTCGCCACGGGCACCAAGATGAATCTGCTCGCCGAGGAAATGCAGTGTCTGGTGGTGTACCCGGCCCAGTCGCAGCAGGCCAATGCCTCGCGCTGCTGGAACTGGTTCTCCGCGGTCGATCAGAAGCGCGACCAGGGCGAGCCGTCGATTATTGCCGGCATTACCCGCGCGGTGATCAAGAGTCATTCGGTGGACGAGGCGCAGGTGTACGTGGCCGGTCTGTCGGCCGGCGGCGCGATGGCCACCATCATGGGCACGCTGTATTCGGATCTGTATGCGGCCGTGGGCGTGCACTCGGGCTTGCCGTTTGCTTCGGCGCACGACTTGCCGTCGGCGCTGGCGGCCATGAAGGGCAATTTCGGCAAGGCCGAGCCGAGCGGCAAGGCGATTCCGATCATCGTGTTTCACGGCGACCGCGACACCACCGTGCACCCGGCCAATGGCGACGAGTTGATCAAGCGGGGCGCGCATGCGGCGTCCAAGGAGATCACGATTGAGCCGGGCAAGGTGGAAAACGGCCACGCTTTCACGCGCACCGTGCACCAGCGCGCCGACGGCACGCCGCAGGCGGAACACTGGACCATCCACGGCGCCGGCCATGCCTGGTCGGGCGGCAGTTCGAACGGCAGCTATACCGATGGCAAGGGACCGGATGCCAGCCGGGAAATGATGCGGTTCTTTACCACCAAGCGCTAAGCACCAAGCGGTGACAACCGCCCGCCGACCGGCTGCGTTGATGCGGCCGGTCGGCGCTGGTCGACGCTGGTCGCTACGACCCCTCGATCAGGCCAGGCGCTTGATCAGCAGCTGTGCCGCTTCGGCCGACGAGGCCGGGTTTTGGCCGGTGATCAGCAGCCCGTCGCTGACCACGAACGAACCCCAGTCGGCGCCCTTGGTGTACAGCCCGCCCAAGCCCTTGAGTTCGTCTTCCACCAGGAAGGGCACGATGTCCGTCAGGCCCACGCCTTCTTCTTCGGTGTTGGTAAAGCCCGTCACCGTCTTGCCTTCGACCAGAGGGCGGCCATCCGCAGTTTTCACGTGGCGCAATGCGCCCGGCGCGTGGCAGACCAGCGCCACCGGCTTGTTGGCGGCAATGAATGCCTCGATCAGCGCGATGGACGCGCGGTCTTCGGCCAGGTCCCACAGCGGGCCGTGGCCGCCTGGATAAAACACCGTATCGAAATCGTCTTGCTTGACCGAGTCCAGCCGCACGGTCGAGGCCAGCTGCGCGTTGGCGGCCGCGTCTGCTTCGAAGCGGCGGGTGTGGTCGGTCTGCGCCGACGGCTCATTACTTTTCGGGTCCAGCGGCGGCTGGCCGCCCAGCGGCGACGCCAGCGTGATGTTGGCGCCGGCATCCTTGAACGCGTAGTAGGGAGCGGCCAGTTCTTCGAGCCAGAAGCCGGTCTTGCGGCCGGTGTCGCCAAGTTTGTCGTGCGAGGTAAGGACCATTAATACGTTCATGTTGATTCTCCAGTGAGTTAAACTGCCGCAAAATATATCCGTAGTAGACCAGTCGTCTAATGCCACGGCAAAAAAAAGCATTTCATGCGAAATGCGGGTTCATCCATCCCTTAGTCAGGGGCGAGATGCAAAATCTGGCGCGTCGTCTGCATCGCTGTGTCGAACGGCGCGGCATTGCGGACGATCTTGACCATGATGCTGGCGCCCAGCCACAGCTGGTACAGGCTCTGCGCGCTGGTTTCGGCGTCGCCGCGCAGATCGCTGTCGGCAAAACGATCGATGCTCAGCGACCCTTCCGTCACACCGGCCTCGATCGCCCCCGCCAGCCTGCCGACAATGCCGGCCGTGCCCCGTTGCAGCGCCAGCCGCATGGCTTCCGACAAGTCGGCCACCTCAGCGGCAAGTTTTACGGCCAGACATTTGCCCTGGCAGTCGTATAACGACTGGGTTTCCTGCCAGCCGGACCAATACGCCATCAAGCGCTGCGCCATGGTCATGCCCGGTTGCGCCAGCGTGGTATCGAGCCCGGCCAGATAATCCTCGAAATAACTCTCCAGCATCGCCTCGCCGAAGGCATCCTTGGACCCGAAGTAATGGTAAAAGGAACCCTTGGGCACGCCGGCGCCTGTCAAGATCTCGTTCAACCCCACCGCCGAGTAACCCTTGCCCGCCATGATGCGCTGGCCGGTGGCAAGAATGTTCTCGCGGACGTCGGGGGTATCGGAAGTAGTTGCTGTGCTCATGAACCGTACTATAAACACGATTAGACCGGTCGTCTAGTGATTTTCGAAAAAATTGCGGTTACCCCTGCACCGACGCCCGGCGCGCTATCTCATCGCCGAGGCATGCCGGGCACCAGCAGGTCGCGCCAGCCGTTACTTCTTGCGCGTCAGGCACCGCGACCAGCGGCGGCAACGCCACGCACCAACACGGCTGATCGCCCGCCGCGCCGGCCCTGTCGGCCATCGCGCAGCAGAATTGCACCCCACAGCGGCTGCAGATACTCATGTGATTGCCCCGAGAAAGCCCATTTGCGGCTCAGCCTAAACGATGGAAAAGTAAAATACAACAAGATCGCCCTATAATGACCCCAACAGCCGCCCGTTGGCTGTAAAATCTCGCCAAATTTCATTCCCGGACCCCTCAATGACCGCTCCCCTGCCTAATCTGAAGACCCACCAGAACGACGACCTTGCTGCTGTCTCGCCGCAAATCAAGGCGCAGATCCTGGCCGAGGCGCTGCCGTACATCCGCAACTTCCACGGCAAGACCATCGTCATCAAATACGGCGGCAACGCCATGACCGACGAGCGCCTCAAGCACGGCTTCGCGCGCGACGTCATCCTGCTTAAGCTGGTGGGCATGAATCCGGTGGTGGTGCACGGCGGCGGTCCGCAGATCGACAATGCGCTGAAAAAAATCGGCAAGCAAGGCACCTTCGTGCAGGGCATGCGCATCACCGACGAAGAAACCATGGAAGTGGTGGAGTGGGTGCTGGGCGGCGAAGTGCAGCAGGATATCGTGATGCTGATTAACCACTACGGCGGCCAGGCCGTGGGCTTGACGGGCAAGGACGGCGGCCTGATCCGCGCGCGCAAGATGGCCATGCCGGACAAGGAAAAGCCGGGCGAGTTCCTCGACATCGGTTTCGTGGGCGAGATCGAAGCGATCAACCCGGCCGTGGTCAAGGCGCTGCAGGACGACGCCTTCATTCCGATCATCTCGCCGATCGGCTTCGGCCAGGATGGCCAGGCGTACAACATCAATGCCGACGTGGTCGCTGGCAAGATCGCGGAAATCCTGAAAGCCGAAAAGCTGATCATGATGACCAACATCGCCGGCGTGCAGGATAAAAAAGGCAATCTGGTAACCGATCTGTCGGCCCGCGAGATCGATGAAATGTTCGCCGACGGCACCATTTCCGGTGGCATGCTGCCGAAAATTTCGTCCGCGCTGGATGCGGCCAAGTCGGGCGTGAACACGGTGCACATCATCGACGGACGCATCGAGCACTCTTTACTGCTTGAAGTCTTGACCGAACAGGCTTTTGGCACTATGATCCGGTCGCACTAAACGTTTGTGACGGCGTCCGTCGTCACTCTCAGTCGCCCTTTTAGCTCAGTGGTAGAGCACTCCCTTGGTAAGGGAGAGGCCACGTGTTCAATCCACGTAAAGGGCACCATCGTTTTACCGCAGCACCCCTCGTTACTTCCCTCCCCCAGTACCATTCGCGCAACAGACCCCGATCAGTAAATCCGCTCGACGCTGATGCCGCGCGCGCGCAGTTTCGCCACGACGCTGTTTTTACCCACCAGATGCAGCGTACCGATGGCCGCGACCGCCTTGTCCTGCTTGGCCAGCAGGGCAGCGAGCTTATCCGCCATCGGACCGTTGCGTTCGTCCAGCAACACGGCTTGCACGAACTTGCCCGACACCGTGGTGTCCTGCTCGGCGCGCGCGGCGATCGCATCGAGCCCGGCCTGGTCGGCCTTGGCCCACGCGGTCATGATCTGCGCCACATCGGCTTTCTGCCGGCCCGATTCGACCATCGCAACGGAATCTTCCAGAAATACCCACTGCTGGGCCGGCGACAGGCGGTTAAACAAGCTCAACTGGCTAGTCATGCTTTCCAGTTCCATGATCGGGATGTTGCGCGTCTTGGCCAGCTGGGCCAGGTGCATGTCCACCGACAGGTCAGCGCGCCCGCCCTGCAGCGCGTATTCGTTCATGGCCATGACCGTGGCAATCAGCCAGGGCTTGAAGTTCGCCACCGCCGCCGGATCGACGTAGGAGGCGCGCAAGGCCTTGTCCAGGCGCGGCTGCAGGCCGGCCGGCATGACCCCGCCATTGACCGGGTCGCGCATGGCCAGGCTGGCCACGGCCTGGGCCATGGCGGCCGGATCGGCCAGCGGATTGACCTCCAGCGCCAGCACCGACGCGCCGGCGAGCGCGCCGGCAATGCGCGGCTCCAGCGGAAAGAATTCGGGCAAGCCCACATGCATGGTGCCGAACAGGTGCATGGTGTGGCCCTTGGAGGTCACCTTGAACAGCGCGCCGCGGTCGGCCGCCCACGCGCCCTGCATGCACATCAGCAAGCTGGCGAACACCACTATAATCAATCGTTGCATGAGTTTCATCGTCTCGTTTAGTCTAGTTGTAAAAGAAATGTTTTTAAAAAATACAGGTGCTCAATATTAACCCGTCCAAACCTCTGTGGTTGTTTGATCTCGACAATACTTTGCATGATGCATCGCATGCCATCTTCCCTGCGATCGTCGCCAACATGAACGTGTATATCGCCCGCGTGCTGGGCGATGGCACCACGCCGGCCACGCCGGAACAGGTGGCCGCGGCGCGCATCGATTACTGGCGCCGCTACGGCGCCACCTTGCTGGGCATGGTCAAGCACCACAACGTCAACGCGGGCGACTTCCTGCACCAGACCCACCAGCTGGAGTCGCTGGAGCAGATGATCCGTTGCGAGCCGGGGCTGGCACGGCTGCTGCGCCGCCTGCCGGGGCGCAAGGTGTTGCTGACCAACGCGCCGCTGCGCTATTCGAGCGACGTGCTGCGCCACCTGGGGTTGCGCAGCCATTTCACGCGCCACATCGCCATCGAGCACATGCAGGTGCACGGGCAGCTGCGGCCCAAGCCGTCGGCGCTGATGCTGCGCCGCCTGATGCGCCGGCTCGGCACCACGCCCAGCCGCTGCATCCTGGTCGAGGACACGCTGGACAATCTGCGCAGCGCCAAGGCGGTCGGCATGCGCACCGTGTGGATCACGCGCTACCTGCGCGCGCTGGAAACCAGCGGCACGCAGACCTTGCCCAGAACGCTAAAAGATCCCGCTTATGTCGATGTCAAAGTAAAATCGCTACGCCAGCTGCCGGGGCGCATGCACCGGCTGCGGTAGCGAATGCGCAGGCCTAAAGGTGTAACAGAAACCCGAACGCTCGCATTGCCGCAGCAACGACCAACGTCATCCCCGCGAAAGCGGGGACCCATAGAACCTTGGCTCATAGTCAGCATGGGTCCCCGCGTTCGCGGGGACGACGGTATTGAAGGTAGCTGACCGATCCAGGCTACTGCCACTCACCACCCTCGACCACCAGAGACCACATGGCAAGCACCAAGCCGGGCCAGCGAAAACTGCAAATCCTCCAGGCCCTGGCGGCCATGCTGGAGCAACCCAAGGGCGAGCGCATCACCACCGCGGCCCTGGCGGCGCGCCTGTCCGTGTCCGAGGCGGCCCTGTACCGCCACTTCGCCAGCAAGGCCCAGATGTTCGAGGGGCTGATCGACTTCATCGAAGCGTCCGTGTTCGGCCTGATCAACCAGATCGCCGAGCGGGAAGAAGGCGGCATCGATCAGGCCGGCGCCACCTTGCAGATGCTGCTGGCCTTCGCGGCCAACAATCCGGGCATGACCCGGGTGCTGATCGGCGATGCGCTGGTCAACGAAGACGAACGCCTGCTGCTGCGCATGAACCAGTTCTACGACAAGGTCGAACTGGCCTGCAAACAGTCGCTGCGCCTGGCCGTCACGCAAGGCCATGGCCAGGAAGCCGAGGTGGCCGCCCGCGCCAGCCTGCTGGTGAGCTACGTGGTGGGCCGCTGGCACCGCTACGCCAAGAGCGGCTTCAAACTTCATCCGACCGAGGGCAGCACGGTGCAGATCGCGCTGCTGCTGGCATGACGACAGCCTGCTTCGCCCTGCTGGACGACGCCAGCGCCGCCGACCCGCACAATGCGCGCTCGCGCCTGTACACGGGTCACGCCGGGACGCTGACCTGCAGCGATACGGCCCAGTGGCCGGCGATGCTGGAACAGATGCAGCAGGCCACGCAAGGCGGCCTGCACGCCGTGGTCGTGCTGACGTACGAACTGGGTGCGCAACTGCTGGCGATTCGGGCTCCAGCTCAGACGCCGATCCAAACGCCGCCGCTGGCGCAAGTGCTGCTGTTCTCCGACTGCGCCCACCTGACGCCGCCGGAGGTGGCCAGCTGGCTGGCCGCGCGCGCCGATGCCGGGCAGACCAGCGCCGGCATCGCCGCCGTGCGCGCCAACGTGGACGAACCCGCGTTCAGCGCCGCCATCGGCCGCATCCGCGATTACATCGCCGCCGGCGACACCTACCAGGTCAACTACACCTACCGGCTGCGCTTCGACGCCTTCGGTTCCATCGAGGCGCTGTACGCGCGCCTGCGCGCGCGCCAGCCGGTTCCGTACGGGGCCCTGATCGCCCTGCCCGACGGCGGCGCGGTGCTGTCGCTCTCGCCCGAGCTGTTCGTGCGCCACCACAACGGCGAACTGCTCACCCGCCCCATGAAGGGCACGGCGCCGGCCAACACCGATGGCGCCGACGCCGGGGCCGACGCCGACAACGCCGAGCGCGCCCGCGCCCTCGCGGCCGACCCCAAGAACCGCGCCGAGAACCTGATGATCGTCGACCTGCTGCGCAACGACCTGGGACGGGTGGCCGCCACCGGCAGCGTCCAGGTGCCGGCCCTGTTCGACGTGCAGCGCTACAGCGGCGTGCTGCAGATGACGTCCACCGTGCGCGCGACGGTACGCCGCGGCGTCACGCTGGCGCAGCTCTTCGAAGCGCTGTACCCGTGCGGCTCGATCACGGGCGCGCCCAAGCGCCGCACCATGGAGATCATCGCCGAGCTGGAACCGGACCCGCGCGGCATCTACACGGGCGCCATCGGCTGGTTCGACCCGCCTGCCACCCCGCAACCAATCGGCGCGCACCCGGTCGGCGACTTCTGTTTGTCGGTCCCGATCCGCACCTTGACGCTGCAGGCACCGCAAGATGACGCGAGCAACGTCAGGCGTGGCGAAATGGGCGTGGGCGCCGGCATCGTCTACGACAGCGACGCCGCCAGCGAATACGCCGAATGCCAGCTCAAGGCGCGCTTCCTCACCGGCCTGACCAACCCTTTCGAGCTGTTCGAAACCATGCGCGCCGATGCCGCCCAAGGCTGCGCCCAGCGCGAGCGCCACCTGGCGCGGCTGGCGCAGTCGACCCGCTACTTCGGCTTTCCGTTCGATGCAGGCAAGGCGACGGCAACGCTGGACGAGTACTGCGCCAGCTTGGGCGACGGGCCACACCGCCTGCGCCTGGCCGTCGGCAGCGACGGCAACCTGTCGGTGAGCAGCGCGCCACTGACCCCGCTTGCCCAGCCGGCGCGCGTGCTCATCGCGCCCGACGCCACCCGCTCCGGCGACCTGTTCCTGCGCCACAAAACCAGCGTGCGCGCGCGTTACGACGCGGCCTGGCGCGACGCCGAAGCGCAGGGCGCATTCGATATGCTGTTCTTCAACGAGCGCGGCGAACTGACCGAAGGCGGCCGCACCAACGTCTTCATTCACTACCAGGGCCGCTGGATCACCCCGCCGCTGGCCTGCGGCCTGCTGCCCGGCGTGATGCGCGCGGCGGTGCTGGACGACCCGGCATGGCAGGCCAGCGAAGCCGTCGTCACCCGCCCGATGCTCGCCGCGGCTAGCCAGATCATGATCTGCAATGCCCTGCGCGGGACGATGATGGCAACCCTGGTTGTGGCTGTATAGCCGGCTTGACAAAGAGACTACTCCGTAACGACACTTTCGACTACAATTGCGAATGATTCTCATTTCCCGATGCCGCGTGGACTGCGCGCATCCATTCTTCCATTCCTGTCGGAGCTGTTCGTATGCGCGCCTGCCGTTTCCATCCTGCCCGTTGCAAACCCATCACCCTCGCCGTCGTCGGCGCCCTTGCCACCTTGCAGTGGGGCAGCGCGTTTGCCCAGCAGTCCGATCTGAAGACCTCGGTCATGGCGGACGTGACCGTCACGGCCCAGGCCGAAACCACGCCGGAATCCGGCTTTCGTCCCACGCGCTCGAGCGCTTCCGGATTTCGCGACAAGCCCGTACTGGATACGCCGTTTTCGGTGAACGCCGTCACCGCTGAAGTGATCCTGGATCAACAGGCACGCACGCTAACGGATGTGGTGAAAAACGATCCCTCCGTGTCGCTGGCCACCGATCCCCTGTTTTTCGACCGGGTGCGGGTACGCGGCTTCACGTTGAGCGTGGACGCGATCAAGCGCGATGGACTGAGCATCAACGACCAGGGCACGATTGCGCTGCAAAACAAGGCGGCGGTGGAAATCTACAAAGGCTTGTCGGGCATGCGCTACGGCGCCACCTCGCCGGGCGGCGTGATCAATTATGTGGTCAAGCGGCCGACCGCGACGCCGCTCTCGCGCGTCACCTTCGACGCCAACGACGACGGTGGCGCCAGCGTGGCGGGGGACTTCAGCCGCCGCTTCGGTGCGCAGAACCAGTTCGGGGTGCGCGTCAACGCAGCGGCAGAAAAACAGCGTAACCATATCGACGCGTTCCGCGGCGACAGCGGATTTTTCAGCACCGCGCTCGAATGGCAAGCCACCGACCGCCTGCTGCTCGAACTCGATGTGGAACACCTGAATTACGAGCGCAACGAGCCGGGTACGCCGAGCGTGCGCTGGTGGGGTAACAACCTGGCCAGAGCCCAGGCCGCGTTCCCCGGCATCGATGCCCGTACCTTCGCCTCGCAGGACTGGGCGCGGGTGCCGAACCGCCAGAACTACTACGCCGCGCGCGCGCACTACCAGTTCAGCGATAGCTGGAAAGCGTCCGTGTCCGCCCTGCGCTCGAAGCTGTCACGCGACCAGGCGTCGGTGACCCCGACCAACGTGCAGCCCAACGGCGAGCATGGCACGGCGCTGTACTTCAGCCCGGACCAGGAACGCAACAACAGCTCCTGGCAGCTGGTGGTCGAAGGCGACGTGCGCACCGGCAGCCTGAAGCACGAACTGGCTTTCGGCGCCGACTCGGTACGGCGCGACATGGTGTACGGCCCTGGTTTCGAAGGCGATGTCGGCAGCGGCAACCTGTTCAATCCCCGTCCGCTGCCACGGCCCACGCCGGTGACCGGCCCGTCCTACCTGGCCAACCGGACCGACCAGGATTCGATGTTTGTCACCGACACCATCACCTTCCCGGGCGGATTCCAGGTGTTTGGCGGCGTGCGCCGCAACACGCTCGAGATCCGGGAAGGCAGCGCTCCCAACGTGATCCGGCAGACGTACGACAAAACCGCGACTGTCCCTTCTCTGGGCGTGCTGTACAAGCCGGCCAGCAACGTGTCGCTGTATGCCAGCTACAGCGAAGGCATCGAACAGGGCGGCACCGCGCCGTCGGACGCGGCCAACCGCAACGAGGTCTTGAAGCCGCTCGAAAGCCGCCAGGGCGAAATCGGCGCGAAGGTTGAACTGGCTCCCAACGCCCTGCTGACCGCGGCCGTGTTCAGGATCGACAAGGGACTGGAATATATTAACGCCGCCAACCTGTACGTGCAGGACGGCAGCCAGGTGCATGAAGGCGCGGAACTGACCCTCAGTGGCCAGATCGGGCCCCGGCTGCGCGTGATCGCCGGCACCGCCTATCTCAAGGCCAGCGTGCGCGAGACGGCCAATCGCGCGCTGATCGGCAAACGTCCGCAGGGTGTGCCGCGGTGGCAGGCCAATCTGTACGCCGACTACGATCTGCAGGCGGTGCTGCCCGGCTTACCCGGCTTGTCGGTCAACGGCGGCATCTATTACGGCGGCGACAAGGCCATCGACGCGGCCAATACCTGGCTGGCCGACAGCTATGTCCGGGTCGACGCCGGGGTGCGCTACCGCCATGCAATCGCCGGCGGCAAGCTGGTAACGCTGCGCGTCGGCGTGGAGAATCTGACCGATCGACGCTACCTGGCCAATACGACCTCCGGCGCGCTCACCTTCGGCATGCCGCGCAGCGTCAAGGGTTCGCTCGCCATCGACTTCTGACCATGCGCGCGCAACTGGTCTGGCTGCACCGTTACGTGGGGCTGGTAATGGCCGCCTTCCTGGTCATTGCCGGCCTGACCGGGGCCGTGCTGGCGTGGTACCCGGACCTGGACAGAGCAGTCAACCGGCACATGATGCAGGTCGACGCGCCACCGGGCGCGGTGCGCATCGATCCTCTGGTGCTGCGCGAACGGGTGCAGGCGCGGTATCCGGACGCGCTGGCCAATTGTGTCGCGCTGCGTCCGCTGCACGACCACGCGCAGGTGTTCTATCTGAGTAAGCGCCCGGGACAGCCGGCGCCTGCGGTCAACGAAGTGTATGTCGACCCTTACACGGGCAGCGTGCTGGGCGCGCGCAAGTGGGGCGACCTGAGCGAGGGGCTGGTCAACCTCATGCCGTTCATCTACCGGCTGCATTACACCCTGGCCCTGGACACCATCGGCACCTGGACCTTCGGCATCGTGGCCGTGCTGTGGACGCTCGACTGCTTTGTCGGCGCCTGGCTGACTTTTCCGGCGCGGCGCCAGGGGCCCGGCCAATCACGTCTGGCGCCGCGCCTGTGGATGCAACGCTGGTGGCCGGCCTGGAAGGTGCGCTGGAGCGCCGGTACGCACAAGCGCAATGTCGACCTGCACCGGGCCGGCGGACTGTGGCCGTGGGCCATGCTGCTGGTGCTGGCCTGGAGCGGCGTGGCGCTCAATCTGAATGAGGAAGTTTATCGGCCCTTCATGAGCCGGGCCTTCGCGATGCAGCCACAGATGGCCGCCATGGCGCCTGTGGGCGCGGACCGGCCTGCCGAGCCGCCGCTGGGGTGGTCCGCGTCGCTGGCCGCCGCCCGCAGCGTTACCGCTACCGTGGCTGCGCGCGAAGGCGTCGTGGTGATCAACGAAGACCGGATTTCCTACGATCCAAAGCGGGGACTGGTCCGCATGGTCGTGCGCACCGACCGCGACATCAACGAGCGCTACGGACAGACTTCGATTTACCTCGATGCCCACACCGGCCGCCTGGCCGGCACCTATTTCCCTACCGGGCAGGCAGCGGGCGACACGCTTACCAGCTGGATCACCACGCTGCACATGGCGTCCATGTGGGGGGTGCCGTTTCGCCTCCTGATCACGATCATCGGGGTGGCGGTTGCCATGCTGAGCGTAACCGGTGTGCTGATCTGGTGGAAGAAGCGCCGGGCACGGGTGGCGGCGCGCCGCGGCGCCCACGGCGCCCACGGCATGGGGCGTCAAGTGCGGCAAGTCGCGCGAGCCGATCGGTTACCGTAGAACCGTCGTTCCCGCGCAGGCGGGAACCCATACTTCGCTAGCTGAGCGTCGGTGCTATGGGTTCCCGCCTGCGCGGAAACAGGGGTTCCCGCCTCGATCAGGTCCCCAGCGCCTGTTCGATCTTGCCGACCAGGGCTTTGTCCTGCGGGGTGACCTTGCTCGGGTAGTACTCGATGACCTTGCCGTTACGGTCGATCAGGTACTTGGTGAAGTTCCACTTGGGCTCCTTGCCGGTCTGCTTGATCAGCTGCGCGTGCAGCGGATTGGCGGTGGCGCCCGTGACCGAGCTCTTGGCGAACATGGGGAACTTGACGCCGTAGGTGTTGTAGCACAGGTCGGCGATCTCTTTCGAGTTGCCCGGCTCCTGCTTGCCGAAGTCGTTGGACGGGAAGCCCAGCACCACCAGCCCCTTGGCGCCATATTTGGCGTACAGCTTTTCCAACCCTTCGTACTGCGTGGTGAAGCCGCAGTAGCTGGCCGTGTTTACCACCAGGACGACCTTGCCCGCGTACTGGCACAGGTTCTGCGGCGCGTCGTCCTGCAGGCGGTTGAAGGATTGCTTGAGCAGCGCCGGGCAGCTGGCCGCTGGGGTGCCAGCAGCAGCGGGAGCGTTGGCGGGCGAAGCAGCGGGAGCCTGTGCGAACGCGCTGGTCAGCGCAGCGGAAGACAGGAGGGCCAGCAGGAGCGAGGATGACTTGAACATTTGTGGTGGTCGCGCGGTCAGAAGAAGTGGGAATTCATTCTATGCCAAATCGACAGGATGCGCCGTGCACGCCGCTGTGCACGTCCATTGCGTCCGACCGCGCCACAAGGGAGACCTCCATGAATACCGCGCATCCTCGCGTTTGTACCGCCCCCGCTGCCGCCGCCACGGGGGCGGCGCCCCCGCCGTCCAGACTGGCGGCCACCCTGGCCCTGCTGGCCGCGCTGCTGCTGGCCCTGTGCGCGCCGCCCGGTCTGGCCACCACCAACCGGCCCCTGCCCGCCTACGGCGCCGACATTACCCAGGTGACCGTGTCGGGCCTGTCGTCGGGGGCCTACATGGCCGGCCAGTTCGCCGTGGCCTTCTCATCGATGGTCAGCGGCGCCGCGCTGGTGGCCGGCGGACCATACTACTGCGCCGGCCACCGCGGCCACGCGCCCTTCGTGCCCTACATGGTCAACGCCATGACCGGCTGCATGAACCCGGAAGAGTCGTTCACCACGCCGCCCGATCCGGCCCTGCTGTGGAGCCGCACGCAGGAGTTCGCGCGCGCCGGACTGATCGACGACACCCGCAACCTGCGCCAGCAGTCGGTGTACCTGTTCACCGGGCGCAGCGACCAGACCGTCACCAGCGCCGTGGTCAGGCAGGCCTATGAGTACTACCGCATGGCGGGCGTGCGCGCGCTGCGCTACCGCGACAACGTCGACGCCGGCCACGGCATGGTCACCGACAGCGCCGCCGACACGGCCTGCCCCGTCACCGCCCCGCCGTACATCAACAACTGCGGCCTGCCGCTGGCGCGCGAGCTGCTCGACTTTTTATACAACGGCCTGCAGCCGCCGGCGGCCAGCCTGTCCGGGCGCATCGTGCACTTTGACCAGCGCCCGTTCGCGCCGTCGCGCTCGAGCATGGACGACGACGGCTATGCCTACGTGCCGGCGGCCTGCGTCCATGCCGCATGCCGCGTGCACGTGGCCTTTCACGGCTGCCGCCAGGGCGACGAGAGCGTGGGCGACCGCTTCTATGGCAGCGCCGGCTATAACCCGGTAGCCGACGCCAACGCCATCATCGTGCTGTATCCGCAGGTGCAGCCCAGCGGCTACTTCCCCTACAACCCGCGCGGCTGCTGGGACTTCTGGGGCTACTCCTCGTTCGACCCGTTCCGGCCCGATTACTACACCCGCGACGCGGTGCAGATGAAGGCTGTGCGCGCCATGCTGACGCGGCTGGGCCAGCGGCCGAACTGAGGCGGCCTGGCGAAGGCATCAGCTAGTCGATCTTCAGCTTCGACAGGCGCTCCACGGGCGGCGGAAACGCCAGCTTGAGCGACTCCATCACCTCCAGCAGCAGGGTGGCCAGGATCAGGTTGCGGTGCGTCTTGGAGTCGGCCGGGATCACGTACCACGGCGCATGATCGCAGTCGGTCGCCGTGATGGCTGCTT
>CALRYE020000050.1:0-35630 GCA_943372275.1 Janthinobacterium lividum
CGCTCGCCGGGGCGCAGGAGAAAGACGCCTTTCTCTGGTGGGATGGCAAATGGATGAAGCCGCGCGGCACCACCCCGACGACCCATATTTTCAAGCTGCCCATCGGCATGGTGGGCGCAACAGGCATGGGGTCAAGTCTGGCAAATGGACACAGGCTTATCTGTTAAGCGAGAAAGTCCGGTTTCCACAGCAGAGCTTTTGTCCGTTTGCCAGACCTGACCCTCAGCCTTTTGCTGACCCTCAGCCTTTTGCCGCACCGCGGGCGAATAGTGCAGCCTGACTCCCCACACCCCACGCGCAGCGATGACGTGGGTTTTTATTGGTGGGTCGCCTGCGCGCGCGGGCGGTGCCGTCAGATTTCGAGAGATTTTCCTTTTCGAGGCAGCTTAGGTTCATCGAGCAGTCGGGCCTTGTAGTCCAGCAGCTGCTCAGGCGGCACGTCAAGCCGCGCTAACCAAGCGGCTGCCGCCTGGCCAATGAGCCGAGGCTCGCTATCGGCTGAGGCATAGTGCAACCGCACTGCCGGGGCCCGAACATCCCGCAGCAGCATGTCTGGAAGGACCAGGCGCGCAGGCCGCGGCGCGTCTGCTGGTGCAGCCTCCGGTTGCGGGCCGGCTTGGATGACGATACCGTCGCCATAGTCGTACAGGCCGAACCAGTCCATCGGCAACTCCGAACGCAGCGTATCTTCGCCACCTATCTTTTCCACGTACGCCCGACCAATTGCGGTGAGCCAGCTCACGGTCTTGATGCCGAGATGTGCGTTGGCGGCGCCGGCGACCAGGTTGCCCGCGTCGAAGCCGCGCAACTTGGAGGTGAGGAAGGTTTCGAATGCCTGATTTTCGTCGTCGCGCGTGGGCGACAGGACCAGGCTATGGCCCGCGTACCCGTGGGCAGCCCGGAGACGGCCGGCGAAGTTGACGAACAGTTCCCTGAAAACGTCCGGATACTCCTCGACATAGAGCAGCGGCACGGTGAATCGCAGCGCGCATAAGCCCCAGCTGCCCATTTTTGCGCGCCAGGCCGGCAAGCCGATAGCCTGAAACTCCCACGGCCCGGCGTCGTGCGCCTGCTTGCCACTTGTGTAGTGGATGCTGACCGCATCGTCTGCATCGAGCTGCGCCAGCAATTTGGGCAGCTCCGGCGCCTTGGCGAAGGCCTGCTTCGGCGGCCCCTCGGGCGGGTCCTCACGATACACCCAGGTGAACTGTGGCTCCACGCGCAGTGTGTATTCTTCGAAGCACTCGCGAATCGCCTCGCGCACGACCGACAGGTGCGCGTCAGCAAAGAAGAGCGTCCCAGCAATAGCAGGCACGCAGCCGATGTATTTCTGCGGCCCCTGCTTGGTGAGCAGCCCCCCCGGGACATTCATGGCCTCCGCATTGCTGCGCAGTAGTTCCATCGGGTCAAATTGAAATTCTGGCATGTTTCTTCCTTAGTAAACTGGCACGCCACGTGGCGGGGGCCGTTTCGTCACAATCATGTAGATTATCCCAAGAATACTGGCCGCCGTGCCAAGCTGCTCGACCGGAATCTTCGGCGCTGTAGGCTCAGACTCGTTACAATCGCAGTCCTCAAGCTTGAGCGGGACAAACTTCGTCTCGTCGCCAGCGATAATGACGTAATCGTCTCGCTGTCCGGGCGCATACTTGTCGCCCGGGAACTTTATCTCCACAACCTGCTTGATGTTGTCCTGGGTGGGCGGCAAGGTCGGGTCCTTGACGATGACGACGTCGGGCCGGCGCGTCCAACCGCGCCTTGGCTTGTAAGGCTGCGGCCTGTCTGGGTCTTTCGGCCACAAACTCCGCGTCCAGCCTTGCCAGAGGCTGCGCGGCTTCGTCGGAACCTCCTTGTCCATGAACGGTTCCGGCGTCGGCTTGGTCATGTCGTAGGTGATTTCAGGCTTGTACGGGCTACGGTGGTCCAGCGTCGCATCCAGTGCTTTAAGCTGGTTCGAAACACATATCTGCTTGAGGGACTGTCCGTCGGCGCCGATGTTCGGCGCCTTCTGGCACTGACACACGGCCGAGCACAGCACCTTCTTGTCCCCATAATCGAGCTTGGGAGTTTCAATGGGCACAACCGTCGTCTTGCCCTTCGGCGACATGCCACCGACCGCAAACGGCGAGTTGCCACCTGGTGGAGTGAACGGCCCCGTCATGCGACGCCATCCTGTACCAGGTCGAACGCCAGCGCTTCCTGGGAGTCTCGGTCAACCCAGTCGGTGAAGCCCTCCTGGTCCGTCGTACCTGTGATGTACTGGCCGCCAGTTGAACGCACGCGCACCTGCTGATTGGCCACCGGCTTGCCGGTAGTTGCATCGACTAGCTGGAAGCGGCCGCGATACCTCTCGGATCCCGCCTCCTCGTCCTGGTATTGACTGGCAAGCCCTTGGCCGACTAGGCCGAAGCCCTCCATCAGTGGCACCGGAGTACTGGCGCTCGCAGAGCTGGGCGCAGCGCCTGCGGATGGCTCAGTGTAAGTGAACATCTGGCTGGACATAAGGGTAGCGCCGCAGGCGGTCTTGCAGCCGTGGTACGCCACCGACTTGCCGTGGTCGATGAGACTCGCATCGCCCTGGGCGATGGGAAAGATACCCTTGCAGCGCGGGCAGGAGACCATGTCGCCCATACGTGCCCAGCCTTTCCCATGCGTATCCGAAAACGGCGAGCACGTGATGACGGTGCCGCCGTGGCTTGTCTTGTCGCCCATGACGATGAGGGGTTTCAAAGCTGCCTCCCTGATTGCTTGTAAATCAGGCAATCTTACCATTAGTGGTAGATGGATACGTGCGAAATACCCAGTTCGAAACCGGCAGTCGGCACCAGTAAATATAAGGGTTACAGCGCATACGCCTGTAGCCCTTTGTCGTTTATAGCCCCAAATTATCTGCACTAAGGATAAAGTTATTTTATCCGAATATCGGATATATTGACTTAATCCGAATTTCAGCTAAACTCAGTTTATCTGAATAGCGGATTTCACCATGGCCATCGCCCCCACCTCCCAGCTGCTGCTCACCGCGACCCAGCTCGGCCAGCTGCTCGTCTCCACGCGCAAGCGGCACAAGCTGACCCAGGCGGCCGTTGCTACCCGTGTCGGCTTGAGCCAGAATCGCATCTCGTACCTGGAAAGCCATGCAGACGAAATCAGCGTCAAGCAACTGCTGAGCTGGTGCGCGGCGCTGGAGCTGGAGCTGCACCTGGGCGAGCGCGATACCACCAGCACAAGCAGCCCGGCGGAGTGGTAGGCCGTGGGGCGCCGCTCGCACAGCCAGACCCTGCACCTGTGGGCTAACGGCGACTACGTCGGCCGCTGGACGGTCACCGCCAGCGGCGACACGGAACTGGTCTACGACGCCGGCTGGCGCAACTCACGGCTTGGTCGCCCGATCTCGCTGTCGTTGCCGTTCAATCTGCGCGATGAGCCGCTGAAGGGCCCCAAGGTTGCCAACTACTTTGAAGGCTTGCTGCCGGACAGCGACATCATTCGCAAGCGCGTGGCGACCCGGTTCAAGACCGGCTCGCTGGATCCGTTCGACCTGCTCGCCGCCGTTGGCCGGGACTGCGTCGGCGCCTTGCAGCTGTTGCCGGAAGGCGTCAAACCGCAAGGGCTTGCTCACATCGACGGCGTCGCCGTCAGCGACGAGGAGATCGAGCGCCACCTGCTGGAAGTAGTGGACCTGGGGCGGCACGGCGCCGCCGATGATGCCGACGACGACTTCCGCATTTCGCTCGCCGGGGCGCAGGAGAAAGACGCCTTTCTCTGGTGGGATGGCAAATGGATGAAGCCGCGCGGCACCACCCCGACGACCCATATTTTCAAGCTGCCCATCGGCATGGTGGGCGGCAAACGCGCCGACTTCACCACGTCGGTCGACAACGAATGGCTATGCCTGCGCCTGTTCAAGGAATTCGGACTGCCCACGGCCAACGCCGAGATTGCGACCTTTGGCGCGCAACGCGTGCTCGTCGTGGAGCGCTTCGACCGCACCCGTTCGGCCAACGGTCAGCAGCTGTTCCGGCTGGTCCAGGAGGACTTTTGCCAGGCCACGGGCACCTCGCCGCTGCTGAAATACGAGCACGACGGCGGTCCGGGCCTCCAACAGATGTTCACCCTGCTCCAGCAATCGCGCGAGCAAGCCGCGGACATGCACACGCTCATGGCGTCCCAACTGCTGTTCTGGATGCTGCGCGCGCCCGATGGCCACGCCAAAAACTTCAGTATCCAGCTGCTCGCCGGTGCGGGACGGTTCAAGCTGACCCCGATCTATGATGTGATGTCCGCCTACCCCGTAATCGGCCCCGGGCCGAATCAATGGAGCGAGCGTAAGCTCAAGCTGGCGATGGCGCTGCTGGGAACCAACCGGCACTACCTGGCGCACAGCATCCAGCGGCGTCACTTCAACAGCACGGCAAAAACGGTCGGCTACGGTGCCAACGCGGAGCCGTTATTGCAAGACTTCATTGCGCGCACGCCTGCGATCGTCGACAAAGTGCGCGCCGAGCTTCCTGCCGGTTTTTCAGACAAGGTCGCCGACCGCATTCTGGGAGGTCTGCTCGCTGCGGCGCACTCGCTGGAACGCATGTCCCCCGTCTGAGACACACGCCCCGCGCCGCAGCGCCGCCGCGAGCCCCCGCCACTACGCCAGCGTCGCCAGCTCCCCAGCAACACACGCCGTGAAAATCCCATGCAAGGCGGCATCCAGCCCCACCTTGGGCACCCAGTCCAGGTCGTCGCGCGCCGCCGTAATGTCCGGCACCCGCCGAGGCGCATCTTCGTACCCCGCGCCATACACTTCGGTGCCCGGCAGCGCGATAAAGCGTAGCCTGGCCGCCGACTCCTGCAAGGCCGGAAACTCGGCCGCAATGGCCACCATCCGCCGCGCCAGCTCGGCAATCGACACATCGTTGTGCGGGTTGCCGATGTTGTAGATGCGGCCGTCGGCCACCCCGTCCGCGGCGCCGATGATGCGCATCAGCGCCTCCACGCCGTCGGTCACGCAGGTAAAGCTGCGGCGCTGGGCGCCGCCGTCGACGAGCGTAATGTCCTGCTCATGGATGATGTTGGACAAGAACCGCGTCACCACCCGGCTGGACGCCTCCTGCGCCAGGTCCAGCGTATCCTGCCCCGGACCGATCCAGTTGAACGGACGAAACAGCGTAAATTGCAGGCCGCGCTGCTGGCCGTAGGCGCAGATCACCCGGTCCATCAGCTGCTTGGAACAGGCGTAGATCCAGCGCGACTTGGTCACCGGCCCGTACACCAGCTGCGTCGTTTCGGGATCGAACTGGTCGTCGGTGCTCATGCCGTACACCTCGGAGGTGGACGGAAAGATCAGGCGCTTGCCGTACTTGACGGCGGCGCGCACGATGGGCAGATTGGCCTCGAAATCCAGCTCGAACACGGCCAGCGGGTCGGCAATGTAGGTGGCCGGCGTGGCGATCGCCACCAGCGGCAACACCACGTCGCACTGCTGGATCTGCGCGTCGATCAGCGCGTGGTCAATGGTGATGTCGGCCTCGAAAAAGTGCAGGCGCGGGTGCGCCAGCAGCGGCGTGAGCCGATCCTGCACAAGGTCGATCGCCACCACCTCCCACGTGGTCGTGGCCAGGATGCGGCGCGTCAGATGGTGACCAATAAACCCATTGGCCCCGAGGATAAGAATCTTTTTCGTCATGGAATAACTTTGTCTAACGCACTGCATACACGCCGTACATCGGCGTCTGTCATCTGCCCATGCATGGGCAAGGTCAGGATCCGCTGGGCGATTGCTTCGGCAACCGGAAAGTCGCCCGGCGCGTAGCCCAGGCGCCGGTACGCCGTGTACAGGTGCACCGCTGGATAATGCACACCGGTGCCAATTCCCAGCTCGCGCAAGGCCGCCATCACGGCGCCGCGCGCGCTGCCCTGCGGCAGCACCACCTGGAACATGTGCCAGTTCGACTGGGCGAAGTCGGCCAGCGGCAGCCCCAGGCCGCGCCCGGCGGGCAGATGCTCGAAGTAGCTGCGCGCCAGCGCGCGCCGGCGCGCCGGCACCTGCTGCAACTGCGCCAGCTGGCCCAGCCCGATTGCCGCGGCGATATCGGTCATGTTCGCCTTCATGCCAATCTCATCGACATCGACCGCGCCCTCGTCGCCGCGCTGCACGCCGAGCAGGCGCAGGCGCTCGCAGCGGGCCGGGTCCACGTCGGCTGGCAACACCAGCGCGCCGCCCTCCCCCGTGGTGATGTTCTTATTGGCGTGAAAGCTGAATGCGACGAAGTCGCCCCCGGCCCCGATCGCCTGGCCGCCCCACTGCGCGCCGAACGACTGCGCGGCATCTTCGATCACGCGCCATGCGTGGCGCTGTGCCAGGGCATACAACCCATCGCGGTCCACCGGCAATCCGGCCAGGTCGACCGGCATGATGGCGCGCACCTCGGGTGTGGCGGCCTGCTCGGCCAGCGTCAAATCGAGATTGCGGGTGACGGGATCGACATCCACGAACACGGGCCGCGCGCCGGCTTGCACGATGACGTTCGCCGTCGCCACCCACGTCAGCGGCGAGGTGATCACCGCGTCGCCCGGGCCCACGCCGGCCAGCTGCAAGCCCAGCGCCAGCGCGGACGTGCCCGAATTGACAGCGTAGACGGGGCGCGCGCCGCACAGGCTGGAGAGCGCCGCCTCGAAGGCGCGCACCTGCGGGCCGCCCGTCAACCAGCCGGAACGCAGCACCGCCACCACCTCGTCGATGGTGGCTTCGTCGATCGACGGAAGGGCAAACGGCAGGAACTCAAGCACAACCGAGCCTTGCCCGCACCTGCTCGCGCGACGCCATCGGGCGCTGCAACTCGCGCGCCAGCGCGATCGTGCGCTGCACCAGCGCCACGTTGGTCGCCGGCACCTTGCGCGCGCCATCCATCCACAAATTGTCTTCCAGGCCGGTGCGCACGCCGTCCGCGAACAGCAGGCCCAGCGCGTTGGCCGTCATCTGCGCGCGGCCCAGGCCCGCTACCGCCACCACCGCTTGCTCGGGCACGTGCTGGCGCAGCGCGGCGAACTGCAGGGGATCGGCCTGGGCGCCGGCGATGTTCCCCAGCAGCACGTTGACGTAGTACGGCGCACGCAACAGCCCTTCCTTGATCAACACCTGCAGGAAATTGGCCATGCCCAGGTCGAACACTTCCAGCTCGGGCCGGATGCCGCGTTCCATCATGCGCTCGGCCAGCGAGCGGATCGTCTGCGGCGCATTCACGCTGGCCTGGCCGGTGAAGTTCAGTGAACTGAGCGTCAGGCTGGCCATGTCCGGCTTCATGTCGCCATCCAGGTCCAGCACCCGGGAACGCCCGGCGAAGCCGGGGTCGTTGCGCCCGCTGGTGGTCACGCACACCACCACCTCGCGCCCGCCCGGCAACTGGCGGATCGACTCGATCAGGCGCCCGAACGGTTCCGGGTCGCTGGTCGGCGCGCCGTCGGCGTCGCGCGCGTGCAGGTGCAACATGTGCACGCCCAGCTCCAGCGCGGGCGCGATATCGTCGATGATTTCCTGGTGCGCCAGCGGCACGCTGGCGCTCATGGCGCGGGTCGGCACCATGCCGGTCAGGGCCAGGTTGATTAAATACGGGGAGCTTGCATCAGTCATGGTCGATCACCAGTTGCTTGCGGATGGTTGCAGGAACGCCGGCCACCATCACGGCAGCGGGCACGTCGGCCAAGACCACGGCGCCGCCCGCGATCACCGCGTCGTCGCCGATGGACAGGCGTTCGAGCACGGTCGCCCCCAGGCCCACCGTCACCGCGCGCCCGTACACCGACAGGCCGCCCAGGCTGGCGCCGGGCTGGATGCGCGAGTAGGCGCCGATGCGGTTGTCGTGCCCTACCGTGACGCCGCGGTTGACGAACACATGTTCATCCAAAACGGTGCCGGGCGCAATCACGCTGTTGGCCCCGATGAACACGCCCTCGCCCAAGGTGGCCAGCGGCGAGACATACGCGGTGCGGTGCACCAGCGTGCAAAATGGCAGCGCCCAGCGCCGGCGTACCAGCTCGGCGAGGTGGCGGCGGCGCGGCGTAGTCGGCCCCAGCAGGTAGGCTTCGCCTGCGGCCGGCACGAATTCGTCCATGCTCAGCACCCGCGGCGGGCTCCACACCTTGGCCACCTGCGCCAGCCGCTGCTGCAACGGCAGGCTGCGCGGCTCGGTGGTTTCCGGCTCGTGCACGACGATGGCCGAGACGCTCCAGCCGACCGAATAGGCAGCGTCGAGCAGGTCCGACAGAATATTGCTTGTTCCGAAAATAACCAGTTGGGTAGTCACACCGTGCATCCAGAAAAACGGGCATCGCCCGATGGGTCAAAGGAGAAGAGCCGGCCGTTGCCACCGGTGTTCATGGCGCCGCCGCATGCAAACGCGGCGAGGGCGCCGCATGGAAGCGACGTACCGTCAGCGCCAGCGCGTCGCGCAAATGGGGTCTCGCCTGGGCCAGGTCGAGGTACTGGTCGAACCGCTGCGCCAGACGCGCGCCCAATGCGCCACGCTGACCGGGGTCCGTGATCAGCGTGGTACACAGCGCCAGGTAGTCATCCATGGTCCGGACTGCGTCGTCGCCCAGCTTGTCGCCGCCGTCGGTATCGGCAAAGCTCACCACCGGCAGCCCGGCATCGGTGGCCTCGGCCACCGCCATCCCGCCACCGCTGCCTGGCGGGTTGATATAAATGTCGCTGTCCAGCCAGTAGGGCGACAGGTCCTTGACGTGCGCGCTGGCCCGGATCTGGCCCGGTGCCAGCCCCGCCAGGCCGTCGGGAATCGCGCCGGCGCCACCGAGCAGGTGCCAGTGTACGTGCGGATAGTCGCGCAGCAGGTGCGCCATGCGCTGCACCCATTCCCCGCTCATCCGTGCAGGCAGCACGTTCCCCGCCGTTACCAGCCTGACGATACCCGCCTTGCCGCTGCGCATGCGTGCGGCGCGTCTGGCGGGATCGCCATGGCGCCGGTACGGGTAATAGTAGGCCAGTTGATCCTCCAGCGCGCCGTCCCAGGTGGCGCCGCTGTGCAGGTGCAGGTGCTGGTGCGCTGTAAGGCGCAGCTGCGCGCGCACCATCGGCGCAACCGAGTTGGTCGCCATCGCCAGCAGCGGCCAGCGCTGCGCCGCCAGCGTGGCCATGGGCGAGTACAGCCCGACGAAGACCACGGCATCGGGAGCGAACTCCACCATGGCCGGAAGCAACTGATGGCAGCGCCGGCGTACCGAATAGCCATGGGCGCAACTTTGCACGGCGACGTTATCCGGCATGGCTTGCACCCAGTCGGCAAGGTCGGTGCCGGACTGCGGAATGCTGACGCCGTTTCCCAGCAGCTGGTCGTCGTCCGGCACCTGCGCTTCGTTCGCGCTGAACAGGCGCACTGCATAGCCGAGCGAGATCAGGACTTCAGCCATATCCAGCGCCATGCGCGTGGGCGGATGGCCGGGATGCAGCAGGAGCGGCGCCAGTACCGCGACACGGGCGATGGCGCCCTCGCTCTTGCCCGGCAGGCGTGCTGCAGGCGGCAGCGGCAGCGCCGCGCCCACCACGGCGTCGATCGCGCGCGCCACCTGGGGCAGGCCGATCGTGGACAGGCGCGTGGCGTAATCGCTCAAGCCGGTCGCGTTGAGCAGGCTGCGCTGACAGGCCACGCCGAAAAACGCCGTCATGCGGTCGGCGTCGTGCGGGACAATGCCCGGCAGCAGTCTGGCCGCCACGCACAGCCACTGCGGGTCGCCCGTCAACACGTCCAGCATCATGGCCCGGTAAAACTGAGGCAAGGCCAGTGGCGGGATGTCGTCCGCCAGCCGCTGCAAGACGTGGCTGCGCAGTGGCTCCGGCAAGGTCGGCCCGATGGCCCGTCGCAATGCCGTCCAACAATGGTTGGCGTGGGGACTCGCTGCCACCCGGTCGAGGGCGTCGAGGATTTTTAAGTTCATAGGCACAATCGCCACCGGAAGAATCCGACAGCTTCGTTAGTTGCGGCCGGATCCGGGCAGGTCCGACCGCCTGGGCATTATTGCATAGACCGCTAGCGATTTAACAGTCTGGCGTCGCGTGCACTGGCTGGCCGGGACGGCCAACACAGCGTGGCGCGCGGGCCTGCGCGTCCTCGACCGGCCTGCCTAGGCCCTGCGCCGTCACACCCCCACCGGCGTCACCTATCAGGCCTTGCCCAGCCAGCGCGCGAACGCCGCCGCGTCTTTGCCGGACGGCACGTACCACTTGCGCGACGCCGCATCCCAGCGCGCGCCCAGCGCCTTGGCTTCGTCCTTCTCGGCAAACGGCACGACCAGGAACTGCACGTCTTTCTTGGCGCTCACAACCGGGCCCGGCGCCTTGGTGCTCAGTGACGGCGCATCGGAGACGGTGACGCGGTTGCCCTTTTCGAACGCTTCGATGGCGGCCCGAAAGTCGGGGGTCAGGGGTTGGTAGGGTTGCTCGAACGGCGGTAGATCGCTCATGAATATCCAGTCTTGAAAGTGCGCGCCGCAACGGTAATCCGCGCTGGCATAACGCTTGATTATAGACCGGTGTCGTCGACCTCGGCGCCCAGCGGCAGCGCCAGCTGCGGGCCCTGATTACGCACGTTGCCCACGGCGCGGTCGACCTTGAACCAGTCGAAGAACTCCGGCCCCAGCGCGACCGAGCGCACCAGCTGCTCGGCCTGCTCGAACGGCAGGTCCGGGTCCAGCCACACGGCCGCGTCGGCCGCGCTGAGCACCACCGGGCGGCGGTCGTGCACGTCGATCATGCCGCCTTCGGCGTCGGCGGTGACGATGGTAAAACTGTTGAGCGTCTTGATCTCGGAATCGGGCAGAAAGCTGGCCAGCGCCGCCAGGTACAGGGGCGCGCCGTCGCCGCGGTGGATATGCCATGGCTGCTTTTGGCCCTTTTCGCCCGTCCATTCGTACCAGCCGTTGGCGGGCACGATGGCGCGGCCGTTTTTCAGCAGCGGCTTCCAATAGCGGTTGGTGATCTTTTCCAGCCGGGTGTTGATGGCCAGCGGAATCTGCCCGGACGATTCTGCCCACGCGGAGCGGTAGCCCCAGTGCAGGTCGTCGATGAACAGGTCGCCCTCCTGCACATGCATCACCGGCCGGTAAGTGCCGGGCGACACGTTGAACTTGCCCTCCGCCTGGCTGCGGTTAAAAGCTTCGTCGGCCCAGGCAAAGGTCTGGATCAGCCGGTTGATGTCGTTTTGATCGAGTCGTCCACACATGCGGCCATGGTAACCCGGCAACGGGCAACGACCCCGCTCAATTGGGCGTTGAACTCCCCACCTTCTCTGCGGCGAGAGCGGCTTCCGCTGCCGCAGCTTTCTCCGCCGCTTCGCCGCGTGCCGCGTAGCGCTGGGCCAGCACGGCGCACACCATCAGCTGCAGTTGGTGGAACAGCATCAGGGGCAGCACCACCGCGCCGATGGCGCCGCCGGCAAACAGCACCTTGGCCATCGGCACGCCGCTGGCCAGACTTTTCTTGGAGCCGCAAAACACGATGGCGATGCGGTCCTGGCGGTTGAAGCCCAGCTTGCGGCTCAACAGCGCGGTGGTGCCCATCACCAGACCCAGCAGCACCACGTCGATCACCAGCAGCCCCGCCAGCGAGGACGGCGCCAGCTGCTGCCACAGGCCCTGCCCCACCGCTTCGCTGAAGGCGGTGTAGACCACCAGCAAAATCGAGCTTTGATCGACACTCTTGAGCCAGCCCTTGTTGCGCTCGACCCAGGCGCCGATCCAGCGCCGGGCGATCTGACCGGCGATGAACGGCAGCAGCAGTTGCATGGCGATGCGCAGGATGGCATCGAGCGAACTGCCGCCGCCCACTTGGCTGGTGACGATCAGACCCACCAGCAGCGGCGTGATGAAGATGCCGAGAAGGTTGGACGCCGACGCGCTGCAGATCGCCGCCGGCACGTTGCCGCGCGCCATGGCCGTGAATGCGATCGACGATTGCACGGTCGACGGCAGCATGCACAGGAACAGCACGCCCAGGTACAGCTCCGGCGTCACCAGGGGTTCGAGCACAGGCCGCAAGCCGATCCCCAGCAGCGGAAACAGCGCGAACGTGCAGGCCAGCACCAGCAGGTGCAAGCGCCAGTGGGTGATGCCTGCCACGATGGCCTCGCGCGGCAGCTTGGCGCCGTGCAAAAAGAACAGCAGGCAGATGGCCGCGTTGGTGATGTGATCGAACCACACGGCGCCCTCGCCGTAGCAGGGCACCACGGTGGCGGCAATGACGGTGGCGATCATGGCCAGCGTGAAGTTATCGGGTAAAAAACGTGGACGTGCCATGGGACTCTTATGCTTTCGTTGATTCGGACATCAATAAATGGCGATAGCGCCGAGGTGTATATCGACGACGTTCAGACCGCCGCGCAGGCGCCGTCGGCGCGGGGATCGGTGGCCCCTTCGATCATGCCGTTGGGATGCACCGCGACCGCGCCGGCGTGGCCCATCAGGTCGCTGTAGTCGGGCACCAGCTCGACCTCGTGGCCGGCAGTGCGCAGCTGATCCACCAGTTCAGGCGGAAAGCGCCCCTCCAGCTTCAGGTTGGTGGAGGCATCGCCCCAGGTGCGCCCCAGCAGCCAGCGCGGCGCGTTGATGGCCGCCTGCATGTCTTGCCCGAACAGCACGTGGCGGCTGAACACGGCCGCCTGCGTCTGCGGCTGGCCTTCGCCGCCCATGGTGCCGTAGGCCAGCGTGCGCCCGTCATCGAGTCTGGCCAGCGCCGGGTTAAGCGTATGGAACGGCAGCGCGCCGGGCGCCAGCTGGTTGGGGCCTTCACCCAGCGTGAAACTCGAGCCGCGGTTTTGCCACACCACGCCGGTGCCGGGCAGCACCACCCCGCTGCCGAATTCCCAGAAGATGCTCTGGATGTAGCTGACCACCATGCCGTTGCGGTCGGCGGCGCCCAGCCAGACCGTGTCGCCTTTTTTGGCCACGTGGGGCCACGGCAGGGCGCGCGCCGGGTCGATCCGCGCCGCTTCGCTGTCGAGCAGGCCGGCGCTGAGCCACTCCTGCGCGTCGAACGGCATGCGTGTCGGGTCGCCCAGGTGGGCGTTGCGCAGCAGAAAAGCGCGCTTGGTGGCCTCGACCAGTCCGTGGATGTGGGCGTAGCCGTCGGGCTGCGCCACCTTGAGCCGTTCGAACAGGCCGAGGATCATCAGCGACGACACGCCCTGGGTGGGCGCCGGCAGGTTGTAGAGGCGCCCGCCCTGCATCTGCAGGCTGAGCGGCGCGACCGGGCTGGCGCGGTAGCGCTCCAGGTCGGCCAGCCGCAACGGGCTGCCGGCCTGCTCCAGCCCGGTTGACAGCGTGCGCGCCAGATCGCCCCGGTAAAAGTCGACCAGCCCCGCGCTGGCCAGTTGTTCCAGCGTGTCGCCCAGCGCGGCTTGGCGCAGCAGCGTGTGGCGCGTGGGCAGGCCGTCGGCCGCGTAGGTGGCTGTAAAGCCGGGCTGTTCTGCCAGCTCCTGCCACTTGGACGCGGTCAGCTCGACCTGCGACTGGCTCACCGGCACGCCAGTGCGCGCATGGTGAATGGCGTCCTGCAGCAGGCGCTGGACGGGCATGGCGCCACCCGCCGCCTTGGCGTGGGTCAGCGCTTCGGCCCAGCCGCCGATGGCGCCGGCCACCGTCAGCGCGGCGCGCGGCCCGCGGGTGGGAATGGCGGCGTCGCCATGGCCGGCGTAAAACTCGGGCGTGGCCAGCGCCGCGGCCGCCCCGCAGGCGCGGATGGCGACCGGTTCGCGCCCCGGCTGGCTGATCAGCCAGAAGCCGTCGCCGCCGATGCCGTTCATGTGCGGGTACACCACGGCGATGGCGGCGGCGGCGGCCACCATGGCTTCGATGGCGTTGCCGCCGTCGCGCAGCACATCGGCTCCCGCTTCGGCCGCGAGGTGGTGGGGGGCGGTGACCATTCCGCCAAGACAGGTACGGCTGCGTTGCATGTGCTTTTCTCCTATTCCATCAGCGAAACGTGGGCGGCGACGATGCGCCAGCCGTCCGGGGTGCGCAGCCAGGTGTGGCTCTGGCGCCCGATGCGCGCTTCGCCGTCGCGCGTGAATTCGGTGTTGGCGGTGGCCAGATCGCGTCCGAACGTGGTGATGACGGTATTGCGCAGATCCCGCTCCAGCCCGCCCGAAGGCCGGCTGCGCCGGTAGGCCCGGATGGCATCGTACCCCAACAGGTCTTCGCCCACGCCGTAGCGTACCGTGAATTTGCTGTCCCAGAACAATTCGTCGAGGACGTCGAGGTCGTTGCCGGTCAGCGCCAGCTCATAGCGGGCGAAGGCGGCGTGCACCTCGGCCAGGGTGTCGGGGTGGTTGATGTGGTGATTCATGGTGTCCTTTCAGTCTGCTTGATGGAGTTGCTGCCACAGCGTGGTGGCCAGTTCGACCAGCGCGCGGTCGCTGCCGGCCGGGCCCAGCAGGGAGATCCCGACCGGCAAGCCGGCCGGCGTGCGGAACGGCATGCTGACCTGCGGCAGACCGGCGAGACCGGCCACGCAAGTGATGCGGAAGGTGCGGCTGCGAATCTGGTCGACTTCGGCGCTGGTGGCATTGAGCGATGGCGCCACGCTGGCGGCCGAGGGCAGGACGGCCACGCCATCGTTGCCCAGCAGCGCCCGCACCGACGCGCGGATGGCGCGTTGGCGTACTTGCGCTGCTGCGGCCGATTCTGCGCCGATCTCGCGCGCCTGCGCGAAGCGGGTGGCGACGGCCGCGCCGAACGCCGGGCGGTGCTGCTCGATCCATGCGCCGTGCACCTGCCAGGCTTCGTACGCCGATGCGGTGACGTAGACCTCGCGCCAGCTTTCCAGATTTTGCTCGGGCGCGACCGCGCAGTGGCGGGCGCTGCGTTCGGCCCCGAGCGCATCGAACACGCGCCGGGCCAGCGGGGCGAAGTCGGGGTCGGCTTCGGCCAGTACGTCGTCCAGCATCAGCACGCGCCTGAAGCGCCGCGCCGGCTCGAACGGCAGCAGCACGTCGGCCACCTGACGGAATACGGCGGCATGGCGCGCCAGCCAGGTGGGCGTGTCGAAGCCGGGATTGAGCGGCACCATGGCGCTGCGCGGCAGCAGGTCGTGCGTAGTGCGCAGTCCCCACAAGCCGCAGTAGCTGGCCGGCACCCGGGTCGAGCCGCCCGTATCGGTGGCCAGCGCGAAGTCGCACAGGCCGGCGGCCGCGGCGGCAGCCGAGCCGCTGGACGAGCCACCCGGCACCCGGCCCGGTGCGGCCGAGTTGACGGGCGTGCCGTAATGGGCGTTGTCGCCGTGGATGCTGTAGGCCAGCTCGTCGGTGATGCTCTTGCCCACGAGCGTGGCGCCCGCTTCCAGCAGGCTGTCGACGATGGGACTGCTGCGGCGGGGAATCGGGTGGGTTGCCAGCCAGGTGGGGTTGCCGGCGCCGGTCGCATGGCCGGCCACGTCGAACACATCCTTGGCGGCGAAGGTGAGGCCGGCCAGCGGACCCTGGCGGCTGCCTTCGATGACAAAGCGGCCGTGCTCGGTCCAGGCGCCCACGTCGTCGTGGCAGGCGGCGGCCCAGGCGTGGGCGTGCCGCAGCAGTAATTGATCGGCACCGCGCGCGGCGACGAACGACAGGGCCGCCGGCTTGCCGTCGACCGTGCCGGCCGGGATGGTCAGCTGCGGCAAGCCGGCATGGCCGGCGATGGCGTTGATGGCCAGGGCAGCGCCGTAGAACGCGCCGCGTTCGGCTTCGCTTGCGTCCATAGGCAGCGCCGTGGTTGGCGTGGTTGGCATGACCAGCACCACGCCCGGCTGCAACAGCGCTTCAAGCTGGCGCGTAAAGGCGGCCCGTGCCGCTTGCTGGCGCTGTACCTGCTCGTTGTCGATGCTTGCCAGCGACGCGAAGCGCTCAGCGATGGACGGGCCGAAGCGGGGCTGCGCACTGGCGATCCACTCGCCCAGACTGTCGCGCACTTGGGCGCCTTGCAGCGTCTGATAGCAGGTCAGCCATTCGTGATGGCGACCGGCGAACAGTTCGGCGCTGTCGTGCGCGCCCAGGCTGGTGGCGGCGCGGCGCAGGTGTTCGGCCAGCGCAGGCTCGGTCAGCGCGAAGACATCGTCGGCCAGCAGCAGGCGCACCGCAGGCAAATCATCTTTTACCTCATCGCCCAAGAGCACCTTGCCGACCCGCTCCAGCACCCGCGCGTCGGCGGCGAACCAGCCGACCGTGTCGTAATCGGGCGCAAACGGCAGCACGCCGTCCAGCGGCACGGCGCCGTGGCTGGGGCGCATGCCGAACACGCCGCAGAACGCCGCCGGTACGCGCACCGAACCACCCGTGTCGGTGCCCAGCGCAAAGTCGGCCAGGCCGGCGGCCACGGCGACGGCCGAGCCGCTTGACGAGCCGCCCGGCAGGCAATCCGGGCAGCGGGGATTGCGCGGGGTGCCGTAATGCCAGTTGTCCCCTTCCAGGCTGAACGCCAGCTCGTCGGTAATGCATTTGCCGTTGACCGCCGCGCCCGCTGCCAGCAGCAGGGCCACCGCCGGTGCGTGCCGCGCTGCCGGCGCCACCGCCGCGGCCCAGTCCGGATTGCCGCCGCCCGTCGCGTAGCCGGCCACGTCGATCAGGTCCTTGACGGCGAAGGTCAGGCCGTTGAGCGCGCCTACGCCAGCGGCCGCAACCCGGCAGCGCGCGCCGGGCACATAGGCGCCGAAGTCATCCGCCGCTGTCATTGCGCCGCCGCCGCGGTCGATGACAGCGCCGCCAGCACGCTGGCCGAATCACTGACGAAGCCGAAGCACTTCTTGACGTTCCAGATGGCCGCGTCGGCGCAGAACGCCGGCGACGTAGTAGCACAGCAGTCTTCCAGCAGCACGCAGCCGTAGCCCAAAAAGTTGGCGTCGCTGAGCGTGTGCAGCACGCACTGGTCGGTGTTCACGCCGGCGAACAGGACCGAGCGCACCGCCAGGTTGCGCAGGATGCTGTCGAGCGGCGTATCCCAGAAGCCGCTGATGCGATGCTTGTCGACGCAGATGTCGCTCGCGTGCGGCGCCAGTTCGTCGACCACGGCGGCCGCCCACGAATCCTTTTGCAGCACCGGCGCGCCACTGCCGGCCAGCGGGTCGCCGAGACCAATGCCGCAACCGGCCGGCGTATATAAGTGGATCTGGTTGGGCGGCATGTTGGCCAGGTCGGGCCGGTTGCCCCAGTTGAGCCAGATGACCGGCACGCCCGCGCTGCGCAGCGCGGGCAGCATGCGCTGCAATGGTGCAATCGGTCCACGATTGGGCGTCGGATCGCCGCCGATCTGGTCGACCCAGCCGTTTTTGGTGCAAAAATCGTTCTGCATGTCGACGATGACGATGGCCGTTTGGCGCAGATCGACGCGCACCGACTGCGGCGCGGCGGCAATTGTTACCGCCACTTGCGGGCGCGGCGGCAGCGCCATGTCGACCGTACCGGCGTCGGCGCGCCAGCGGTTATTCGGGCTGGCGCCGAGCAGACCATCGGCGCTTTTTAAGAGTGACGGCGGGGCTGCAACGGCACCGGTTGGCTTGATTTCTGACATGGTGTTCTCCTGTTCTGTACACGTGGCGCTGGATGCGAATTCCTTGGTCGTTTCCCACCCTTGCCGCTGCCGCGATGTTGCGGTGGCCGACTTAACTGTGTCGATGTGGCATCGAAATTGCTAAGGATGACAAGGGAAGTAAAAACTTACTTACCTCTTTCAATCAAGCAAAAGGAGTGCCAGATGATCAGCATGCAAGTTTGTCGCCGTACCGTGAAACACGCCGCCGCGCTGGCCGTTGCCGCCAGCGCCCTCGCCGCCCCTTTGCAGGTGGTGGCGGCCGAGCCGCTGAAAGTGGGCGTGCTGCTGCCGGGCTCGCGCTCCGACAAGGGCTGGATGGAATCGGGCTACGACGGCATCGCCGCCGCCCAGAAACAATTCGGCACGAAGATCAAGGTGCAGATGATCGAGAACATCAATTATGCCGACATGGAGCAGGCGCTGACCAATCTGGCGTCGAAGAACGATCTGGTGATCGGCGTGGGCGGTCAGACCCAGGCGGCGGTTTTCAAGATCGCCAAGCGCTTCCCGTCCAAGAAATTCTCCATCGTCGGCGGCAATCAGGGCGAGTCGGCCGCCAACGTGGCCGGCTACGACGTCAAGCAGGCGCAGATCGCCTACCTGGCGGGCGCGTCCGCCGCGCTGCTGTCGAAAAGCGGCGTGATCAGTTACGTGGGCGGCATGGAGCTGCCGTCGATCATCAACGCCGGCAAGGAATTCGGCAACGGCGCGCGCGCCATCAACCCGAAGATCAAGCTGGTGGAAAACTATACGGGCGACTTCGACAACGTGGCCAAGGCCAAGGAAGCCACGCTGGCCGCCATCGCCCAGGGCGCCGACGTGCATTACCACATCCTCAACCAGGGCTTGCGCGGCATGGAACAGGCCGCCAAGGAAAAGCGCACGCACATCATCGGCAGCTATGCCGACCGCTGCGGTACCGATCCCTTGTACGTGGCGTACAGCATCACCGGCGTGGGCTACCAGGCCAAGTACGCCATCGAGCAGAGCGTGGCCGGGGCGTGGAAGGCGGGCTACAAGCCGTTCGGGCTGGCCATGGGTGCGCAGGCGTCGGACATGAAGGTGTGCGGCGCGACCCCGGCGGTGGAGGCGCGCCTGAAGCAGATCAAGCAAGACATTTTGGATGGCAAAATCAAGATGCTCGAGGGCTGATCATGTTGTCTTCTGCATCTGAGCCATTCGACGCAGCCGCCGCGCCGCCGCGCCTGGTGCTGGACGGCATCAGCAAGCGCTTCGGCGCCCTGGCCGTGCTGCACCAGGTCGGCTTGCGCGTGGGCGCGGGCGAGATCCACTGCCTGCTGGGCGAAAACGGCGCCGGCAAGTCGACCTTGTGCAACCTGATCTTTGGCGTGCACCAGCCCGACGCGGGCGGCATGCTGCTCGATGGGCAGGCCTATCGCCCGCAGGGTCCGGCCGATGCGTTGAAACACGGTATCGCGATGGTGCACCAGCACTTCAGTCTGGTGGACGACCAGACCGTGATCGACAACCTGCTGCTGGGGCAAGCGCGCGGCGTGCTGCGCCGTGGCGCCATGGCCGAACGGATCCTGGCGCTGGGCCGGCAGTATGGGCTGGAGCTCGATCCCCATGCGCGCATCGCCGACCTGTCGGTGGGCCAGCGCCAGCGCGTGGAAATCGTCAAGTGCCTGATGCGCGAGCCGCGCCTGCTGGTGCTGGATGAACCGACGGCGGTGTTGCTGCCGGACGAAATCGCCGCGCTGATGGCGGTGTGCCAGCGCGTCGCCCGCCAAGGCTGCAGCGTGGTGCTGGTGACGCACAAGCTGGCCGAGATTCGCCAGGTGGCCGATCGCGTCACGGTGCTGCGCGGCGGGCGCATCGTGGCCGAGTCGCACGACCCGGCCCGTGAGATAGCGCGGCTGGTCGGCGCCATGATCGGACGCGAGTCGGGGCTGGCCGATGTCGTCGACGAAGCGGCTCATCCCGTGAGCCGCGCCCTGTCGGACGAGATCCTGCAGATCGATGGCCTGAGTGTGGCCGATGAACATGGCCGCGCCCGGCTGGATAACTTCACCCTGGTGCTCAACCGCGGCGAGATCGTCGGCGTGGCCGGCGTGGAAGGCAACGGACAAGGCGAGCTGGCCGGCGTACTGGCCGGCATGGTGACGCCCTCGGCGGGCCGCTTTTACCTCAAGCGCCAGCTGCTCTCTGGCGCGTCGCCCCGGCAGCTGACGGCGGCCGGCATCGGCGTCGTGCCGGAAGACCGCCACGCGCTGGCCTGCATCGGCGCGCTGAGCGTGGCGGAAAACATTTTTCTCAATCGTTACGCCCAGTTTACCCGCTGGGGCCGGGTGGACCGCAGCGCCATGCGCGGCGCGGCGCGCGTGCTGATGCAGCGCTTCGACGTGCGCGCCGCCAGCGAGGACGTGCCCCTGTCCAGCCTGTCCGGCGGCAACCAGCAGAAAGCCGTGCTGGCGCGCGAGCTAACCATTCCCAACCTGGCGCTGCTGGTGGCCGCGCAACCCACGCGCGGGCTGGATGTGGGCGCGGTGCAGGCCGTCTACGGCCATATCCGCGCCGCGCGCGATGCCGGCGTGGCCGTGCTGCTGATTTCGTCCGAGCTGGACGATCTGCTGGCCGTGGCCGACCGCATCGTGGTGCTGTACCGGGGCCGGATCATGGGCACGTGCCCGGCCCGGCAAGACCAACGCGACCGTATCGGCGCCATGATGGCGGGGCAAGCATGACTGTTCAGATGAAACAACGATTTCCACAAGGGCCGACGCTGGCCGGCCTGCTGCCGCTGGCGGCGGTGGGCGTGGCACTGCTGCTGGGCGTGGGCCTGGTGGCGCTGACCGGTGCGCCGCTGGGCGAGGCGCTGGCCGCCTTTGCCGAGGGCGCCGCCGGTTCGCCCTACGCGATCGCCGCGTCCGTCAACCGGGCGCTGGTGCTGGCCCTGATCGGCACCGGCTTCGTGCTGGCCAACCGCGCCCAACTGACCAACGTGGGCGGCGAAGGGCAGCTGGCGCTGGGCGCGATGGCCTCGACGGCGGTATGCCTGATGCCGGGCGTGGCGGCGCTGCCGCTGGGGCTGGCGTTCGTGCTGCCGCTGCTCGCCGCCGCCCTGGCCGGCGCCGGCTGGGCCGGTATCGCAGGCGTGCTCAAGGCCAAGAGCGGCACCAATGAAGTGATCAGCACGCTGATGCTGTCGTTCATCGGCCTGTGGCTGCTGCACTGGAGCGTGCAGTCGGAAGCGCTGCTGCGCCGCCCGATGAGCAACTCCGGCACCTTGCCGGAGTCGCCCGAGATCGCGCTGGCCACCCGCCTGCCGTTTTTCTTCGGCGACGACGCCATGCCACTGCACGTGGGACTGCCGCTGGCGCTGGTGCTGGGCGCCGTGGTGGCGCTGCTGCTGGCGCGTTCGCTGTTCGGCATTCATCTGCGCGCGGTGGGCCTGAATCCGCTGGCGGCGCGCCGGGCCGGCATGCCGATCGCCGCCACCGTGGTCCTGGCCATGATGGGCGCCGGCGCGCTGGGCGGACTGGCCGGCGGCGTGATGCTGCAGGGCGACCAGTTCGTGCTGAAAAGCGGCATGACGTCGGGCTACGGCTTCGACGGCCTGGTGGTGGGACTCTTGGCGCGCGGCTCCATCGGCGGCGTGTTCGCCGGCGCGCTGCTGTTCGGCTTTCTGCGCTCGGGCGGCATCAACATGGAAATGGTGGCCGCCGTGCCCTCGGCGCTGGTGCTGATCGTGCAGGGCATCATCATCCTGACCCTGGCCGGCGCCACGTTCTTCACCCGCAAAGGAGCTGCAGCATGATGTCCGCACTGACCCCCGACATGGCCGCCGTGCTGATCGCTTCGTCGGTCCGCTTCGCCACCCCGCTGCTGCTGGGCGCCACCGGCGAACTGGTCAGCCAGCGCGCCGGCGTGCTCAACATGAGCCTGGAAGGCATGATGCTGACCGGCGCGTTCGGCGCCGTGCTCGGTTCCTGGGCCAGCGGCAGCGCGCTGGTCGGCCTGGCCGTGGCCGTGCTGCTGGTGCTGCCCGTGGCGCTGCTGCAGGCGTTCCTGAGCATCACCTTGGGCGCCAACCAGATCGTTACCGGCATCGGCATCAACATCCTGGCGCTGGGCGGCACCACCCTGGCTTACCGCGCACTGTTCGGCAGCCGTTCCAGCGTGGAGATTCCCGCCCTGCTGACGTGGGCGCCGCCGGGGCTGCGCGGCGGGGCCATCTTCGAGCAGGTCTGGCTGGTGTACCTGGGCGTGGCCCTGCTGGCGGCGACGGCATGGGCGCTGCGCGCCACGGCGCTGGGCCTGGCGCTGCATGCCAGCGGCGCCGCTCCCGGCGCGCTCGACAAGGCCGGCATGTCGGTCACGCGCATGCGCTATGGTGCCGTACTGTTCAGTGGCGTGATGGCGGCGCTGGCGGGCAGCTTTATTTCGATCGGCGATATCCACACTTTTACCGAAGGCATGACCGGCGGCGCCGGTTACCTGGCCATCGCCGCCATCATTTTCGGCAACTGGAAACCTGGCCGCATGCTGCTGGCCTGCCTGCTGTTCGGCACGGCCAGCGCGCTGCAGTTCTTTCTTCCGGCCATCGGCGTGCACGTGCCGGTCGCCCTCCTCATCATGTTGCCTTACGTATTGGCGCTGCTGGCCGTGGCCGGCCTGATCGGCCGCCAGACCGCGCCCCATGCACTGACCCAGCCTTACCGGAGAGCCTGACTTATGACCACCCATCCCCTTCCCCACCCCGACAGCACCGACCAGCTACCGGCCACGCGCGAGCGCATCCTGCAGGCGGCAATTGCCGAGTTTGCCGACAAGGGTTTCAGCGGCGCGCGCACCGACACCATCGCCAAGTTGGCCGCGTCCAACATTCGCATGATTTATCACTACTTCGGCAACAAGGAAGCGCTGTATGTGGCGGTGCTGGAGCATGTGCTGGGGGCGCTGCGCACCGACGAACTGCGGCTGGACTTCGCGCAGGAGTCGCCCATGGACGGCATGCGCACGATTTTCGACTTTATCCACGGCCACTTCGCCGCCCATCCTGAGTTGATGAGCTTGCTGTCGTGGGAGAACTTGAACAAGGCGCGCTACATGGAGCAGTCGACCAGCATTCCGGAGCGTGCCTCGCCACTGATCGCCCTGCTCGACAAGCTGCTCACGCGCGGCGCGGCGGAAGGCCAGTTCCGGCCCGGCATCGATCCGGTGCATCTCTACGTGGCCATGGTCAGCATGGCGTACTTCCATAAATCCAACGCCTACACGCTGTCGCGCATTTTCCGACGCGATCTGCTCGACCCGGCGTGGCAGCGCGAGCACAAGGAGCAGGCGCAGCAGATGCTGTTCAGCTATCTGGCCGCCGTTCCGGCGCCGCTGTAGCCGGATGGACCGACCGATCACCGACCCGGGACCACATCGTTTTCACCGTTTCAACCATTCATCTTTTTAAACAACAGGAGCCGTATGAAGCCCAGCCTCGCCCTTCGCACCACCCTTCTTGCCTTGATCGCCGCCAGCAGCGCCAGCCATGCCGCCGACTGGAGCGATACGTCGATCGGCTACCGCCACGGCAGCGCATTCTCCGAGCCGTTCAATGGCGCCGACATCAGCAAGGATATCGTCAACCTGACCAGCGCGAGCGGCTACAAGTACGGCAAAAACTTCTTCAACGTGGATCTGCTGTTCTCGTCGTCGGCCGATCCTTCCTCGGCCACCTCGCGGGATGGCGCGCACGAAGCCTACGTGGTGTATCGCCACACGCTGGACGTCGGCAAGATCCGTGGAACGCCGATGGCGTTCGGGCCGGTTCGCGGCGTCGGTGCGACGCTCGGGTTCGACTTCAACAGCAAGACCGACGCCGGCTACAACTCGAAGAAGCGCTTGCTGGTGGCCGGGCCGACACTGATGTTCGATGTACCCGGCTTTCTGGATGTCAGCCTGCTGGCGCTGTGGGAAAGCAACGCCCCGTTCAGCACCTACTCGAACTCCGGCCTGCCCCGCTATCGCTACAAGACCCATCCGATGATCGGCGCGGCCTGGGGCATCCCGTTCACCGTGGGCGGCGTCGCCCTGTCCTTCGAAGGTTACGCGAACTTTATCGCGAGCAAGGGCAAGAACGAGTTCGGCGCCGACAGCGCGGCCGAGACCAACATCGACATGCAGATCATGTACGACCTTGGCGCCGGCCTGGGGATGGCCAAGAATACCTTCAAGGTCGGTGTGGAATACCAGTACTGGAAGAACAAGTTCGGCAACTCCAGCGTGGGCAATCCGGGCGCGACCGCGAGAACCCCGATGGTGCGCGCGGAATATCACTTCTAGCGGTTGCGGGGGCTGCTGGGGCGGTTGTGGCAGCGGCAGGCTGCTGCGCGAACGCTTGCGGCAGCGGCAGGCTGCTGCGCGAACGCTTGCGGCAGCGGGCGGCTGCGGGCGGCGCAAGGTGGTGGCAGCGGAACGTGCGGGCGCGTCCCGTTGCCGGCCGTGGCGACGACGGGCCTACGGCGCCACTGCCGCCGCTGCCGTGACCGGCGCTGCAACACTACCGGCCGCGGGAGGGTGCAGCACGAATTGTTCGATCTGGTCCAGCGTGGGCGCCAGCAGGCGCAACGGGGCGGCGATCGAGGCGACCAGCGTCGTATGGCTGACTTTATCGAAATACAGTTCCGTGACGGGCACGCCCTGGGCGCGCAGCAGCTTGGCCATGCCGCCGGTATTGCGCACAGCATTGACCAGCTTGTCGCTGTTGGCGGCGATCAGCAGGGCCGGCGGCGAGCCGGCGCCCACATGGCGCACCGGTTGCGACGCGACCGGCGTGCCGGGGAAGTCGAACACCAGCTTGGCGGTGGGGTTTTCGATAGGCAGGAAATCGTAAGGACCGGCCAGTCCGATCCAGCCCCGCACCTGGCGCGTACTGGCACCGAATTTACCCAGATACGACCCATCCAGCGCCACCATCGCGGCGTTATAGCCGCCGGCGCTGTGTCCCATCACAAACACCTTGGCGGGATCGCCGCCGTGGGCGGCAATCTGCTTCAGTGTCCAGGCGACGGCCTGGGCAGAATCGTCCAGGAAGTCGGGGTAGTGTACCTCCGGATACAGGCGGTAGTCCGGGATCACGGCCACGATGCCGCGCGACGCCAGCGCCCGTCCGACGAAGGCATAGTCGTCGCGCTCGCCCCGGTCCCAGTTGCCGCCGTAGAAGAACACCACCACGGGTGCGGCGCCGTTGCGCTCCTTGGGACGGTAGATATCCAGCTTATGGCGTGCGTGACTGCCGTACGGCACAGCCGCCGCGGCGCGCAGATCGTTGCCGGGCGACAAAGCGTTCAAGGTGGTCAGGGGCGAGCAGGCGGCCAGCGTGCCCAGCGCCAGCGCGCCGGCGGCCAGCCCTACCCACAACGCATAGCGCTGGGCGGGAGTACGGATGTTGGAAGGTTCGTTGTGCATACAGTCTCGATTCGGAAGAAAGCAATCAGACCACCGGCTGGTGAGGGCGGGCGGTGCGAGTAGTTGTCGGGCTTGCTTTCATCTTATCCATCAAACGCACACGCAGGCGCATGGGAGAACCACGCCAGCCGCCCCGGAGCGGCCAGCGCGTTACGGTGCGGTGAGAGTACCGGGTTGTTCGGTGGTTGAATCTGGCGGGATTGGCCGCCAGGATGCAGGCAAGCGCTGCCGTTGCGGGTGCCGTTGCGGTTGGCGCTCGGTATCAACGTTCCAGTACGCAGGAAATGCCGTTCATCGCAAAGCGGGTGTGGTCAGGCGGTGACGTGCCTATAGTTCACTCATCCCAACCCATTTACGAAGGAATTCATCATGAGCATCGCTAAGAACATGGAAGCCGTGCTGGTCGTGGCCATCGCGCTCATTTCGGTCACCGGCCTGGCGACCGCCGGGGCACGCATCCACCAGCCAACGCCTGTGCAGCAGCTGAGCCAACGCGCCACCGTCGTCGTCGCCGCGCCTCAGGCGAGCATGACGGTGGTGACCATCACCGCCAAGCGTTTGACCAGCGCCGAGAAAGCCGCCCTGTAATGCATGCACGCCGTGGCACCGGCACGCCGTGAGACCACGCCGTGACACAATGCCGTGGCACCGCATGTACGCCGTGGCGCCGCATGTACGCCGTGGCGCCGCATGTACGCTGTGGCACAACGCCGTAGCACAACGACCAAGCCGGCGCCTGGCTCATGCGGCAGCACCGGATACGCCGCTCAACCCACACGAAAGATCCGCGATGCACCACCGACTGAGCCCCGCACTCCTGGCAGCGACCATCCTGATGTCCGCTCCTGCCCACGCCGCCGCCATCAGCGAGGCGCGCGCCATCGACCCGCGCGCCGCCAAGGTGCAGCAGGACGGCGTCATCAATCTGCGCGTCAGCTACGGGGCCGCTCCCTCGCTGACACTGCACGGCGAAAAGGCCGACCTCGCCAGGGTCACGGTGCGCCAGAGCGGCGACACGCTGACCATCGATACGGACGACCAGCGCCATCGTAGCCATCGGGACGACGATCGCGGCGAGGTGCGCGCCGAACTGATATTGCCCCGGCTGACGGACGTGACCTCGCGCGGCGTCGGCAGCACCACCGTGCAGGGCTACAGCGCGGACCAACTGCGCATGACACTAGCCGGCGCCGGCGCCATGACGGTCAACGGCCAGTACCGGGCCGTGACGGCCACGCTGGGCGGCGTCGGCAGCATGACGCTCAATGCGGGCAAGACCGAACGCATCGATCTGAACCTGCAAGGCGCCGGCCACATCGCCCTGAACGGACAGAGCAAGCTGCTCAAGGCCAGCCTGGGCGGCGTTGGCGCACTGGACGCGCGCAAGCTGCGCGCCGACGCCGTGCAACTCGACATGAGCGGACTCGGCGGCGCCACCGTCTACGCGGTCCGCTCGGCGGACCTGACCCTCACCGGCCTGGGATCGGCCACGGTGGTGGGCAAGCCCGCCATCCGCAACGCCGATGCCCGTGGTCTGGGCAGGGTGTCGTGGGAATAGCGCAACCTGCGTGGCGGCTCTGAGCGGGCGGAACGTGCCGACCAGGGAATTGGGCGAACCAGGCGAACTGGGCGAACCAAGCCAACCGGCGGCAGCGGGCTGCGGCGCTAGCGCTTGACGGCAATGTCGTTCTTGACGTCCTTGACGCCGTCGATCTTGCGCGTCAGGGCGCTGGCCTTGGGGATATCGTCGGGCGAGGCCACAAAGCCGCTCAGCTGCACGGTGCCTTTGTAGGTTTCGACGTTGATCTCGGTGGCCTTGAGGTCGGGATCGGCCACCAGTGCCGCCTTGACCTTGCCCGTGATGAGACTGTCGTCGATGTATTCGCCCGCGCCTTCGCGCTTGGCAGTCGGCGCGCAGGCGACCAGCGTGACGATGAGAAAGCTGCACAGCAGCTGGACGAAACGGTGTACGAGACGCATGGCGGTTCTCCGGTTAGAGGATAGGATCGCCCCATTGTCGCGTGCAGGGTCGCACGCCGTTTGATCTCTCACAAATGAACCGGGGTTGCCGCGCGCGTGGGGTCGGCGGCCGGCGCCACGGCGCTGGCCGCCAGCGCGTGCGTCCGCGTCGGCCTCGGCGCCTGCGTCGGCGCCTGCGTCTGCGCCAGCGGCTTCCTGCCGACCAGATCATGGCCGATCACCAGCCGCACATCGGCCCGGCCAACGTGGCCGACCGCCACCACGCGCGCCGCCCCGAAGCGCGCCGCCAGGCGCTCGGCCGCGTCGCGAAACTCCGGCTGGTATTCGACCCGGGTGCGCTGCACGCCGAAGCCTTTCTGGTTGGTCAGGCGCACCACCCGCTCCGCCCCCGTCATTTCCCCGGCCAGGGCGCGCGCCATGCCGGTGACGCCGTTGCCATTGCGAATCTCCACCAGCGCGCCGCCGCCGTGGATCACCGTGGCGCCGGGCGCTTCCGAAGCGGCGGCGGCGCTGGCAGCGACGGCCTGACGCGGCGGCGCCACATCGGCGCCGCCGGCGTCGCCCTCCACCCGGCGCAGCTCCATCATGCCGTCGGCGCGATGGTGGATCTGGGTTTCGGCCCACTGCTGGCCGGCGCGCTCGGGCGCCTGCACGGCCGTGTCGATGGCCGCCACCTGCGAGCGCGCCACGACGGCGTAGTCGGCCTTGAAGTCGTGCTGCTGCAACGTGGCGGCCTGGCGCTGCATCAGCCGGGCGCGCTCATGCTGCCCCAGTTTGTCGAGTGCGCTGCCCAGATGCTGCCAGGCGCGGTAATTGAGCGGGTCGAGCACGCACGCCTTTTCCAGCGCGCCCAGTGCCTGTTCGTAGTCGCCGTTGAGGAACCGGGCGTACCCCAGATTACTGAACAGGAAAGCCGACTGGGGACCGGCCGTGCCGGCGTCCTCGGCCGTCAGGGCTTGCCACAGCGCGATCGCCTGGCCGAAGCGGCCCTGCTCGGCGTATAGCGTGGCCAGCCCGTTGCGGGCGTTGACGTGGCGCGGCTGGGATTCCAGGGCCGCCTGGTAGGCGCCGATGGCGTCATCGAAGCGCCGGGCCAGATGGGCCGCGCGCCCGCGCAGGTAGGCCTCGTTGGCGCGCACCTCGGACGCGGCGGCCAGGGTGGACGCCAGCGGCGGGGCCGCCGGCGCGGTCTGGTGGCTGACGTCGGCGCAGGCCAGCAGCAGGGTACCGGTGCAGGCCACGCCCAGGCGTTGAAAGAACAGGTGCATAGCGATCTCCTAGTGCGGTTAGTTCCCGGCCATCAGGCCGAAACTGCGGCCGATCTGGATGCCGGCAGGTCCCAGCAAAACGATCAGCAGAACGGGAAAAATGAAGAAAATCAGGGGGAACATCAGTTTCAGGGCGATCTTGGCGGCCGCTTCCTCGGCCTTCATGCGCCGCTTGGTGCGCAAATTGTCCGAATGCACGCGCAGCGACGTGCCCATGCTGGTGCCGAAGCGTTCGGACTGGATCAGCATGGCCACCAGCGTGTCGACATCCTCCACCCCGCTGCGCAGGGCGAAGTTGCGCAGCGCGCGCTCCTTGGTGAAACCGGCGCGCATCTCCATCAGCACCAGCTGCAGTTCCTGCGCCAGCACCAGGCTCTTGATGTGGATTTCATCGGCCACCTTGACCAGGCCGCGCTCCAGGCTCAGGCCCGCTTCGACGCACACCGTCAGCAGGTCGAGCGCGTCGGGGACGTTTTCGAAAATCTCGCGCTGGCGCCGGCGCGCCGTGTGACTGAGCACCTGATTGGGCAGGTAATAGCCCACCGCCACGCTCACCAGCAAGACGACAATGAACTGCCGCCCCGGCATGGACGGCGCGAACAGGTCCAGCGCCAGCGCCGCGATGCACGGCAGTCCCAGCGCCAGGATGGTCTTGGCGGCGAAGTACAGCGTCGCCGCGCCCGGCTTGCGCCAGCCCGCGTTCATGAAGCGGGTGCGCAGGGCCGACTGTTCCCAGCCCTCCTCCGGCAGCGACAGTTTGCTGAACGGCTGGGCCGCCTTGACCACTTTCTCGACCCAGCCGTCGCTTGCGAGCGTGCTCGCTTCGGGTTTCGGCGCGCCGAAGCTGTCCAGGCGCTCGCGCATGTAGCCCGGCGCGAACACCACCATGGCCAGCAGCGCCAGCCCGCCCACGATGGCGAACACGATCAGCAGAAACAGCAGATGAATGGAAGTCATGATGGTTCCTTACACGCGAATGTGAACGATCCTGCGGATCCACAGCACGGCGATGACGATCATGCCGGCGCCGTACCACAGCATGCGCACCCCGGACGGATCGGTCAACAGCACGCTGATGTAGGCATAATTGGCGATCGACATGAACAGCGCCACGCCCAGCGGCAGCATGCCCAGCACCCATGCCGACATGCGCCCTTCGGCCGACAGCACCCGCACCTTGGCCACCAGCTTGAGACGCTCGCGGATGATGTGGCCGATGCTGCCGAGAATTTCGGCCAGGTTGCCGCCCGACTCGCGCTGGATCACCACCGCAATGACCATGTAGCGCAGATCGGTCAGGGGTATCCGGTCGGCCAGATTGTGCAACGCTTCGTTGAGCGGCACGCCGTAGTTGATTTCCTCGTGCGCCATGCGGAATTCGCCGCTGAGCGGCTCGGACATCTCGGTGCCGACCATCTGCATCACGTTGGAAAACGAGTGACCGGCGCGCATGGCGCGGGCCAGGAAGTCGGCCGCTTCGGGCAACTGCTCCTCGATCTTGATCAGGCGCGCCGTGCGGGCGCGCCGCAGCAGGATCATCGGCGTGCCCAGCGCCATCGCGCAGATCACCAGCGCCGGCACGGCGGGCACGGCGCGCGTCTGGGTGACCAGCAGCGCCACGGCCAGCAGCGCCAGCGAGGCGCAGACGAACTGGCCGACGGAAAACTTGGCGCCGGCCTGGATCAGCATCCGGTCGACCGCATGCGCCGGCGCCAGCCGGTGCAGCAGCGCATCGGCCCAGGGCCGGGTGCTGAAGCGGCGCTGCTTGAGGATCGAGACGCGCTCGCCGAGGCCGTCGACGCCGTCCGACATCACGCGCAGCCGTTTGGCGATGCGCCGCGCCGCCGCGCCATGGGCGCCCGACCACCACAGGTAAGCGCCTTCGATGCCCAGGATGACGGCGGCGAACAGCAGCACGGTAAAGGTATAGAACACGGCATCCATGACGCCCTCCTATTCGAACACGCGGGTGGGATCGAACGCGCTGTCGGGCACGGCCGCGCCGAACAGGCGCAGGCGGTCGGCAAAGCGCGGGCGCACGCCGGTGGCGCAGAAATGCCCCAGGACCTTGCCGTCGGCGGCCACGCCGGTCTGCTCGAAGCGGAAGATTTCCTGCATGGCGATGATTTCGCCTTCCATGCCGGTGATCTCCTGCATGCTGACCAGCTTGCGCGCGCCGTCGGTCAGGCGGGTGACCTGCAGCACCACCGTCACAGCCGAGCAGATCTGCTGGCGCGTGGCGCGCGTGGTCAGCGTCACGCCGGCCATGCTGACCATGTTCTCCAGCCGCGCCAGCGCGTCGCGCGGGGTGTTCGAGTGGATCGTCGCCAGCGACCCTTCGTGGCCCGTGTTCATCGCCTGCAGCATGTCGAGCGCCTCGGCGCCGCGCACCTCGCCCAGGATGATGCGGTCGGGGCGCATGCGCAGCGCATTGCGCACCAGCGAGCGCTGCGACACCTCGCCCTTGCCTTCGATGTTGGGCGGGCGCGTCTCCAGCCGCACCACGTGGGGCTGGCGCATCTGCAGCTCGGCCGCGTCCTCGATGGTGATGATGCGCTCGTTGGAGGGAATGAAGCCCGACAGCAGGTTCAGCAGGGTGGTCTTGCCGCTGCCAGTGCCGCCCGAAATGAGGATGTTGATCTTCGCATGCCCCAGCGCCTGCAGCACCTGGATCATGGGCGGCGTCATGCTCTTGTAGGCCAGCAGGTTGTCCACCGTCAGCGGGGTGGCGGCAAAGCGCCGGATCGACAGGATCGGCCCGTCCACGGCCAGCGGCGGAATGATGGCGTTGACGCGCGAGCCGTCCGGCAGGCGCGCGTCGACCATGGGGCTGGACTCGTCGACGCGGCGCCCGACCCGCGAGACGATTTTGTCGATGATCTTCATCAGGTGGGCGTTGTCGTGGAAGGTCACCCCGGTCAGCTCGAGCTTGCCGCGCCGCTCGACGTACACCATGGCGTGGGTGTTGACCAGGATGTCCGACACGGTGGGGTCGGCCAGCAACGGTTCGAGCGGGCCAAAGCCGAGCATTTCGTGCTGGATGTCGAGCACCAGGTTGTGCCGCTCGTGCTGGTTGAGCACGATGCGCTCTTCCTCGATGATGCGCTGGATCAGCAGCGCCAGCTCATGCTTGAACTGCTCGGCGGTGAGGCGTTTCAGGCGCTCCAGGTCGATCCGGTCGAGGATCATCTGGTGCATGGTCTTTTTCAGCTCCTGGTACGCCTGCAGCGCCGCCGCCGTGCCCATGGGCGTGGCCGGGCGCGCGTCGTCGGTGGCGGATAAGCGTTCGCGTAACGTCATGGCAGCTCCTGTTATTGATCGTGGTCGCCGCGACCGAAGATGCGGTCGAACAAGCCCTTGTTTTCCGGCACCCGGCGCGCCGTGACCAGCTCGACCAGTTCGGCCAGGCTGCGCGACACCGCCGACGAGCGCGCCAGCTGCAGCACCGGCACGCCCTGGTTGACCGAATCCGTCACGGCCAGGTAATCGTTGGGGATGGTGTGCATGATGTCCGCGCCCAGCGCGCTTTGCAGGTCCTGCAGGCGCAGCTTGCCGCCCTTTTCGTAGCGGTTCACGATCAGCCGGGTGTTGTCGATCGGGTAGCCCAGCGAGCGGAAGATGTCGAGCAGGCGGCGCCCGTCGCGAATGTCCGGCAGGCCCAGCTGCAGCACCGGATGGATGGCGTCGGCGCTGTCGAGCGCGCGCAGCGAGATGGCGTCGATCTGGCGCCCCACGTCGAGCACGATGTAGTCGTAGTGCTGGCGCGCCACGCGCAGGATGGCATCCATGTGCTCGGGTTTGAGCGTGACGGCATGGGCCGGATCGTCGGCCGCGGCCAGGATGCCGAAGCCGTCGGTGATGTGCACCAGGCACGACTCCAGGAAGGCGCCGTCGAGGCGGGCGATCTGGCTGCACACGTCGGACAAGGTCATGACCGCCTTCTGGTCCGACACGTACAGGGTGGCGTCGCCGAACTGGCCGTGCAGGTCGATCAGCATGACCTTCTTGTCGGCCAGGGCCGCCAGCGCATAGCCGAAATTGGTCGACACGAAGGTGGCGCCGCTGCCGCCCTTGCACGAGATGAAGGCCAGTACCTTGCCGTCGCGCATGCTGACCACGCCGACGGTGGCGGCGATGCGGTCCATCGCTTCATGGAAGGCGCGGTGCACCAGCGGCAGCTGCAGCACTTCGCGCACGCCGGCGCGCATGGCGCGGATCAGCAGGTCCTGCTGGTGCTCGCGGGTGAGCAGCATGAAGCTGGCCTCGGCATAGTGCTTGGCCAGGCGTTCGAGCAGATCGGCGTCGCCGGCCTCGAAATGGCTGGCGTCGACGATCACCAGCACCGGCCCGTTGGGCACCACCCGGTCGAGCGCATCGCGCAGGCTGGCGCGCGCGGTCAGGTGAACGGGCGGCACCCGCGCCGCCCCTTGCGAGGCTATCTCCGCGTGCAACTGACTGTCGCGCGTGATAAGTAAGGCTTTCATGGGCGTTCCTTGGAAAATGGCAAGCGCTACGGGCAGGCCGCGCCACCGGGCTGGTGGCCCAGCAGTCCGGCGGGCGTGATGGTGGCGAAGGTGGGAAATTGCAACAGGCCCGACGGGAAGAAGCTGCCGCCGAACAGCGGGATGTAATCGACGCGGGTGCAACCGCCGGCGCCGTCCCCGCTCGTGCACAGGCGCACGCGCACGAAACGGATGCAGTTGGCGGCGTTGACGTTGGCGCTGCAATTGACAATCTGCTGATAAGGACAGGCCGGCGGGTTCACGGGGTCCAGTCCATTGTTCAGATAATCGATGCGCAGATTGGCAGGACGCAGGTTGCCCGCCATGAACACCCCGCCGGTCTGGCCGAACATGGCGGCATTGCGCACCTGCTCCTGGGTCGCGCTGTCGAAGCGGGCCTGGGCAGCGCCGCGCGCGGCGCGCTGGGTCGACTCGATCATCATGCTCCACAAATACATGGCGCGCGCAATTTCCAGGGTGCCGAACACCAGCGAGAAAAAAACCAGCGCCAGCATGCCGAATTCGACCGCCACCACGCCCCGTTGGGCACGCGCGCGTATCGTTCGCCTGGTCGGATGCATGATCGTCCCCTTCCCCATGGTTAGTTGCGGTATGGCACGCTGGCCACGATGACGAGACGAAATTTGCGCGTGGAGAGATTGGTCCACCGCCCCGTGGCGCCGCTCATGCCCAGGTCGGTGACCTGCAGCGTCACCGTGCTCTGGATGGTGGCCGGTACCAGGCCGCCGCCGCACGTCTCGCCGTTGCAGGTGATCGTGGCTGACGTCAGCGTGCTGGCGTCCAGCAGTTTCGACTCGTTCGCCGCCGCGGTCACCATCGCTTGCGCCAGCACCACGGCGGCGCTTGCGGCATTGTCGTCGACGATGGCGGCCACGGGCAGCGCGGCCATGTAGCTGACCGCATCCTGGCTGGCTTGCTTGACGATGCTGTACTGATAAAACACCCGCGCAAACAGCACCAGCGCGGGCATCAGCACCATGGTGGCGGTGAGCAGCAGCGCCAGTTCCACGGCGGCGGCCCCCCGTTGCCGGGGAGCTGACCTGGGTGGTTGACGTGATTTCATTGGTTTCATTGGTAGAGCACCGTGGAAGCGGACAATTTGCCGTACGTGGTCAGTCCCGCGAATTCGCCATGAATGCCCGGGTAGAGCACGTCCTTGTTGGCGGGCGCGACCAGCAGAAAGCGCCCGATGCCCATCACCGTGGCCGTGCTGCCGGCGACCGGACAACTGAGCAGCGGAACATTGATAATGCGGCGGTGTAGCAGTGCCGTGACGCCCGACGGGGAGCTCGCATGGGGCACCTCGTTCATGGTGTAGGGCGTCTGCGCGTTGGCATAGGTGGTCGACGGTTTCAAGCCCGAGCCGACCGGATACAGCGCGCCCCAGTCGGTGTTGCTGAACTCGGCGCCGCCGGCGCCGGTGGCGCTGTCGAAGCGCAGTGGCCGGCTGTACGCCCACAGCGGACCGTAGTTGGTGCGGGTGGCGCCGGCGCCGTCGCCATGGGCCACATTCAGGCGCCGCGTGACGCCGTCCGTGCCCGTGATGTCGGCCGGCTCGGCACTGGGGCGCAGCTTGGTCGCGCTGTTATTCATCCAGTAGTTGACATAGCCGCCACGGAAATCCTTGATGTTGACGTCGGGCGGCGCGCTGGGCGTGGTGCACACGCTGCCGGTCAGATACTCGTTAAAGCGCGAGTTCAGCTGCACCGCCATGGCCACCGGAAAGCCGGCCTGCACATGCACCGCCGTGCCCGCCGCCAGCACCGGAGCCGGGATGGCGCCCGTGCACGCCAGCGGCTTGAGCACCTCGTCGCTGTAATCCTCGGGGCGGCCGGCCGCCGGCGGGAAGGCGAACGGGTTGATGATGTAATGGCGCGGCGTGGTGTCGTAGGAGCTCAGGTTGAGCAGATCGTAGGACACCCCGCGGCGAAAGCCGAATTCGAGCAGCTCGTCGTTGCCGGCCCCGTTGACGCGCTTGGAAAACTCGGCGCTGGCCAGCGCGCAGATCCCCAGCGGCAAAATGGTGCTCATGCCGCGCCCGGCCACGGCCACGGCGCGGATTTTCTGCGCCGGCGCCTGGCCACGGACCACCTGCAGCAGCGTGACGCGCACCCGGGTCATGCTGTCGTCCAGCTCGCCCGTGTCGACGCGGGCATAAAAGAACGTCGCGGCCTGGGCCGCCGACACCGCGCCGGCCGGCGTCCACGGGCCGCCCGGCGACGGCCCCAGGCGCAACGCCGCGTCGCTCCACGAGGCCGCCAGCGGCCGCATGAAGCGGTACTGATTGGCCGTCGCCGCCGTGCGCGCGGCCGTGACGGCGTTGCCCACGCCGATGGTGCTGCCATCGAGCGCGCGCGCCGCCGCCACGGCGGCGCTGTCGCCGATGTTGCGCAGCTCATGCTGGCGGGCGAACAGGTACGCCACATCGAGCGCCAGCCCGATCATCGCCATCAGCGGCACCAGCAGCACCGCATACAGAATGGCGTAGACGCCACGCTGGCGGCGGCGTGGCGCGCGCTGAAGGGACGCTGTCATTTGCCGCTGCCCGCGCCGAGGATGCCCCGTGGCGCCTGGGGCGGCTCCATCGAGCGCTCATAGCGGTCCTGGGCGCCCTTGGCGGCGCGCCCGTCGATGCCGCTGACCGGATCGGGGTTGCCCGCCGCGTTAGGATTGATGACCTGGGACGCCATCGTGGCGCGCACCGACTCGCCGAAATGGCGGTCGAAATACGGCGTCGACGAGCAGCCGGCCAGCGTCAGCGCGCCCGCCACCATGGCGCTGGCAAGAAAGTTACGTGGGTGCATGACGGACTCCTTATTTCAGTTCGAAACCACTGGCATGGACGGGCGCCGGCGCGCTCGGTGCGTCCGGGCTG
>CALRYE020000051.1:0-35319 GCA_943372275.1 Janthinobacterium lividum
TTCGAGTTGGGTCAGGCTGGAACGGGTCATGAGATCGGAGGCAGGTAGCTAAGAGGAGAGATAACGCCGTTCCCGGCGCACACGCGGCGGGAACGACGGGGCGACGGCGAACTTAGTCGGCCGTGACTTTGCCGTAACCGGCAGCGTCCAGCAGGCCGTTGATGGCGGCCGGATCGCTAGGCTTGATCTTGAAAAGCCATGCGGAGTAGGCGTCGGCGTTGATCGAATCGGGCGCGTCGGCAACGGCGTCGTTGACGGCCACCACTTCGCCCGACACGGGCGCGTAGATGTCGCTGGCGGCCTTGACCGATTCCACCACGGCGGCGTCGTCGCCGGCGGTGTAAGCCTTGCCGACCTTCGGCAGGTCGACGAACACGATATCGCCCAAGGCGTCCTGGGCGTATTCGGTGATGCCAACCGTGACGGTGCCGTCAGTTTCGGCGCGTACCCATTCGTGGGATTCGGTATATTTCAGGTCGGCAGGGATGTTCATGTCGTATTCTCCAGTGAGTGACTTGTAAATCGAGTGGTTTCGAGTGGTTGTGAGGCCGGTGTCGGGGGTGTTGTCGGGACGCGCTCAGGCAGCCAGTATTTTACCGTTGCGCACGAACGGCAGCTTCACTACCGTGGCGGCCAGCTTCTTGTCGCGGATCTCGACGTGGACAGTATCGCCCACATTTACTTCCATCGGCACACGCGCCAGCGCAATGGCTTGCTGCATGCTGGGGCTGAAGGTGCCGCTGGTGATTTCGCCCGCTGCGCCGGCGGCGCTGACCACTTTTTGATGGGCGCGCAGGATGCCGCCTTTTTCGCGCAGGATCAGGCCGACGAAGCGGGCGTTCTGGCCCAGCTGCGCCAGCGCGGCCTTGCCGACGAAGTCGCGCTCCGACACCAGGTCGATGGTCCAGGCCAGGCCGGCGTCAAGCGGGTTGACGCTGTCGTCCATGTCCTGGCCATACAGGTTCATGCCCGCTTCCAGGCGCAGCGTGTCGCGCGCGCCCAGGCCAGCCGGCTTGACGCCAGCGGCGGCCAGCGCGTTCCACAGCGCTTCGGCCTGTGCGGCCGGGAAGGCCAGTTCGAAGCCGTCTTCGCCCGTGTAGCCGGTGCGCGCCACCATCACTTCGCCGAAGGCGGTGCCGGGCACGATCACGGCGTTGAACGGTTTCAGGTTTTCCGACGGCGCCTGGGTGGTGGGCAGCACCTGCCACACCTTGGCGCGGGCGTTCGGGCCCTGCACGGCGATCAGCGCCATGGCGTCGGCGCCGCCGCCATCGCGGCGCTGGGTGATCGTCACGCCGCTGCCGGTGGCATCGTTCTGCGCGCTGATCCAGGCCACGTCTTTTTCGGCCGTGCCGGCGTTGACCACCAGGCGGAACCACGATTCGCTGAAAAAGTAGACGATCAGGTCGTCGATGACGAAACCCTGCGGATTGAGCATGCACGAATACAGCGCCTTGCCCGGCGCCTGCAGCTTGTCGACGTTATTGGCCAGCAGGCCGCGCAGGAACGGGCGCACGTGCTCGCCCTGCAGGTCGACCACGCACATGTGCGACACGTCGAACATGCCGGCGTCGGTGCGCACGGTATGGTGTTCCTCGATCTGCGAACCGTAGTTGACGGGCATGTCCCAGCCGCCGAAATCGACCATCTTGGCGCCGGCGGCGCGGTGGGCGGAATTGAGCGGGGTCGTTTTGAGCGTCATGGAATCCTCGGGGCAGTTGGAATAGGGGGTAGCCGAGCAGACGTCAGCGGCCATGACGGCATCTCGCCGTTCCAGCCGCAATACGTATGTCCGTCGCCCCTCTGTCCTTGGTACCTGAGAGATAGCGGAAAAATCGACTCCGCCTGCCCCTTCGGTGAGCCTGGCGCGGGCCAGGACTGCTCTCCAGAGTTTCGCCAGCGCTGTAACACGCTGACCCTTGACCGGTCCTTTTGCCTGAGAGTTTATGGGTGATGCCCCTTCGGCGGCAGCGTGGCTGCCCTCTCCCGATCAAGACTGCGAAGGATATGCCAGGGGCGGCGGTATGTCAACCTCGTGTCAACCTCGTGTCGAGCCTGGCAGGCGCGCACGCCAGAGAACACATTGCGCGGGCCAGCGGGCGATCTATTTGCTAGAATAAAGTATCCACCTTGCGGAGCAGCCAGCCCATGAGCGAAGACCAAGCAAAACACGAAACGGACGCCTACTTTACCCTGTCGGGCGATGTCAACAGCGATATGGTGCACCGCGTCTTCGAAGCGGTGTCCGGCATGACCGAATGCGGGGTCGACACGGCCCACGTGCTGCTGCAGTCGAACGGCGGCTATGTCAGCGACGGATTATGCCTGTACAACTTCCTGGCCAATTCGCCCGTCAAGTTCGTCATGTATAACGCCGGCGCCGTGGCGTCGATCGCGGTGATCCTGTTTTTGGCCGGCAGCCGGCGCTACGCCAGCGAAACCGCCCGGTTCATGGTGCACAAGTCGCATGCGACCGCCTCGCCCGGGGCCCGCCCCGATGCGCTCAATATCATCGTCGAAGGCTTGCGCGCCGACGACGCGCGCACCGAATCGATCTTGCGCAGGCATGTCGAGCTGACCCCGGAGCAGTGGGCGATTCACCAGTATTCGGATTTGCACCTGACCGCGCGCGACGCCAAGGTGGCCGGGGTCATTACCGACGTGGCCGATTTCGCGCCGCCCAAGGGTGTGCGCATGCGCAACATGTAAGCAGGGGCGGGCGAAAAAAAGCCTGCTCCGGTTACCCGTGCAGGCTGCGGCTCGCGCCGGTCAGGGGAAGGCCGGACCCGGATCAGCGCTTGCTGCTCGATTGCTTGTTGCCCGAGCCGGAACCCGACTTCGATCCGCTCTTGGCGTCGTTCTTGTGGCTTTGGCGGCCGGCTTCCACGTGCTGCTCATGGGTGCCGCCCTGGGTGCCGGCGCCGGACTGCTTGCTCGATCCGGCCGTGCCGCCCTGTTTGTTGCCGTCTTTCTCTTTCGCTTTCATGTCCGTTCCTTGTAGAGGTTAAAAAGACCTGCTGGCCGGGCGGACTGCGAAACGTGTCGCAGCGACGTTTCCGGTGACACAATAATGGGAGCGCCCTTGACGTCGCGCTATCGGAGAACCCCCCGCGCCCATGTAGGAGTGATTCTTATTGGGCACCGATGCCGCCCGTGGGCTTACGATTCCTCCCAGCTGATGTCCTGGCGCGCTGCGGCCCACGCATGCACCGGCATGGCGGGGCGCGCGGGCGCCGGCGGCGCGGTCACCATTTGCATCGGCGCGCGGCGCTCGGTGCGCTGACTGGGCACCGGATTCGGATTGTTGGAAATCAGATGGATCGCCGGCACCGGGCGGCGCCGCTCGGGACCGCGCTCGGAACCCACCCTTGGCGCCTGCGCAGCGCGCCCCGCGCCGTCGGGCCGCCCGGCGCTGCCAGTCATGGGCGCCGGCGTGGTGCGCACCTTGAGCAGCAGCGCAGCCAGGGATTCGCTCATCTCTTGCATGCGCCGCGCCAGCGCCGCCTGGCTTGCCTCGTCGGCGCGGCTTGCGCCCGGGTCAAGCGCCATGTCGGCGTCGCTCAGGCCGGCGAGCGGATCGAGTGGGCGCTTGAGCTCGGCGCGCAGCCACAGCGCCAGCAAGCCCGCCGCGCCCAGGTCGGCCGACAGCGCGACCCACACGAACAGGCGCACGGACGCGTAATCGGCGCTGTAGGGGCCGCCGTGCACGGCCGCGCTGCCGGCCAGCACGCCGATCTGGTCCAGCTGCGACAGCAGCCAGTAGGCCACGGTCGCCGCCAGACCGGCCAGCAGGGCAGAGCTGATATATAAGGTGAGCTTGTTATCGGGCTGCCGAATCGGTTTCATCAATGTTCCTTCACAGAGGCTTGGACGGCGCGCAAATGGGCGTCTGTTGTTATGTTAGGGAAACCCGACGGCCCACCTTTGCGGTGTATCAAACCTCGGGGCAAGCCTGCGGTCGCGTGGCGATGCTGTTGCAAAAGGCGCAGTTGGGTCCGCGTCGCGCCGGGCGCGTCGGGGTTGTCAGGGGCGGGCGCCCGCTGAAATAAATTGTGAGTATTTGTGATTTACCTATTGCTATACGGCAATAACATGCCAGAATACGGGTATAGGTAAGTAAACCAAGGCGGGCCGCAAAATGGCTTTATCTCCATCCAACAAATCGAATGCACAACAGGTGCTGCAGACGCAGCAGTTGCTGTTGGAGAGTCTCGTCGCCATCGCCACCAAGCACATCAACGAGCAGGTGCTCGACGTGTCCGCGCGCATGGTGGCCGCCTTGCTCGACCTGAGCGAACCGGGCATCGACGCGCGCGCCGTCTATCAACGCGTCAAGTCGGGCAATCTGCTCAAGGAAAACAGTTACGCTTTTGTTCATGTTGCCACGGGCGAGCTGGACAAAAGCCTGCGCCGCGAGCTGGAGTTGTTGCTGCCATCGAGCGTCAAAGCGCGTGCCCCGGTGGCGGAATTGTCGCTGGTGCCGTTCGAGGAAATGGATAACCGCGTCGCGTTCGATGTCATCAGCCGCCCGTTCGAACTGTTGTATGCCGCCCAGATTGCCACGGTCAACCTGCGTCTGGGCTTGGCGCTCGAACGCGATGTGCTGCGCCTCAGCCAGAATCCATTCCGTCCCGAACTGTTTCTAAGCGCGATACAAGAAGCGTGGCACGCGTTCGAGCCCGACGCGCAGGGTCACGCCCTGATTCAGCCGCTGCTGCGTCCCGAGGTGATCTTCGACCTGGCGCCCATGTACGACGCCCTGGTTGCCACGCTGATCGCCAGCGGCGGCAGGGGCGGCGCAACAAGCGCTTTGAATGCGCGCAAGACCGACACCGTGGCCGCCGCCAAATCGGCGCGTGCGCGGCAGAAGGCTGAACTGAGCCGGCAGTTGCGCCAGTTCCTCGACGACGATCCCGATGCAGGCCCGGATGGCGGCATTCCCCTGATTCCGGATCTGCCGGCCAGCGTCAACAGCGGCACGGGCGGCGGCTGGCGTCCCAGCGGCGCGCAGGGGTTCGCGGCCCCGCTGCCATCGGCGCGCGGCGCAAGCGGGGTAAGTAGCGCAAACACCGCAACCACCGCGGCCGCAGCCGATGCTGTATCGCCAGCGATGCATGCGCCGGTGGTGCACGGCTTCGTGCCGGGTCCCGGCGTGCACGGCGCGGTGCCGGGCGGCGGACAGCTTCACGGCGGATCCCATACCGGCGGCCGGACGGTGCATGACAGTGCGTCATCCGACGGCGTCATCGCGCACGCCGGCGGCCACTTCCTCGGCACGGGCCCGGGACAGGATCGCGGGCAGGGCGGGACGCCGTTTTTCAATGCAGGCCGGGTGCAGGGTGCGCCCGCATCAGGCGACGGCGCGTTGCATGGCGGGCAAGCGGCCGCTGGCGAACAGGCCGGCTTTGCGCACGCAGGCCAGCCAGGCGAGTTTCAACAAGGCGGCAACGTCATGGTCGCCCATGCGCCGTTGCTGGATATGCTCAGATCGCTGCAGGCACGATCGCCCGGACAATTCAGCGGCATGGCGCGCGGTTCCGGCGGCATGGCCAGCGCGGATGTGTTTTATCTGCCCCGCCTGAAGGAAAGCATGCCGAAAGGCAGCCTCACCCGGCGCGACGAAAGCACCATCGACCTGCTGTCCAAGGTGTTCGATACGGTGTTTCTGGACCCGAACATTCCGACGGAAATCCGCGAGCTGATTCATTTCCTGCAAATTCCCGTCCTGAAAGCGGCGCTGGCCGACAAGAACTTTTTCTTCGAAGAAGCCCACCCGGCGCGCCGGATGATCGACCTGATGTCGCGCATCGGCATGGAGCAGCGCAAGGGGCCGGACGACCCGTTGTTCCAGGCCATGCAGCGCAGCGTCGACCGTATCGGGCGCGAGCCGGACGACCAGGCCAGCGGCTTCAGCGAAGCGCTGGCCGAGCTGGAAGCCTCGGTCAAGGCCGACGACACCGAAGCCGAAACCGAGATCGCCGCGCCCATCGCCGCCGCCCTCAAGCAAGAGAAACACACCGCCGCCACGCGCTCGGCCCGGCACGCCGTTGCCGCGCGCGTGGGCAGCGGCGAAGTGGTGGCTCTGCTCGAAACATTCCTGGAAAACCGCTGGACGTCGGTGCTGACGGTAGCCTACACGGTCGAGGACGACAAGCCGGGCGCCGTCAACAACGCCACCAAAACCATGGATGACCTGATCTGGAGCGTCAAGCCGAAAATTTCGCAGGAGCAGCGCAAGTCGCTGATCGCCAAGCTGCCGGGGCTGCTGGCCACCTTGAACCGCTGGCTGGACGTGATCAAGTGGCAAGATGCCGACCGCGTCAAGTTTTTTGCCGACCTGGCCGAATGCCACGCGTCGATCGTGCGCGCGCCGCTGGATATCTCGCCCGAGCGCCAGCTGGAGATCGCCGTCGAAGTGGCGCAGCAGGATGCCCTGCGGCGGCTGGAAAAAGAACAGGCGGCTGCGGCCGAAGCGGCGGCCAATGCGCCGCTGCCGCTCGATATCGACGATGCCGCCTTGGCGGTCGAGTCGCTCGAACGCAGCCAGTGGTTCGAATTCACCCAGCCGGACGGCAGCGTGCGCAAGGTCAAGCTCGCGTGGATCAGCCCGCTGCGCACCTTGTTCATCTTCTCGACCGGCGCGCGTCAGGAAGCCTTTTCGGTGCCGGTGGAAAAGCTGCTGACCGCGTTCCGCGAAGACAAGGTGCGGCTGCTGCGCCTGGACGGCCTGGTGGGCCGGGCCCTGTCCGAAGCGCTGGCCCAGGGCGCCGGCAACGACGCTTGCGCCGCAGAGGCGGCCTGATGGATGGTTCCGATCCGGGCGGCCTGATCTGATCTGCTTCAGTCTCCGTTAAATCGGCTCGGCCACAACTTCACGTATCATTCTGATCTCGACTGGAAGGCATGGATCTTCCGGCGTCAACCGTAACAAGACCATGGGCAGTGCTTTGCCCCATCTTCATATGATGCAAACCTGGTATCAAATCACCGCGCTGGGCGGTATCGGCGTAACAGGCTCGCTCAGCGTGGCCATCGCCGTCTGGCTCGCTACGGCCCATTGCCGGGTACGGGCCTTGTACTGGTGCCTGCTATTCGGCGGCGCCATGCTGCTGGTGATCGCCAGCAAGATCGCCTTCATCGGCTGGGGCGTGGGGCTGATGTCGGTCGACTTCGCCGGCTTCAGCGGCCATGCCTCGCGCGCGGCTGCAGTGTTTCCGGTCGCCGCCTACCTGCTGCTGCGTAAGCAACCGTCGTGGCTGTGCCGGGCCGGCGTGGCCGGCGCCGTGCTGCTGGCCCTGCTGGTGACCTATTCCCGCATTGCCGTGAGAACCCACAGCACTTCGGAAGCCGTGTTGGGCTGCGCGCTGGGGCTGCTGGTGGCCGCCGCCTTCATCGCGCTGGTGCGCTCGCCGCGCGACTTTGCGCCCCATCCCGTGCTGGTGGCAGTGACCCTTGCCGTGCTGGTGCTGTTGCCGCAAAGCGAGCAGGGGCAAGGCAAGCACTTCAACTCCCAGCAGCTGATGACCGGGCTGGCGCTCAATCTGTCCGGGCATGACCGTCCTTATCAGCGCTGGAACTGGAAACCTGCCGCCACGCCATATGTGCCGCCGTGCAGCAGCGACAAGGTGCATTTCAGCTACGTTTGCGTGTGATGCCGCTGCGGGTGACCGGGGGGCAAGGGCTCATGACGGCGAACTACTGAACTGATCGGGTCCGCTTCACTTCACACGATCTGCTGGAGATAAACCGCGGTGTCGCCCGGCCGCCAGGTTGGCCCCCGCAGCTGCTCCTTTCAGCCATGCCGAAGTAGCGCTTGGCAATGGTATGATGGGTATCTTTCAAGCTTCCCACCCTGCCATTCAACGTGCGTCTATCGTCCATCAAATTGTCGGGATTCAAGTCATTCGTCGATCCCACCAATTTCCAGGTGCCGGGTCAGCTCGTTGGCGTGGTCGGGCCTAACGGCTGCGGCAAGTCCAACATCATCGATGCGGTGCGCTGGGTGCTGGGCGAATCGAAGGCGTCGGAACTACGCGGCGAGTCGATGCAGGATGTGATCTTCAACGGCTCCACCCACCGTAAACCCGCCGGGCGCGCCTCGGTCGAGCTGGTGTTCGACAATAACGACGGCAAGGCCGCCGGACAGTGGGGCCAGTACGCCGAAATCGCCGTCAAGCGCACGCTCACGCGCGACGGCACCTCGACCTATTACATCAATGGCCAGCCGGTGCGCCGGCGCGACATCCAGGACATCTTCCTCGGCACGGGTCTCGGCCCGCGCGCCTACGCCATCATCGGTCAGGGCATGATCTCGCGCATCATCGAATCGCGCCCGGAAGAGCTGCGCGTGTTCCTCGAAGAAGCGGCCGGCGTCTCCAAATACAAGGAACGCCGCCGCGAGACGGAAAACCGGCTCGGCGACACGCGCGAAAACCTGCTGCGCGTGGAAGACATCCTGCGCGAACTGAACGCCAACCTGGAAAAGCTGGAAGCGCAGGCCGTGGTGGCGAACAAATTTCATTCGCTGCAATCGGACCAGGAAGAAAAGCAGAAGCTGCTCTGGCTGCTGCGCAAGAACGAAGCACAAGCCGAGCAGGCCCGTTACTTCCGCGAGATGGAGCAGGCCCAGACCGACCTGGAAGAGCAGACCGCCAAGCTGCGCCACGTGGAGCTGGAGCTCGAGCAGATGCGCCAGGCTCACTTTGCCGTGGGCGACCGCCTGCATCAGGCCCAGGGCCACCTGTACCAGACCAATTCCGAGATCGGCAGCCTGGAAGCGCAGATCAAGTTCGTCATCGAGTCGCGCAGCCGCCTGCAGAACCAGATCGCGGCCCTGACGGCCCAGCGCAACCAGTGGGCCAGCCAGCGCGAGCAATACCAGAACCGCATCGAGGAAGCCGAATTCTTGCTGGAAGAACTGGGCGGGCGCGTGGAGCAGTCGCAGATGACGGCCGAAGCGCAGTCCGAGCGCTTGCCGGACCTGGACGCGGCCTGGCGCGCGGCCCAGCACGCGAGCACCGAATCGCGCGCCCGCATCATGCAGGCGCAGCAGCAGATCGAACTGGAATCGGCGCACCAGCGCAACGCCTCCAATATTCTCAACGGCCTGACGGTGCGGCGAGAGCGTCTGCAGCAGGAAAAGAACGGCCTCAATCTCCCCGACAGCAGCCACCTGTCCAACCTGCGCATGCAGCTGGAAGAAAAGCAGCAGGCGCTGGAAGAGCAGACCATGATGCTGGAAGAGGCGCTGGAACAGCAGCAGCGCGTGGAAGAAGAGCGCGGCACGGCCCAGGCGCAGGTCAATGCCGAAACGGCCGCCAACGCCCAGCTGGAAGCGCGCCTGTCGGCGCTGAAGCAGATGCAGGAGCGCGTGCAGACCAAGGGCAAGGTCCAGCCCTGGCTTGAAAAGCACGAGCTGGCCGGCTTGCCGCGCCTGTGGCAGAAGCTGCAGATCGAGCAGGGCTGGGAAACGGCGCTCGAAGCGGTGCTGCGTGAACGCACCGGCGCGTTGGAAATGTCCAACATCGAGTGGGCCAAGGCGTTCTTCAGCGATGCGCCGCCGGCCAAGCTGGCGCTGTATGCGCCATCGACCAATGCGCAGGCGCTGCCCGAGGTGCCGGGCCTGAAAAGCTTCGCCAGCCTGCTGAAACTGAACGACCCGGGCCTGCGCGGGCTGCTGCAGGACTGGCTGCACAATGTGTTCGCCGCCGACGACGCGGGCCACGCCTTTGCCGAACGCGCGCGCCTGCCGCAGGGCGGCGCCTTTGTGACCCGCGCCGGCCACGTGGTGACGCAGTCGTCGGTGCGCTTCTACGCCGCCGACGCCGAGCAGGACGGCATGCTGGCGCGCCAGCAGGAGATCGACAACATCGGCAAACAGCTGCGCGCGCAGACCATGCTGGCCGATGAAGCGCGCGCCCGAGCCGTGCGGGCCGATGCCGCCGCGGCCGATCTGGCGCGGCGCCTGCAGGACGCGCGTGCGCGCAGCGGCACGCTGACGCAATCGGTGCACGCGCTGCAGATCGAAGTGGTCAAGCAGTCCGAGGTCGAGGCGCGCTTCAATCAGCGCAGCACGCAGATCCAGGCCGATCTGGCCGAAATCGCCGCGCAGGAAAGCGAGCAGCAGCAGATCCGCATGGAGTCCGAAGAAAAGTTCGAACAGCTCGATATGGCGCTGGCCGACCTGCAAGGCGCACACGAAGACGGCCAGACCGATTTTCTGAACAAGGAACAGGCACTGGCCGAGGCGCGCGAACGTCTGCGCGAGCTGGAACGGGCCGCGCAGGAAGCCAAGTTCGCCGAGCAAAGCCAGCGCGCCAAGATCGAGGAACTGCGCCGCAATATCTCCACGGCTGCGGCGCAGGCCGAGCAGGTCGGCGAGAGCATCGAAATCGGCCAGCAGGAACTGGAAGCGCTGGAGTCGGGGGCGGCCAGCGACGGCCTGCAGGATCTGCTGGAGCGCCGCACCTCGCAGGAGAAGGCGCTCTCGGATGCGCGCCATGAGCTGGACCAGATCACCCAGAAGCTGCGCAGCGCCGAAGAGACGCGCATGCAGTCCGAGCGCAGCCTGCAGCCGCAGCGCGACAAGATCATGGAAATGCAGCTCAAGGAACAGGCCGCGCGCCTGAACCAGGAGCAGTTCAACGATGCGTTGAAAGCGGTGGATGCGGACGAAGCGGCCCTGAGCCTGAAACTGCATCCCGACATGAAGCCGTCCTACCTGCAAGGGGAGGTCACGCGCCTGACCAACGCCATCGCCCAGCTGGGAGCGGTCAATCTGGCGGCGCTGGACGAACTGGCCCAGGCCTCCGAGCGCAAGAACTTTTTAGATGCGCAGAACAAGGACCTGGTCGATGCCATCACCACGCTGGAAGACGCCATCGCCCGCATCGACCGCGAAACGCGCGAGCTGCTGCAGGATACCTTCGATCGGGTCAACCATCATTTCTCGGAACTATTCCCGATCCTGTTCGGCGGCGGCAATGCCAAGCTGGTGATGACGGGCGACGAGATTCTCGATTCGGGCGTGCAGGTGATGGCCCAGCCGCCGGGCAAGAAGAACGCCACGATTCACCTGCTGTCGGGCGGCGAAAAGGCGCTGACGGCCACCGCGCTGGTGTTTTCGATGTTCCGCCTGAACCCGGCGCCATTCTGCCTGCTGGACGAAGTCGACGCGCCGCTGGACGACGCCAACACCGAGCGCTTCTGCCGCATGGTCAAACGCATGTCGGACCAGACCCAGTTCCTGTTCATCTCGCACAACAAAATCGCCATGGAGATGGCCCACCAGCTGATCGGCGTGACCATGCAGGAGCAGGGCGTGTCACGCATCGTGGCGGTGGATATGGAGTCGGTCGGGGCCGAGTTCCCGGATCTGGTATCGGCGTAAAGCGGACAAAGCGGACAAAGCGGCTGAAGATGACTCGACATGAGGTGGAATATCTTAGTACACCATCCGGACCATGATAAAAGCCGGGGCCGCTGCCCGGCTTGGTGTCGGGCCCGGGACTTTGTGTGTGGTTAAATAGGTATTACAATGCCGAACTACGCGCGCGCGCCATTGCAGCACGGCGCACACAGAATGCAGCACGCTGGTGACGCAAGCTAAGTCATTGGTTTAGGGGAGGGTTCCAGTGACCGATGGCGTGGAACCCGCCACACATTTCGCTACCGAGGCACAAGCAGCATGACAGATGAATTCCAAATGAGCCTGATCGGCGCCGCGGGCGTTTTCGTCGCGGGCGTCTTTGCCTATAACAAGTGGCAAGAACACAAAGCGAAAAAGAGCGTCGAGCGCGCCTTTTCTTCCGAACACGACGACGTGCTGATGCGTAGCGGCGAAGTGCGCCAGGAACCGAGCTTCGTGCCTGGCAGCCCGGACCAGCCGATCGAGGTGGCGCCCATTGCCCCCGTCGTGGCCGGCACCGATACCGACGTGCCGCCGTCCGAGGTGGCCACCAGCCTGGTCGACCCGCTGATCGATTGCCTGATCCCGCTGGCGCTGGAAATCGCGGTGCGCGGCGACAAGATCCTGCCCGCGCTGCATACCCTGCGCCACGTGGGCAACAAGCCGATACACTACATCGGCCTCGCCGTGTCGGGCGAGTGGGAACCCATCGCCCATGGCGGCGTCTACACCAAGCTGCAGGCCGGCGTGCAGATGGCCAGCCGCACCACGGCCATCAACGAGCTCGAATACTCGGAACTGGTCACGCGCCTGCGCGCGGTGGCCGACGAGATCGGCGCCGAGCCGGAAATCCCGGACATGGTCGAAGTCATGGCCGAAGCGCGCACCTTGCACCGCTTCGTAGCCGGGCACGACGCCCAGCTGGGCGTGAATCTGATGTCCAACGGCGCGCCCTGGTCGATGCCGACCCTGATCGGCGCGCTGGAAAAGGCCGGCTTCGACGCCCGTCCGGACGGCCGTTTCATCATGCCTGACGGCGATGGTGGCCAGCTGTTCACCCTGTCGACCAACGTGACGCTGGGTGCGGACACCACCTCGCGCCTGACCTTGCTGCTGGACGTGCCATGCGTGGCGCCCGCGCGCGACGGCTTCGGTGCGATGGTCGCCTGCGCCCGCTCGCTGGTGGCCCGTCTGGACGCGCTGATCGTCGACGACAGCAACCAGCCGCTGATGGACGAGGCGCTCACCGAGATCGCCGGCCAGGTCAAGGAGTTCTACCAGGAGATGGACGCGGCCGACATTCCGGCCGGCTCGACGCGCGCGCTGCGCCTGTTCAGTTAAGAGCGTCGCCGTGGATACCGGAGCACCCACCGACAAGCGCGACCAGTCTGACAAGTCGCCCGAGGAAATGACGGCGGCGCTGGCCCGCATGGCGGCGCTGACCACCGAACTGAATCGCCACATCTACGCGTACCACGTGCAGGACGCTCCCACCATCCCGGACGCGGAGTACGACAAGATGTTCCGTGAGCTGCAGGCGCTCGAAGCGGCGTACCCCGAGGCCATATCGGTCGACTCGCCCACCTTCCGGGTGGGCGCGGCGCCCATCCCCGAATTCAAGCAGGTCACCCACACGGTGCCGATGCTCTCGCTGAACAACGCGTTCGCCGATGAAGACATCGACAACTTCGACCGGCGCGTGCGCGAAGGCCTGAACGCGGCCGCCGAGGTGGACTACGCCAGCGAACTGAAGTTCGACGGCCTGGCCATCAGCCTGCGCTATGAGAACGGGGTGTTCGTCAGGGCCGCCACCCGCGGCGACGGCGCCACCGGCGAAGACGTCACCGCCAACATCAAGACCGTCAGCGTGATTCCGCTGCGGCTGCACGGAGACAGCGTGCCGGCCGTGCTGGAAGTGCGCGGCGAAGTGTTGATGTACAAGGCCGAATTCAAAAAGCTCAACGATGGCCAGCGTGAGAAGGGCCTGAAGGAGTACGCCAATCCCCGCAACGCCGCCGCCGGCGGCCTGCGCCAGCTCGATTCGCGCATCACCGCCTCGCGCAAGCTGCGCTTTTTCGCCTACGGCATGGGCGCGCTGGAAGGCGCCGCCATGCCGGCCTCGCATTCGGCGCTGCTGGACTGGTACAAGTCGCTCGGCCTGCCCGTTTCGCCCGAGCGCGCGGTGGTGCAGGGCGCCGCCGGCATGCTGGCGTTTTACCGCGACATCGGCCAGCGCCGCGCCAGCCTGCCTTACGAAATCGACGGCGTGGTCTACAAGGTCGACCGCGTGGAAGACCAGCAGCAGCTGGGCTTTGTGTCGCGCGCGCCGCGCTTTGCCATCGCCCATAAATTCCCCGCCGAGGAAGCCCTGACCGAGGTGCTGGACATCGAAGTGCAGGTCGGCCGCACCGGCGCCATCACGCCGGTAGCGCGCCTGGCGACCGTGTTCGTGGGCGGCGTCAACGTCAACAACGCCACCTTGCACAACGAAGGCGAAGTGCGCCGCAAGGATATCCGCATCGGCGACACCGTCATCGTGCGCCGCGCCGGCGACGTGATTCCCGAAGTGGTGGCCTTCGTACCCGAAAAACGGCCCGCGACGGCGCGCGAATTCGTCATGCCGGCCAACTGCCCGGTATGCGGCTCGCCCATCGTTCGCATGGAAGACGAAGCGGTGGCGCGCTGCTCCGGCGGCTGGACCCATTGCAGCGCCCAGAAGAAGGGCGGGTTGATGCACTTCGTGTCGCGCCGCGCGCTCGACGTCGAAGGGCTGGGCGACCAGCTGATCGAGCAGCTGGTCGACAAGGGGCTGATCCACACGGCGGCCGACCTGTACGCGCTCGACAAAGAGCGGTTGCAAGGCCTCGAGCGCATGGCTGCCAAGTCGGCCCAAAACGTGGTCGATGCGCTGGAAAAGTCGCGCGACACCACCATGGCGCGATTTATCTATGGCCTGGGCATCCGCAACGTGGGCGAATCGACCGCCAAGGCGCTGGCCCAGCACTTCGGCAATCTGGACGCGCTGCTGCACGCGGCCACCTGGGAAGGCGGCCTGCAACTGCTCGAAGTGGCCGACGTCGGCCCGGTGGTGGCGCGCTCGATCAGCGAGTTTCTGACCGACGCCGACAATCTCGCGCTGGTCAAGCAGCTGGCCGGCGTACTGCGCTGGAAGGAAGCGGCGCACGTGATGAAGGCCGCCGGCGGAGGAGGCCTGACCGGCAAGACGTTTGTCTTGACCGGGACCTTGCCCACCATGGGCCGGGACGACGCGGCGGCGCTGATCGAAGCGGCCGGCGGCAAGGTATCCGGCTCGGTCTCGAAAAAGACCGGCTACGTGGTCGCCGGGGCCGATGCGGGCAGCAAGCTTGCCAAGGCGCAGGAACTTGGTATTACCGTTCTGGATGAAGCAGGGCTGCTGGCGCTGCTCGACACACTAAAAACCACCGACACCACCGACACCACCGACACCACCGAAACCACTGAAAGCACTGAAAGCCCCGACGATGATGACACCAATTAGAAAAGCCGTATTTCCCGTTGCCGGTCTCGGTAGCCGCTTTCTGCCCGCCACCAAGGCGCAGCCGAAGGAGATGCTGCCGATCGTCGACAAGCCGCTGATCCAGTACGCGGTGGAAGAAGCGGTTGCAGCCGGCATCACCGAAATGATCTTCATCACGGGCCGCAACAAGCGCGCCATCGAAGACCATTTCGACAAGGCCTACGAGCTCGAATCGGAGCTGGAATCGGCCGGCAAGGCCGAGCTGCTGGAGCTGGTGCGCAATGTCATTCCCAAGCATGTCAACTGCATCTACATCCGCCAGTCGGCGGCGCTGGGTCTCGGGCACGCGGTGCTGTGCGCGCGCCCGGTGGTGGGCAACGAGCCGTTCGCCGTGCTGCTGGCCGACGACTTCATGGACACCGAAGCGGGCGTGCGCCCGGTGCTGGCGCAGATGACCAGCCAGTACGAATACGAAAAGTGCAGCATCCTGGCCGTGCAGGACGTACCGCGCCAGAACACCCGCCAGTACGGCATCGTCAAGGCCAGCGCCTACCGGCCGAACCTGGAACTGGTGTCGGAGATCGTCGAAAAGCCGCAGCCGGAGGTCGCCCCGTCGACCCTGGCCGTGGTGGGCCGCTACGTGCTGTCGCCGAAGATTTTCGACTACCTGGAAAACCTCGGCACCGGCGCCGGGGGCGAGATCCAGCTCACCGACGGCATCGCCGCACTGATGGCGTCCGAGCGCGTGCTGGCTTACCGCTACGAAGGCCAGCGCTATGACTGCGGCTCCAAGCTCGGCTACCTGAAGGCGATGACGGCGATGGGCCTGAAGCACCCCGAGACGGGCGCCGCGTTCCGCGCCTTTTTGGATGAGCATTGCCAGGAAAGCGAAGCAAAATGACAGTCCGCGAAATCCTGAAGATGGGCGATCCGCGCCTGCTGCGGGTGGCCGAAGCGGTGCCCGAGCGCGCCTTCGGCACGCCCGAAATGAACGCCCTTATCACCGACATGTTCGACACCATGCATGCGGCCAATGGAGCAGGGCTGGCGGCGCCGCAGATCGGCGTCAACCTGCAGCTGGTGATCTACGGCTTCAAAGACAACCAGCGCTACCCGGATGCGCCGCCGGTGCCTGAAACGGTACTGATCAACCCGGTGCTCACGCCCCTGTCGGAAGAAAAGGTCAGCGACTTCGAAGGCTGCCTGTCGGTGCCGGGCCTGCGCGGCAGCGTGCCGCGCTACACGCGCCTGCATTACGAAGGCGTGGACCAGCACGGCAACAAGATCAGCCGCGACGCCGACGGCTTTCATGCGCGCGTGGTGCAGCACGAGGTCGACCATTTGCTCGGCGTGCTTTATCCTATGCGCATAGAAGACTTTTCCACGTTCGGTTTCACTTCGGTGATGTTCCCCGATCTGGACCCGTACGACGACGACTGACGTGTAACCTGCAGGACAACGAGAGATGCGCATGAAGATCACCACCGCTGCCGCCATGCTGGCCTGTTTGACATGCATGCAGGCCGGCGCGCAGCAGGTTGCCGAGGCCGGGCCCACTGCAACCACGGCACCAGCGGCGGATGCAGCGCCTGCCGCTGCTGCTGCCCCTGCAGCCGTCGGCACACGCCGCAGCGAACTGTGGCTGGCCACCGGCTTTGCGACGTACCACTTCCAGAGCGATAAAGACCTCAACGGCCGCAATCCCGGCGTCGGGGTCGAGTACCGTTTCAGCGATGCGTCCACGCTCACGGCGGGACGCTTCTTCAACAGCGACCGCCAGCATTCGCGGTATGCCGGCATGTACTACCAGCCGTGGACGTACGCGGGCGTGCGCTTCGGCGCGGTAGTCGGAGGCTTCGACGGCTACCCCAAGATGCGCGACGGCGGCTGGTTCCTGGCCCTGATTCCAACGGCGACGTGGGAGTACAGGCGCGTGGGCGTGAACGTGGCGGTGATCCCGACCTACAAGGATCGGCTGCACGGCGGCATTTCCGTGCAGCTCAAGTACCGGCTGTACTAGGCTTCACCCCCGAGGCTTCACCCCCGGCCTCATTCCACCAGCAGGCCCAGCCACGTCGCTTGCCCGCTGGCGTTGAGCGCGATCCCGATCACCGCCTCTTCGACGCTGGAGCGCACCAGGTAGCGCGCAACGCGCTGGCCATTGATGGTGCGCGTGTCGATATAGCCGACCTGCTGCAGTGCCGCCCAGGTCCCGAAATAGTCGGTGTACAGCGCCAGGTCGTCATTCGTCAGCGCGGCGCGCAGCTCGGGTGCGAAGCGGCCGTCCAGCGCCACCTTGCCTTGCTTGGCCTCGTCGATCAGCGCGCGCAGCAGAGCGCCGGCAGCCGGCTGCGGATCGGTGGCGATGACCCAGTCCAGTTCAGGCTTGATCAACGCGCCGATGCGCGCCGCGATGCGGGTCGGTGTGGCGCCCTGCTGATTGTTCAGCACAATCACCGACAGGCCCGATGCGGTGTGGCGCGCAAACTGGCTGGTAAAGCCTTCGAGCGCGCCATCGTGCGAGATGAAAGCATGCCCGTTGATGTCGCCCAGCGTCCAGCCGAAGCCGTAAGCGACGGTCGTGCCATTGTTCAAACGGGCCGGCGCCCACATCTGGGCCAAACTGTCCTTGGTCAGAAAGCGCCCGGTCAGCAGCGCCGCATCCCATTTGGCCAGGTCGCTGGCGTGCAGCTGCAAGCCGCCTTCGGCTTCGATCAGGCCGGGCAGCATCGTGCGCGTCGATGCGGGCCGGAATGCGGCGCCGTCCCAGCCATAGCCGGTCGCCATGCTGGCCACGGGCCGGGTGGTGCGGATCACGTCGGCGCTGGTCATACCCAGCGGTACAAACAGGCGTTGTTGCAGAAACTCGGCATAGTGCTGGCCGCTCACCTTCTCGATCAAAAAGCCCAGCAAGTGGTACCCCACGTTACTGTAGCTGAAGGCCGCGCCCGGGACCGTGGCCAGGGGCAGCTTGCCGGCGATGGCCACCAGCGCATCCATCGACGGCAGCGGCCCGTTCTGCAGCGTGCCCAGCACCTCGGTCGGCATGTCGCGCACCAGGCCGGACGTGTGGTTCAACAGATGGCGCACGGTGATCCCGCTCCAGCCGGCCGGCGCGGTGGAAAAATAACGGCTCACCGGGTCGTCCAGACCGATCTTGCCTTCCTGAACCAGCATCATGATGCCGGTCGCGGTGAATTGCTTGGTGATCGAGGCGATCCGGAACACGGTCGACGGCGTGACCGCCGCGCCCGTATCGACATTGGCGTAGCCGTAGCCTCTCTCCAGCACCGGCTTGCCATTCATGCTGACCACCAGCGCCAAGCCGGGAATATGCTGCGCCGCCATCTGGGTCTGTACGTAGCTGTCGATCGCCGCCAGCGTGACGGCGCTGATCGGCCCGGCGGGATCGGCCGGATTGGATGGGACAGGCGGCGTGGTGGCGTCGGTGTTGTCGCTGTGGTCGCTGCCGCAGGCGGACAGCAACAGCATAAGGGAGGCGATGGCAAGGCGTGCGCGGATGGTCATGTAGTGTCCCGTGGTTGATCTGAGTTAAGTTGAATGCGGCGAAATGCGGACGAACGCGGCATTGTTGTCAATTCAGTCAAATTGCACCATCGTCATTTGCCAGGTGCCGGCTGGCGCTACGCTTGGTGCCGTGGCACGCTACTCGTGGCTCATTCCGGACTGTCGGAGGAAGTCTGAGGCAGCACCGACGGCATGACGTATACCTCGCGCTTCAGCCCATCCGGGAAGACGCGCCGGCCAGTGGCGACGCCGCCCAGGCGCAGCACCAGCGCTCTGGCCGCATCGTTTTCGTCATTCATGTAGGTTTCGACTGTCGGCCATTTGAACCCGCAGTAAGCGTGAGCGATCACTGCGCGCGAAGCCTCTTGCGCGACGCCGGCGCCACGGGCCTCCGGCAGCAGCCACCAGGTCAGTTCGCGCGGCCAGCCTTGGCCTTGCCAGTAGCCGCACACACCGATCAGGGCGCCCGAGTCGCGCCGTTCGATCGCCCAGACACCGAAGTCCTGCAAGCGCCACGCTTCGATGTCGGCGGCGAGTCGCGCCCCTGCGGCGGTGTCGGTCAGTGGTCCGCCATAATGATGCGACGCCTCGGCGTCGGTATAAAACAACGCATACAAGGTCGCGCATGCGTCCGAGGGTGGCCGGAGAATGAGTCGTTCGGTGTACAGCGTCGGAATGAGCATGGGCAGCGATAAGGACGTTGTCGACAAAGGTTGGAAAGCTTAAAGCGCCTCAGAATTAACCGTGCGATAGGAAAAAAACGTGCGTGGTGGACCATCTGCGTGACCGGCACCCGTCGCGTGCTGCATGCCGCGCGCCAGCGGCCGGCGGCGGTCATGCTGTCGCCTGGGTGCTGTTGTGCTGAAACGGACGCGCGTCCAGCGGCAAGTCGATCATGAAAGTGGTCCCGGTTGTCGGCGCGCTGTCGACGACGACGCTGCCACCGTGCGCTTCGGCCACCGTGCGCACGTACGGCAAGCCGACGCCCCAGCCGGTCTTCTTGTGGCTGTCGGTCTGCTGGGCGCGCCGGAAAATCTGGAAGATCGCTTCCTGCTCCTCGGCCGGAATCGGCGTGCCTTCGTTATGGACCGAGACGATCACGCGACCATGCTGCACCGCCAGGTTGACGCGCACCTGGCCATCGGCCTGACCATATTTGAGCGCGTTGCCGATCAGGTTTTCCAGCGCGCGCCGCACGGCATCGCGGTCCCACCAGCCGGGAGCCGGCGCGCCGGTCAGTTCGCAGCGGCCGGACCGACCCGCATTGGCCGCGTCGCATGCTTCGCACGCCTCGCGCGCCACCTCGGCCAGATCGAATTCGGTGATGGTCAGCTGCAGCTGCTCGCCGTGCTTGAACAGCATCGAGTCGAGCAGGCTCTGGATCATGCGGTCCACCCGCGTCAGGTTGTCGGTGACCTTGCGCGCCAGCTCGCGCGTCCTGTCGTTATCGGCGGCCATGAAAATCAGTTCGGCGGCCATGCTGGCCGAACCCAGGGGCGTGCGCATGTCGTGGGTGAGCGAGGCGAGGAACTGTTCGCGCATCTCTGCCAGCACCAGCGAGAATGCGGTGACGGCCTCGCGGATGGCCCCATCGATCGAGGTGTGGATCACGTGCAGCTCGTCGGCATTGAGCGGCACATGATGGGCCGCCAGGGTGTCGAGGATGGTGTCCTTGAACAGCTGATACTCCAGGATCAGCATGTCGGGGTCGTACTGGCTCAGGCGCGCCCGTTCTCCACCGTGTTCGCTGGCCAGGTTGTTGCACGCATTGGCATTGGCGCGCGGATAGCCGGGCGTGACGGCTTCGACCAGATCATCGTAGAAGGCGGGCAGGGTGTTGATGAACACGGGATGGCGCATTTCCTGTGCTTCGGTGAGCGCTTTGCGCACCCGGACTTCCCATTCCTTGAGCACGACCTCACGCAGCGCCAGCATGCGCCGGGAGGTCTCGGACAAGCCATCCGTATCGAGCTTCTGGTCGCTGGCAAGGGTCATGGGTCGGGCCTCATGGTCGGATTTCTGACGAACATATTTTAGCAAGTCCGCCGGCCGCAAGCCGCGCGCATGGCCCCGCAGTGCCTCGCGTCGTCCTTGCTTTCGTTGAAGCAGACTCAGCTATCCGGCATCAGATGGCGGAAAGTCGGCTCGATTCGTTTTGCGTGCAGATACCGGACGATATCCTCCAGCGTGGCGTCCCTCAGCAAAATATCGTCCCGCAGCGCCGTATCGTTGCGCAGCAGCGGATTGTTCGTCAGCAGCGTGTCATCCGTCACGGCTGCGTGCTCGGGCTGCGGCGCGGCGTTCGGCGCTGCCTGGCCCTGGTCGAGCTTGCCCATGGCATGCTGCAGTTGCTCGCGGGTGATGCCTTCGAGCTTTTCAAGGAACGCCGCTTGCCCGGCAAATGGGGGCGGCATCTCCAGACCGGACTCGTCGGCGAAAGACGCGCCCATGCCCGGATGGATGAATGCGGCCCATTTGCCGCTGCGCAGGTGCAGGCACGGCGGCAGTTCAACGGGCAAGTCGACGGCATCCGCCCTCACGGCCACGTCGGGAAAGTAGGCGTGCTGCAGCAGTTCCAGGAAGCGCTGCGCGATGGCCTTGGGCACGGGTGTTTCAAACGACAGCCACAGGCCGTAGCCCTTGTCGCCCGAGATGCTCACGGCGGGCGCCGGCAGGCCCAGCTCGTTCTGCAAGGCGTTCGCGACTATGCACAGCTGCGTCCAGTGCTGCTCTTCGGCGGCGCCGCGTACCTTGTGAAAGTCGATCACCAAAGATTTGGTCATGCCCGCGTCGCTGGTCAGGCGCACCGGCAGGGTCGCCAGGCCGTGCAGATGGGGCGCCAGCGCGTCGGCCGACAGCGATCCGGGCGGCAGGTACAGTCTTGAGAGTTCCGAAATTAGTTTTTGCATGTGCTCTTCATAGTAATGCTTAGCGCTTCACCTTGGCGAAGGCATCGGTCTTGTTCCAGCTCGGCATGGCCGTGGCGTTGGCCACTTCGTAGCCCAGATTCAGGGTGAACTGGGCTTGTTGCACCATGCCCGACAGATCCCATGCGGGATCGTACTGGTCCGTGACCTGATGGTAATGCTCTTTAAACCCCAGCACGGTGGTCATCGATTTGTCCTGGTCGCGCACGAACTCGTACACGCCTTCGCCGGCAAAGACCGGGTGGCCGATTTTAAACGCCGGCACGCCCGCCTTGGCGAAGTTGAAGTGGTCGGCGCGGAAGTAGCTGCCGCCCATGTCTGGCGTCGGTTTGGCCAGATGCATGCCCATGGCCTTGGCCACCTTGGCCGAACTGGCCAGCAGGGTGCTGCGCTCGGCGCCGGCGACGACGATGTCGCGCGTGGCGCCGACGAAGTTCATGCTGTCCAGGTTCAGGTCGGCGGCGGTTTTCGCCAGCGGCCACAGGGGCGCGCGCACATAGGCCAGACTGCCGATCAGGCCCTGTTCCTCGGCGCACGGCCACAGGAAAATCTGGGTGCGGCGCGTGGGTTTGCGCACCGCTGCCTGGGCCATGGCCAGCAGGGCGGCGCTGCCGGAGGCGTTGTCGACGGCGCCGTTCCAGATGTGGTCCGGCTTGCCGTCGGTGCCGGCGTCGATGCCCAGGTGGTCCCAGTGGGCCGAGTAGATCACCGCTTCGTCCTTCAGCTTGGGATCGGTGCCCGGCACCAGGCCGGCGACGTTGAATTCGGCGACCGGACGGATCACGGCGTCGAGCGAAGCCTGCGCCGTTGCGCCCAGGTCGACCGGTTTGAAATCGCGCGTTTCAGCCAGCGCGCGCAGTGCGTCCAGGTCCTTGCCGGCGGCTTTAAACAGGGCGCGGGCGCTGTCTTCGGTGAGCCAGCCTTGCAGTGGATTGCCGGGCCCGGCCAAGTGAAACTGCTCGTGGCTGAAGCCATTGACCGGCACCGAAAATGGGTACGAGGCCGACTCGGTGGTGTGGATCAGCAGTACGCCGGCAGCACCGCGGCGCACGGCTTCCTCGAACTTGTAGACCCAGCGCCCGTTGAAAGTGAGCGACTTGCCGCCGAAGCGGTTCGGCTCCGCGGCGGTCGGCTTGGGGTCGTTGACCATCATGACCAGCAGCTTCCCCTTCAGGTCCACGCCCTTGTAGTCATCCCATTTTTCTTCAGGCGCGTCGATGCCGTAGCCGACGAATACCACTGGCGCGTCGAAGCGCACCTTGGTGCCGGCCAAACCCGTGCCGAAGACGATGTCGCGGCCCAGGGCCGGCGTCATGGTCTGGCCGCCGACACTGAACTTGATCGTGCTGGTCGGGAGCGTCTTGGTGCCGACCATGTTGACGGCCTGGCGGTAGCTGGCGCCGTTGGCCGGTTTCAGCCCGGCGGCGGCGGCCTGGGTTTCCAGATAGCGCACGGTAAGGGCGCCGCCGCGCTGGCCGGTGCCGCGGCCTTCCAGCAGATCGTCGGCCAGGAAGGCCAGATGGGCGCGCAAGGGCGCTTCGGCGACGGCGGGTGCGGTTTGGGCAGAGACGGCGGTCGCCTGGGTGAGGAGACCGAAGCTGAAGGCGAGTGCGAGCGCGGGGGTGTGGCGCATGGAGGCTCCTGATGGTTGATGCCAGCAGAATACCATCGACCTGCTATTAGTCGAGCAGCTGTTGGCTATTTTGGCGCGGCGGTCAGTCGGCAAACTAGCGACGCGGGGTCCGACGCGGGGTCAGATCCGGCGTTTGTCCATCAGTTCGTTGCGATCACACGGACATCGCGCGCCGGGCTGCGATCCAGAACTGGTCACGAGCGGGGGGGGGCGGCAATCGCACTAACGGCGAGGCGACCAAGCGAACTCACTCACGGCGACGGGGTCTGGTATTCGGACACGACCACAGCATTAGCGGCGGACAACCTGTCCAGCTGCGGCGCGGTCCCGCCATGATTTGAATCCTGATCTGCCCGGCTACGAGTTCAAGTCTGGGAGTGCAGGATCTGACCCCGCGTCACGGACCTTAAAATATGGGGTGACAACTAGCGTGACACAGGGGGCGTCACGGATCTGCCCCCGTGTCAAAAGCTCTCGTCAGGCCGCAAATAACGCCACTGGCCTACCGGCAAATCGCCCAGCTTGACCTTGCCGATGCGCACCCGCTTCAATCCCAGCACCTTCAGCCCGACCATGTCGCACATGCGCCGAATCTGGCGCTTCTTGCCTTCTTTCAGCGTGAAGCTGAGCTGGTCGTCGTTTTGCCAGCGCACCTTGGCCGGCAGCAGGCGCTTGCCGTCCATCCACAAGCCGAAGCACAGCTTCTGCAGGTCCGCATCGGGCAGTTTGCCGCCCTTGGTGTACTCGACCCGCACCAGATATTCCTTGTCGATGTCGGTGGTCTCGCCGATCAGCGTCTTGGCCACGCGCCCATCCTGCGTGAGCACCAGCAGCCCCACCGAATCGATGTCCAGCCGGCCGGCCGGCACCAGCGAACGCAGCTGTGTCGGGTGGAACTTTTCCGGTGACGGATCGTCGGGCCAGCGGTTTTCTTCCTTGATGAGGGCCACGGCTGGCGTGTAGCCATCCTCGGCCTGGCCGCTGACGAACCCCATGGGTTTGTTGATCAGCACGGTGACGCGCTTGGATTGCTCGGCCTGCGCCTGGCGCTCGACGGTGATTTTCTGGTGCGGCAGCACTTTGCTGCCCAGCTCGGAAATCACCTGGCCATCGACCCGCACCCAGCCGCGCGCGATCCATTCATCGGCTTCGCGGCGCGAAGACAGTCCGAGTTCGGACATGCGTTTGGACAGGCGGACTAATTCGGTCATGGAATACTTTGCGGTAAAAAAGAAAAAAGGTTAGGGCACTACCGAGCTAGACGCGCAGGGCGTCCAGCAAATCGGTTTCCAGCTGGATCTGGTTGCGCGAATTGTTGAGCACGGCGCCATCGACCAGGAACACGTCTTCGACCCGCTCGCCCAGGGTCATGATCTTGGCCGTGTGCAGGTTGATGCGGTAGCGCGTGAGCACGTTGGCGATAGCGTACAGCAAGCCGTTGCGGTCGTTGGCGGCGATCGACAGCAGATAATACTGGCCCCGTTCGTCCGGGCGCAGGTCCACCGTGGGCGTGATCGGGAAGGTGCGCGACAGGCGCGACAGGCGGCCCCGGGTGGGCGCCGGCAGCGGCGCCTGCGAGGTCAGCAGTTCGCAGATCTCGTGCTCGATCAGATTGATGATGTCACGGTAGCTCTTGGCGAAATTCTGCTCCGTCACCAAAAAGGTGTCGAGGGCGTAGCCATGGCGCGTGGTATGGATCTTGGCGTCGAGAATGCTGAAATTCTTGCGGTCGAAGTAGCTGCAGATGCGCGCGAACAGGTCGGGCTGGTCCTTGACGTACACCGCCACCTGCAAGCCTTCGCCGATGGGCGCCAGGCGGCACTTGACGACCGGCTTGTCGCTGTCGAGCCGGTCCCACAGGGCGCGCGTCTGCCAGGCGATATCGGACGCCTCGTGGCGCAGAAAGTAAGCGACGTCGAGCTGATGCCACAGCTTTTCGTGGGCGTCGCCGGGCAGGCCGTACAGGCGCAGCGTGGCCATGGCTTCCTGCTGGCGGTTCTTCAGCTCGCGGTCGGCCGAGGCCGGCTCGCCGCCCAGCACGCGCAAGGTCATGCGATACAGGTCTTCCAGCAGCTTGGCCTTCCACGCGTTCCACACCTTGGGGCTGGTGCCGCGAATGTCGGCCACCGTCAGCAGGTACAGCGCGGTCAGGTGGCGCTCGTCCCTGACCAGCCGGGCGAACGATTCGATCACGTCGGGGTCGGACAGGTCTTGCTTTTGCGCCACCTGCGACATGGTCAGGTGGTTCTCCACCAGAAACACCACCAGCTCGGTGTCGTCCGGGCCGATCGAATGGTCTTCGCAAAATTGCGCCGCGTCGACCGTGCCCAGCTTGGAATGGTCGCCGCCCCGGCCCTTGGCGATGTCGTGGAACAGCGCGCCCACGTACAGCAGCCAGCGCTTGGGGAAGTTGGCGATCAGCTGGCTGCAGAACGGATACTCATGGGCGTGCTCGGTCATGGTGAAGCGGCGCATATTGCGCACCACCATCATGATGTGCTGATCGACCGTGTACACGTGGAACAGGTCGTGCTGCATCTGGCCCACGATGCGGCGGAAGTTGGGCAGGTAACGCCCCAGGATGCTGGTGTCGTTCATGCGCCGCAGCGCGTGCACCAGCCCCACCGGCGCCTGCAGGATGCGCACGAAGGTGGCGCGGTTGGCGGGATCCTCGCGGAACCTGGCGTCGATCTCGAAGCGCGCATGCCACAGCGCGCGCATGGTGCGCGCCGTCATGCCCTTCAGGTGCGGCCGCTCGGTCATAAGCAAAAACACTTCCAGCACCGACGACGGGCGCGCCGTGAAGGTGTCGTCGTGGGCGATGTCGATGAAGCCGTTGACCTCGCTGAAGCGCTCGTTGATCACCTGCGCGTCGCCCGACTGGGGAAACAGCTGCGCTTCGATGTTCTGCAGCAGAATGGTGTTGAGCTGGGTGACTGTCTTGGCGGCCCAGTAGTAGCGCTGCATCAGATATTCGCTGGCGCGGCGCGCATTCAAGCCTTCGCCGGTGGTCTTCAGGCCGAACGTTTCGGCAATCGCACCCTGCACGTCGAACACCAGGCGGTCTTCGCGCCGGTTGGTGTACAGGTGCAACCGTACGCGGATATCCTTGAAGGCGCGTTCCTTCTCCATCAGCTGGCGCGCCTCGGTCTGGGTGATCAGGCCGCGCGTGGCCAGCTGGCCCCACGAATTGGCCAGTCCGGCCGCCTTGGCCACCCACAAAATGACCTGCAGGTCGCGCAGGCCGCCCGGGCTTTCCTTGCAGTTCGGCTCCAGGCTGAACGCCGTGTCCTCGTACTTGGCGTGGCGCAGCCGCATCTCGGCCGTCTTGGCGTTGAAGAACGCCTGCGGATCGAGCGCCGCCAGATAGCGTTCCTGCAACTGGGCGAACAGGGCCGCGTCGCCGTGCACCAGGCGCGCTTCCAGCAAGCTGGTCTGCACCGTGATGTCGGCCTGCGATTCGGTCATGCACTCGTCCACCGTGCGGATGCTGTGGCCGATCTCCAGGCCCAGGTCCCACAGCAGCTGCACCAGCTCTTCCAGGCGGGCCTGGGTGATGGCGTTGGGCGGGGCCGACAGCAGGATCAGGATGTCGACGTCGGAATACGGAAACAGTTCGCCGCGGCCATAGCCGCCCACCCCGACCAGGGCGGCGTCGCCCGGCAGGCCGATGCTTTCCCACGCCGCAGCCAGCACCGCGTCGACGCTCTGGCGCAGGCCGCGCAGCAGCTTTTCCGGCTTGCCGTCTTCGTTGAAGGCGGCGATCAGCACCTGGCGGTCGGCCTTGAGCTGCTGCTTGAGCAGCTCGCGCGGCGACGCCTTGGGGACCAGCTCGGCCTGGCCGGACAATGCGGCGGACATGGCTTAGGCGGCGACCGTGCTGGTGCCGGCGGTGCTGGCCGGGCTGGCCACGCCGGCCGCGCCCGCGCCGATGAAGGCCGGCGGCGGCGGCGAGCCGGCCGACACGGTCAGTACTTCATACCCGGTCTCGGTGACCAGCACGGTGTGTTCCCACTGGGCCGACAGGCTGCGGTCCTTGGTTTTGATGGTCCAGCCGTCGCCCATTTCGCGGATATCGCGGCGGCCGGCATTGATCATCGGCTCGATCGTGAAGATCATGCCCGCTTCCAGCTTTTCCAGCGTGCCCGGGCGGCCGTAATGCAGCACCTGCGGCTCTTCGTGGAACACCTTGCCGATGCCGTGGCCGCAGAATTCGCGCACCACGCTGTAGCCGTGCTTTTCGGCGTGCTGCTGGATCACGTAGCCGATGTCGCCCAGATGCGCGCCCGGCTTGACCTTGGCGATGCCTAGCCACATGCATTCGTACGTCACCTCCGACAGGCGGCGCGCCAGGATCGACGGCTCGCCGACCAGGAACATGCGGCTGTTGTCGCCGTGGTAGCCATCCTTGATGACGGTGATGTCGAGGTTGACCACGTCGCCGCTTTTCAGGACCTTGTCGCCCGGGATGCCGTGGCAGATCACGTCGTTGACCGAGGTGCAGATGGCTTTCGGATACGGCGTGTAGCCCGGCGGGCAGTAGTTCAGCGGGGCCGGGATGGTGCCCTGGACGTTGACCATGTACTCGTGGCACAGGCGATCCAGTTCGCCGGTGGTCACGCCCACCTTGACGAACGGGGTGATGTAATCGAGCACTTCCGAACCGAGGCGGCCGGCCACGCGCATGCCGTCAATATCAGCTTGGGATTTAATCGAAATGGAAGACATAGGGGTCGCAATCAGCAAAAAGTCGGTCGAAAGGCAGGCGCCGGCGAACATGGCCGCACGCTGGTAACTATGGGCTCATTATAAGGGATGTGCCCATGCGGATGTGCAAATGCGCCGCTACGCCGCCGCGCTGTGGTGCGCGAGTGTCCCCGGGTAGGGCTCGCTGTGGCGCAGGGGCAGGCAAATCGTCAGCGTGGTACCCACGCCCGCCTCGCTGTCGGTGTCGAACTGGCCGCCGAGCGCGTGGATGCGCTCGGAAATGCCGATCAGACCGAACGATTTGGCCTTGCGCCGGCAGTGCGGGTCCATGCCGATGCCATCGTCGCCGATGCGCAGATGCAAACCGGCGTCCTTGCTCCACAGGGCGATGCGCACCTGGCGCGCCTGGGCATGGCGCATGATGTTGGTGAGCGATTCCTGCACGATGCGGTAGAGCGCCGTCAGCACATCGTCGTTGGTGTCTGGCGGCAACTCGGCCAGGTCCAGCAGAAAGGTGATGCCGGTGCGGCGCGAAAACTTGGCGCACTCCCATTCAATGGCCGCGTCCAGTCCCAGGTCCAGCACGGCCGGGCGCAGCTCGTTGATGATCAGGCGCATCGCGGCGATGGTGGTGTCGATCTGCGCCAGCGCCTGCTGCAAGTGCTCGGGTGAGGCCGCCGCCGGGTAGCCGGCCGCCATCAGGGTCAGGTCGATCTTGAGCGCCAGCATGCTCTGGCCCAGCTCGTCGTGGATTTCGCGGGCGATGCGCTTGCGCTCGTCTTCCTTGACGCGGGCGTTGTGCTCGGCCAGTTCGCGCAACTCGGCGCGCGAGCGATCCAGCTCCTCGGCGGTGGAGCGGCGCTGTTCAATATCGGCGTGGAGGCGCTGGTTGAGCGCGGCCAGCTCGGCCGTGCGCTGGGCCACCAGCTGCATCACTTCGCGCGTGCGGGTGCGCTGGGCGCGCAGATACAGGGCGGCCAGGGCAGTGCCGCCAAGGCCCAGCAGCAGCAGCGCCACGGCGCCCGTGTGCAGTGCCAGGAACGCTTCCGGCTCCTGCTCGGCCGTCACGTGCCACATCTGGCCGGCCCAGTGCAGGTTGCGCGCCGTGGCCAGGCGCGCGCAGTCGACGCGGCAGGCGCTGGACGGGGCGCCCGTGCTGGCCCGGTAGACCAGCTGCGGCGGGTTAGCCGCAGGGCCGGCGTACACGGCCAGCGTCAGGCGCGAGCGCACGCCGCTGCCGGTGCTGGCGATGATGGCCGCGAACATGTCGCGGGTGGCGATCTCGGCGACGGTGACAGCGCCGGCGCTGGCGCTGCCGGTGCCCGACGCCGCCTGCGGCACCACGATGCGCAGCGCGCCGGGCGCGGGCGCGGGCAGGGCGGCGGCAGCGGTGTCAACCAGTCGGTCCATGCTGGCCAGGCTGACTACATAAGGCGATTCGCGCCGCAGCGGCTCGACCAGCGCCGCCACCTGTTGCGCGTCGAGCAGGCCCACGGCGGCGAACAGCCGGTTGGCCTGGTGCACGCCGCGCAGCGCCTCCGACAGGCCGCGCGCCACCTGCGCCAGACGCAGGTCGGCGCGCTGCGCGAACAGTTGGCGCTCCTCGCGCGCTTCGCGCGCATACAGGTAGCCGGCCAGCAGCACGCTGGCGAGCGTGCCCACGGCCAGCACGATGGCGACCGGAATGTCGATGGCACGACGGCGGGAGTAACGAATCATGGTTCACGGCAAATGTTGACTTGTACTGATAGTAATCCTTTATTGAACTCCTGGCATCATTGTCATTGCCCGCAGCGGGGTTTCTTGCCCCGTCATGGTGCTTGAATAATCCGCCGATTGCGGTTAGAATCTCGGGTTGCTTGATTTGGTTTTCGAGCAATGCAGCTCAGCTAGTGCAAACCGTCGTACAAATTGCAGTGCAAATATTTGTTAAATCGCGAGTCCGGTCGCAAAGGGTGCCTGAATGGTGACTGACCGGATTCCAGACCCAACCCTGGAGAATTACATGTCCGTAACAATGCGTGAAATGCTGGAAGCCGGTGTCCACTTCGGTCACCAAACCCGTTTTTGGAATCCAAAAATGGCCCCGTTCATTTTCGGTCATCGCAACAAAATCCACATCATCAACCTGGAAAAGACCATGGGGATGTATCAGGAAGCGATGAAGACGATCAAGCAGATCGCCTCGAACCGCGGCACCATCCTGATGGTCGGCACCAAGCGCCAGGCCCGTGAAATCATCGCCGCCGAAGCTGCGCGCGCCGGTGTGCCTTTCGTCGACCAGCGCTGGTTGGGCGGCATGCTGACCAACTTCAAGACCATCAAGACCTCGATCAAGCGCCTGAAGGACATGGAAGCCCAGATTGAAGACGGTTCGGTCGAGAAGCTGTCGAAAAAAGAAGGCCTGATGTTCTCGCGCGAGATGATCAAGCTGCAAAAAGCCATCGGCGGTATCAAGGAAATGGGCGGCGTTCCTGACGCAATCTTCGTCGTGGACGTTGGCTACCACAAAGGCGCCATCACCGAAGCCGGCAAACTGGGCATTCCAGTCATCGGCATCGTCGACACCAACCACTCGCCAGAAGGCGTGACCCACGTCATTCCAGGCAACGACGACTCGTCCAAAGCGATCACCCTGTACGCCCGCGGCGTGGCAGATGCGATCCTGGAAGGCCGCGCTAACGCCTCGAACGAAATCGTCGAGCTGGTCAAGCAGTCGAGCGACGAGTTCGTTGAAGTGTCCGAGCAGGCTTAAACGTCTCGAGCAGGCTTAAACGTCTCGAGCAGGCTTAAAATGCCTCGAGCAGGATTAAATGCCTCGAGCAGGATTAATACAGTCTTAGCTTAGTATCCGGCAGCATCACGCTGCCGTTGCATACACAAAAAAGGGGTGGCGATCTGCTCCCCTTTTTTTTAAACCGAATACGTTATTCATACGTTCATAATTGGAGAAACACATGGCAGCGATTACAGCAGCGATGGTAGGCGAACTGCGCGCGAAGACCGACGCACCGATGATGCAATGCAAAAAAGCACTGACCGAAGCCGATGGCGACATGGCCCGTGCGGAAGAAATCCTGCGCGTGAAACTGGGTACCAAGGCCTCCGGCGCCGCTACCCGTATCACCGCTGAAGGCGTTGTCGCCATCTACCTGAACGGCGGCGTAGGCGCGCTGGTCGAAATCAACAGCGAAACCGACTTCGTGGCCAAGAACGACGACTTCCTGGCGCTGGGTAACAACGCAGCCCGTCTGGTCGCTGAAAACAATCCAGCCGACGTCGCTGCCCTGATGGCCCTGCCAATCGACGGCACCACGCTGGAAGACGTGCGCACCGCACTGATCGGTAAAATCGGCGAAAATATGACGATCCGCCGCTTCCAGCGTTTCGAAACCACGGCCAAGCTGGCGTCGTACAGCCACAACGCCCGTATCGGCGTGCTGGTCGAATTCGACGGCGCCGACGAGCAGGTCGGTAAAGACCTGGCCATGCACATCGCGGCCATGAAGCCGGTATCGCTGTCGTCGGACCAGGTGCCTGCCGAACTGATCGAGAAAGAGCGTTCCGTCGCCGCCCTGAAAGCTCAGGAAGACGCGGACAAAGCAGTTGCCGAAGGCAAGACGCCGCAATCGGCCGAGATCCTGGCCAAGCGCCTGGAAGGCTCGATCCAGAAGTACCTGAAAGAAGTCTCGCTGCTGAACCAGATGTTCGTCAAGAACGACAAGCTGTCGATCGAGCAAATGCTCAAAGCTAACAACACCACCGTGAAAGCATTCACGATGTATGTGGTCGGCGAAGGCATCGAGAAGAAGCAGGACGATTTCGCGGCTGAAGTTGCAGCCCAGATGGCTGCCAACAAGCAGTAATCGTAGTGAGTTGCAAAGCGGGCCGCGAGGCCCGTTTTTTTAATGCGCCGCGGTTGCGTTGCACTGCATCGCTCAACGTTGGCGCATGGCACTACCCGTAGCGGCCCGCGCGCCGCTGCCGCAAGACCGTATAAGCACTACCCGAATAAACCGTCCCTTTTTGGAGTCCACACATGTCGAAACCAGCCTACAAACGCGTACTCCTGAAATTGTCTGGCGAGGCGCTGATGGGCGATGATGCGTACGGGATCAACCGCAGCACCATCGACCGCATGGTGGCCGACGTCGCCGCGGTGGCCCAGTTGGGCGTGGAAGTGGCCGTGGTCATCGGCGGAGGCAATATCTTCCGCGGCGTGGCCCCCGGCGCCCAGGGCATGGACCGCGCCACCGCCGACTACATGGGCATGCTGGCCACCGTCATGAACGCCCTGGCGCTGGCCGACGCCATGCGCCACGTCGGCATCGTGGCCCGCGTCATGTCGGCCATCGCCATCGAACAGGTGGTCGAGCCCTACGTGCGCCCGAAAGCATTGCAATACCTGGAAGAGGGCAAGGTCGTGGTGTTCGCCGCCGGCACCGGCAACCCGTTCTTCACCACCGACACCGCGGCTGCGCTGCGCGGCGCCGAGATCTCCGCCGAGATCGTGCTCAAGGCCACCAAGGTCGACGGCGTTTACTCGGCCGATCCGCAAAAGGATCCGCTGGCGACCCGCTACGAATCGATTACCTTCGACGAAGCCATTTCCAAGCACCTGCAGGTGATGGACGCGACCGCGTTCGCCCTGTGCCGCGACCAGAAGCTGCCGATCAAGGTGTTTTCCATCGTCAAGCCGGGCGCGCTGATGCGCGTGATCATGGGCGAAGACGAAGGTACACTGGTGCACGTTTAAGTCCTGCACGCAGGGCTGCCGGCCGGCGCCGCAACCACGCGGCGACTATGCCGCATCCCGCGCCGGCGGCCCCGCGGCCGGCTTATTTGCACTGCATTCACATACCGTCCCACAAGTTACAGGAGAGCAGCATGACTATCGCTGACGTCAAAAAGAGTACCCAGGAACGCATGACCAAGTCGCTCGAGACGCTGCGCGCCGATCTGGCCAAGGTCCGCACCGGCCGCGCCCACACCGGCATTCTCGATCACATCATGGTCGACTACTACGGCGCACCGACGGCGCTGACCCAGATCGCCAACGTGACCTTGATCGATGCGCGCACCATCGGCGTGCAGCCGTGGGAAAAGAAGATGCTGACCACGGTCGAAAAAGCCATCCGCGATTCCGACCTGGGCCTGAACCCGTCGTCGCAGGGCGAGATGATCCGCGTACCGACCCCGATGCTGACCGAAGAGCGCCGCAAGGAAATGGTCAAGCTGGTCAAGAGCGAAGCGGAAGACGCGAAAATTGCCGTGCGCAATATCCGTCGCGATGCCAATGAATCGCTCAAAAAGCTGGTCAAGGAAAAAGCCTGCTCGGAAGACGACGAGAGCCGCGCCTCCGTTGAAATCCAGAAACTGACCGACAAGTTTGTCATCGATATCGACAAAATGGTGGCGGAAAAAGAGAAAGAAGTGCTGACGGTTTAGAATAGCGTCACTGCGGGTAAACAGTTTCCGTTCTTATGTCGAGCGGCAGCCGTAACGATTTTCACCCGCAACCGTAAAACCGTCGTGCCCGCGAAGGCGGACACCCATGCTGACTTGCCGAAGGTGCGCAGCGCGGGTCCCTGCGGGAGCGGGGCGATGGTTTTGAAGCCGGGAGCGAGTCCCGGCATCGAAAGCGCGTAATTGAGTCTGGATTTATGATCTTTAAGAGTTCGACGACAGCAGTACCCGAGGTGGTCAGCGTGCCGCGTCACGTGGCCATCATCATGGACGGCAACGGCCGCTGGGCGACCAAGCGCTTCCTGCCGCGCGTGGCCGGTCACGTCAAAGGGGTCGACGCGGTGCGCACCATCGTCGAAGCGTGCGCCCTGCGCGGCATCGAATACCTGACCCTGTTCGCCTTCTCGTCCGAGAACTGGCGCCGCCCCGAAGAAGAAGTCTCGCTCTTGATGCGCCTGTTCGTCACGGCGCTCGAGCGCGAAGTGTCGAAAATGCACGCCAATAACATCCGCCTGAAGGTGGTGGGCGACCTGTCGCGCTTCGACGCCAAGCTGCGCGACATGATCGCCGCGGCCGAGCGGCGCACCGCCAACAATACCCGCCTGACCGTGACCGTGTGCGCCAACTACGGCGGACGCTGGGACATCATCCAGGCCACCGGCAAGATGGTCGCCGCCAACCCCGGCGTGACCGAGTTCACCGAAGAGCAGCTGGCCGAGCATCTGGCCATGGCCTACGCGCCCGAGCCGGACCTGTTCGTGCGCACCGGCGGCGAAGAGCGCATTTCGAATTTCCTGCTGTGGCAGCTGGCGTATTCCGAGCTGTATTTCACCGACACTTACTGGCCCGATTTTTCCATCGAGTCGCTGGACGCCGCGATCGCGTCCTATCAAAGCCGCGAGCGCCGTTTCGGGCGCACCGGCGATCAACTGGCCAAGACAAGCTAATGCTGCTGACCCGCGTCATCACCGCCGTCGTCCTCCTCGTCGTACTGCTGGCGGTGCTGTTCGGCGGCTACTTCCCGGCGTTCGCCGCCGTCGTGCTGCTGTTCCTGCTGGCCGCCGTCACCGAGTCGTTCCAGCTGTTCGGCTCCAGCCGCAAGCAGGCCGTCGTCATCGCCCTGTGCTGGGTGGCGGCGTTCGCGTATGCCTTCCTGCTCGGCGAAAATCCGTCGATCAAGTTCTGGTTTGGCCTGGCGGCCGCGCTGTGGCTGTTCCGCTTCGTGCCGGCGCTGGCCACGGGCCTGCCGCCCATGCAGGGCGCGCGCAACACCATGCTGGGCATCCTGTATGCCGTCTCGATCATCGCCTGCTTCGCCGCCATCGTGGTGTTCTTCCGCCATTCGCCGGTGTACCTGCTGTCGGTGATGGCGCTGGTGTGGATCGCCGACATCGGCGCCTATTTCTCCGGCAAGGCCTTCGGCAAGCGCAAGCTGGCGCCGTCCATCTCGCCCGGCAAGTCGTGGGAAGGCGCCATCGGCGGCGGCGTGGCCGTGCTGGCCATCGCCTCGGCCACCATCGCCTCCGGCGCGCCGCTGTTCAACGACACCTTCGCCGTGCACCTGCACGCCGCGCTCGGCTGGGCCGCCACCCTGGGCATCCTGATCGTCATCGTCGGCGCCAGCGTGGTGGGCGACCTGGTCGAATCCCAGCTCAAGCGCCGCGCCGGTGTCAAGGACAGCAGCAACCTGCTGCCCGGCCACGGCGGCGTGCTGGACCGGATCGACGCCCTGATCCCGGTGCTGCCGCTGGCGGCCCTGATCTACGGCATGCTGTAAACTACGGCAACGACAGCAGCGACGGCGTCCTGGCATGGCCAACGCCGCGGCAGCCATTGCCGCGCACCGCACAGCTGCACTTACCGCACCCACAAAGGCGCCTCATGCAACGCATAACGATACTGGGCGCGACCGGCTCGATCGGGGTCTCGACCCTCGATGTGCTGGCGCGTCACCCTGACAAATACGCGGTCTACGCGCTCACCGCCCACGCCAAGGTGGACCAACTGGCCGCCCAGTGCGCGCAGTTCCGCCCCCAGCGCGCCGTCGTCGGCACCGCCGAAGCGGCCGCGCAGCTCGAAACGCTGCTGCGCGCCCAGGGCCTGCGCACCGAAGTGGCGTATGGCGAAGCGGCCCTGTGCGCGGTCGCCGCCA
>CALRYE020000052.1:0-34624 GCA_943372275.1 Janthinobacterium lividum
ACCCAGCCCGCTTTCCCAAACCCGCCACCAGGTCCTACTGGGCGATGACGACTTCGTTTCCGAACATCAGCATTTGCAGCGATCGCAGGAACTTGTCGAAACTGTACGAATAGAGCGCGCCGCAGTCGCCTTGCCCTTAGCAGATTACCGAAACCGATTTCCGAATAGAGCCGAAGCGATGGCGCGTGCGTACCTATCGACTGCTTTCACGATGCCAAAAATCGCTGCCGCGTTCGGTGTATCGGTGAAGACTGTCAGCCGTGCCGTGGCAGCTTGGGAAAATACAATTCGGAAAAGCTAAGGTAAAGATTGGGTCCTTTTGCCAGACTCAAGAGCTCTGTCCTCCTGGCAGCCCCGTCCTACCGTCGCACGCCGCGGTTGCCATGGTCGTAACCGACTACAAAGCCACTTTCCAGACAGCATGCGCCGATGGTGCTCGCACAGCTATCGACTGCGTTCACGGTGCCGAATTTATTGGCGCTTCCGGTTTCCGGTAAAGCCCGTCAGCCTCGCTGTGCCAGCGTACGAATCGAAGAAGCAATGCAGAGCTTGTGTCCGTTTACCAGACCTGACCCCCAGCTTTTCATGCTGGCACCTCCGGTTTCCGGTAAAGCCCGTCAGCCTCGCTGTGCCGGCATACAAATCGAAGAAGCTAAGGCAGAGCTTGTGTCCGTTTACCAAACCTGCCCCCCAGCTTTTCATGCTGGCACCTCCGGTTTCCGGTAAAGCCCGTCAGTCGCTGCGCCAGCGTACGAATCGAAGAAGCAATGCAGAGCTTGTGTCCGTTTACCAGACCTGACCCCAGCTTTTCGTAACAGCCTCACCAAGATTAGGCGGCGTCGCACTCGACGCGTCAACTTTATCGTTCAAAAATTCAAACGGATACGGCACAAATCGCAGACGTAAAAACGCCGCCGCCTGACATCTCAGGGGCGGCGGCGTCACGAGGGAACTTAGTGCTTAAACCGTAATCGCAGCAGTCTCCGCGCACAACTTCAAACTCGCACCACGCGGCACGCCAATATGCGCGGTCAGCAAATCCCGGCGCTCTTCCAGCAACGCAAACACCGCATCCTTGGACAGCACATATTGATCCAGCAAGGTATCTTTCAGTGACTCGATCACCGCCTTGTAATCACGGATCGCGCCCAGCGTGTAGCTGTACAGCTCATCCGACTTTTCCTCGACCTGGCGTATCGTATGCTCGCCGCTGCCCTCCTGCTTGAGCTGCGAATAATCCAACTTCGAGCGTGAATACATCGACAGGCGACTGACCATCAGATTGAGCATCTTGGTCGCCTTCTCGATATCGTTCTGGCTACCGACCGAAATCCCGCGCGCACCGTAAAACAATTCTTCCGCCGCCACCCCGCCGTACAGCTGAATCACATCCTGCTCCAGCTCTTCCAAGGTCCGCAACGACACATCGTCACCTGACTGAAGCACATACCCCAGCGCCCCGATCTTGGACACCGACTCGGTACTAATCTTCAGCAGATGCGACTTCTCCTTCACCTCGCCCAGCGCCATTCCCTGGCGCAGATACGGATCGATCTGCATGAAGAAGTGACCCAGCTCGTGCAGCGCCACACGCTCGCGCTGCTTGTGCTTTTCCGCCGTAGTGGCGCGGTCCGTCAGCCCCAACGTCGCGCGCTCGAAAGCACGGAACATCAGATCCGTATTGATAATGGTTTTTTCTTGGATCGAAATCATGCTGGCACGCTCGACCACGGTTTCCAGCAGCGCGGGGCTGAGGTTGGCCGTCATTTCCGCCACTTGATTCAGATCCAGATCGTTCCAGTCAACCAGGCCATCCTTCTTGCGGCCAAGGAAGTTCTTCAGCAGCGCGCCCCGCTCGCCCTTGTTCGGCAGGCGGAAATTGATCTTCACCGAGAATCGGCGCAGCATCGCTTCGTCCATCTCGCTCGATGCATCGTCGAAGTTCGACGCCACCACCCAGATCACGCCGGCGCCCTTGTCGCTCTTGACGCCGTCGAGCAGCCCCAGCAGCGTGTTGGCGGTGTCGTCTTCCCATTTCTTTTCACCCCGACCGCGCGGCATGAACAGCGTCTGCGCTTCGTCCAGGAAAATGATGCAGCTGCCCTTGGCGCAAGCCTTGCGGTACAGCGCGTTCAGCGCCTTTGACCCTCCGCCCACATAACCGGACTCCAGCGCCGAACCGGATGCCTGGATCAGCGGCACGTTCAGCTTCTTGGCCAGATAACCCACCAGCTTGGTCTTGCCGGTGCCGGCCGGGCCCGTCAGCATGACGTTGAACGGCTTGTCGATGTTGTGCGATTTGTATTCGCTGCGGTTGCGTATCATGTCTTCCAGGTGCAGCACTTCCTGCTTGATGTCGTCCATGCCGATCAGGTCGTCCATGCTGCCCTTGAGCTTGTCCGGCATGATGACCGAGGCGCTCATGCCCATGCCGGGAATGCCGAACTTGAGGGCGTACAGGATCAGGCTGATCAGCAGGATGTCAAGCGCGTGGCGCTTCAGAAATGCCGTGACCTGCGCGGTGGTGGAGTTTTCGCCATCTTCCAGCAGCACCGCCTTGTGCGAGGCCAGGTAGTCGTCCTTGGCAATCGAGTACGGAATCGCATTCTTGAGCAGCACTTCGCGCTCCAGGCTCAGGTGCGAGGTACTGGGCACCTTGACCACGTGCACGTGCGGCGCATCCTTGAACTTAAAGACATAACGGGGCGATTCGGACAGCGGCTTGGCCACCAGCAGGTATTCCAGGCGCGCCTTGCTCGCGGCCAGCGCCGTGATCTGCGAAATATCCTGGGAAATGACCACCGGGCTGGGATCCTGCGGCACGTCCGATTTGTAGATCGCCAATCCGACCACCATCGCGAGCAGCAGTCCCACGCCGAGGCGTACATAGACATTCTTGAAGGCAATCTGAAGTTTGGCAAGGTTCGGCATGTGAGGACTCTATGAAAAAGTGCGCTGTCGGGCGAGAAGGCGGCACCGGGGTCTGGCGACCCGGCCACGCGCGCAGCTTGCAATAGCGCTTGTTACAACACACAGGCCGGAGTAGCGCTGCGTGACCTTTTGCCATTGAATTAATGCTTTACGGCAATAGGGATATGGGAACTATACCGCGCAAAAAAAGACCGGTATACCCAGATTCATCAAAAGAATTGCGGGAAACAACAGGTGTGATCAAGCCGTCAATCCGCTATGTTGGCGGCCTTGCCAGCAAGCTTGGCAGGATGCCAAAACGTTGTAACCGTAACAATTCGTTTCATTTGTTGATGATACGCACCGATCGTTAGATGATCCTTAAACTCAACCAAGGACCGGTCATGGCGCGCCTGCTCAGCTTTTTTACTTCCCTGTTTTCACGCGGCACGGTGGCGGCGGAAGATCATTTGATGGGGGCGGTGGACTTGTCCGACGCGGCTTATTGCCTGAGCTTGCTTAGCGATCTTGCTGACCTGTAAGATGCTTTTCCTGCGCTGCAACATAACGGGTAATGCCGTGGTGAACACGCAAAAACTTTACAAATAGTTGACGATTCCCGACGAATCACTCTGGAATAAAATCGCCAATGATGATTTAATTGAAATCTGAGTACCACGCCCATCGCCTTGGATTGTTGCACTGCAATAGGCGTCAGTCGTGTGCATTTTCGGTCTGAAATAAAGGAAGCTTATTGTGAACATTCGTGCATGGACTACCGCTCTTGCTGTGGCAAGCGCCTTTGCCGCCAGCCCCGCAGGCGCCATTGAAGTCGTCACCTCTTCCCCTGCCGTGCAGCAGCGCGCCATCGTGACTGTCACGCGCCAACCCGACCTCGCCGCACTGCCGCAGGGAACCATGCTCAGCGCCGATGAGCTGTCCGAGTTGCCTGAGCCCGAAGTGTTCGCCATGATGCTGCTCGGCCTGGTGCTGATCGGCTACCGCGCCAGTCGCGACAGCAACGAAAAATTCAAATAAGGCGGCGCAGTCGACCACCTCAACAATCCCGCACACGGCGGGATTTTTTTCGCCCTGCGCCGCCGCGCCGGGTCAGCCCAGCAAGCCTTCTTCGCCCAGGGCCTTCTGCACTGCCGGGCGCGCCTGAATGCGGGCATGATGGGCGCGCACCTGGGGAAACGGCGACAGATCCACTCCCACCTTGCCGGCCCAGTTGGTCACCACATACAGGTACACATCGGCCACGGAAAACTCGCCGTTCAGAAACTCGCGCTGGTCCAGCACCTGGTCCAGGTAGGCATAGCGGGCGGCCAGGCTGGTGCGCGCGGTGTTCTTGGCCTCCTCGCTCGACGCCGGGTTCCACAGGGGCGCATAGCTCTTGTGCACCTCCGTTGCGACATAGTTGAGCCACTCCTGCATCCGATACCGCTCCAGGCTGCCGGGCTTCGGCGCCAGCTGCTGTTCCGGCGCCAGGTCGGCCAGGTACTGCACCAGGGCTGCGACTTCGGTCAGTACCTCGCCTTCGATTTCCAGCGCCGGCACATAACCCTTGGGATTGATGGCGCGGAAATCGGCGCCGTTGGCGGTGACCTTGGTGCGCAGGTCGACCTGTTCGGTTGTGAAATTCAGCCCCGCTTCGAGCAGCACGATATGGGGAGTCAAAGAGCAGGCACCTGGGCTGAAATACAGTTTCATGATGATCCTTAAAAAGGGGGCGTGGTTGGAAGGGAGAGATGGCGGCGGCATGCAGTGCGGCATCGCACCGGTATGGGCCATGCCGGGCACGCGGCCTGCGTGCCGGGCCTGCGGCAAAGCCACCGAACGTTATGCCACCGATCGTCATGCCGGCAGGCGCCGTATGCCGTGCGCGTCAAGCATGACAAGAATACAAGAGGATACGCCCGCTCGCTTGGCGCGCCGCAAACGGGACGCGCTCGACGCAGCCAAGTCGTTGCGCCGGGCGCACAAACAGTGTTTCCACGAGGACATTAAGTCGAGGGCGATGGTAATATCATCGTATCTACAGGAGACCGCATGAATTCAGCCTACCAGCATCTGGCGCTCAACGACGTACAGCCCGGCATGGTCTTGTCGGACGAGCTGCTCGACCGCCAGGGGCAGGTGCTGCTGCCCAAGGGCGCGGTACTCACGGCGCAGACCATCGCGCTGTTGCCCAGTCACGGGATCGGTATGCTTGCCGTGGTGCGCGACGACGTGCCCGGACCCGTCGAGGGCTCGCAGGAAGGCTGCGCAATCGAGGCGCGCCTGAACCACCTGTTCCGCAAGAACGATGCCGACAACCAGGACGACTGGGCCACCGGCATCCTGCGCCGCTACATGCTCGACTATCGCCTCAACCGGGAGATCGAACAATGACCGCGCCCTCGCGCGACGGCCTGACGCTCGATGAAGTGGTCGCCAAGCTGAGCGACCTTCCCTCGTTGCCGGCGGTGGTCATGGAGCTGCTCAGCAGCATCGACCAGGAGGACGTCGATATCTCCGTGCTGGCGAAAAAGGTCTCGCATGATCAGGCCCTGACGGCCAAGACCTTGCGCCTGGCCAATTCGTCGCTGTACGGCCTGCAGATCAAGGTCACCACCATCCAGCAGGCCATTACCTACCTGGGCTTCCAGACCACCCGCAACCTGATCACCGCCGCGGCCGTCACCGGCTGCTTCGCCGACCAGACCTGCCCCGGCTTCGACCACAAGGCGTTCTGGCGCCACTCGATCGCCACGGCAGCCTGCGCCAAGGTACTGGCGCGGCGCCTGCGTTTCAATCAGGACTACGCGTTCACCGCCGGGCTGCTGCACGATATCGGCCGCCTGGTGCTGGTAAGTAGTTATCCGGTTGAATATCAGGCGGCCATGGCCTACCGGCGCGCGCAGGATGTGACGACGCTGCAGGCGGAACAGGCGATCTTGCTGGTGGACCATGTCGGCGCGGGTGTGGCGCTGGCCGAGCACTGGCAGTTTTCCGATACGATGAAAATGGCCATCGCCCACCATCATGAACCGGAAACGGCGGGCGCGGGCTTGCTGGCGGCCATCGTGCATGTGGCCGACGCGATCGTCCATGCGCTCGATGTGGCGCGTGATCCGGACGACCTGGTGCCCGCAGTGTCGTCGGCCGCATGGACCGCACTGGGGCTCAATGAAGAATCCTACCTGCATGTGTTCCGCGAAACCGAACTGCAGTTCGAGGAAATTACCTTACTGCTGATGAGCTGATCCGCCTGGACTGCATGAGCCTGGGTTGATGCGCTCCGAACTTAAAAGCTGGTCAGCCGATACGCCGAACGTCAACCGGACCGTGCTGGCGTCAGCCGAAGGCGCGACCGGCATCCCCTGCTGCACGCCTGCGCAGAAGCGGTGCCGGGCACGCAACCACTAGCATGACCGGCAAGGCCGTCATGCCGGGGGCTTTAGTGCGCATAGTTGCCGGACGTCGACGCTTCTGCGCTTTTGTCTTCGGTCGGCTTCGGACGACCCTGGGCGTCGGACAGGCGATACTTGGTGCGGCGATCACCCATCAGGTCGCGCAGGTCGCGAATGCTCATGCCGGTCACTTCGTGCATGCGGATCAGCAACGAGGCGCCCACCGGCAGGCGATGGTGACGGATCTTGCTGATGACCGGGGGGGCCACTTCCAGCATGCGCGACAGGGCTGCATCGTTCTTCAGCTGCATCTTGCCCAGCAAAATATCGAGCAGGTGGTTAGGGTTGTAACTTTCTTGTGATGCCAGAGCATGGTGTGCCATGATTTCCTCGTCTCGTGTGTGGTTGAAATAATGCCGTTGTGAACATTGTTAAAGACTATGTTTCATCTAACAAAGTTCCCGGAAAAACGCGCCTTTTTGCAAAAATCCTCAACTACCGCTTCTGCGTCGAGCACGCGTCCGGTTTCGTATGCGCTCTGCGCTACTCGCTCCCGACGCACTTGAATCCTCAACAAACTGGTGCCTTTAGTACAACTGAACATCGGGCATCGGTCATTGTTCGAAATCAAGCTATCGCCAGGAAAGCTTGTCACATCGTCATTTCAACACATGGGGATTATTAGTGGCGCACGCAAGAGTTTTTTCTTTTTAACTTCCGATGCCAGAAAACATCTGGAACTCATTGATTTTCAAGGATAAATTGGCGATCGGAATTTTAACCAAATGTGAACGGTGCCGAGGGAATCGTAAAATCGCTGATAATTTTGTAAATTATTTAGTTATTTCGCATCGTCATGGCCCGCTGGCGACCGCGAAGTCGCTGTGGCAGACGTTTTACGGTAAACTGGCTGGCCGTCCCTGAACCTTAACCGCACACAAGCAATCATTCCATGCAGAAAAAAGTATTCATCAAGACCTTCGGCTGCCAGATGAACGAGTACGACTCGGACAAAATGGCCGATGTGCTGGGCGCCTCCGACGGCCTGGTCCGCACCGACACGCCGGAAGACGCCGATGTGATTCTGCTCAACACCTGCTCGGTGCGCGAAAAAGCCCAGGAAAAAGTGTTTTCCGACCTGGGGCGTCTGCGCGAGCTGAAACTGATCCGCCCCGACCTGCTGATCGGCGTGGGCGGCTGTGTGGCCTCGCAGGAAGGCGACGCCATCGTCAAGCGCGCCCCGTATGTCGACATGGTGTTCGGCCCGCAGACCCTGCACCGCCTGCCGCAGATGATGGCGGCGCGGCGCAGCAGCGGCGACGCCCAGGTCGACATCAGTTTTCCGGAAATCGAAAAGTTCGACCATCTGCCGCCGGCGCGCGTGGAGGGCTCCTCCGCCTTCGTGTCGATCATGGAAGGCTGCAGCAAATATTGCAGCTACTGCGTGGTGCCGTACACCCGCGGCGAGGAAGTCTCGCGCCGCTTCGAGGATGTGCTCACCGAGGTGGCGGGCCTTGCTGCGCAGGGCGTCAAGGAAATCACTCTGCTGGGGCAGAACGTGAATGCCTTCCGCGGCGAGATGCAAGACGCCGACGGCGCCGATGGCAAACCCGGCATCGCCGACTTCGCGCTGCTGCTCGAATACGTGGCCGAGATCCCGGGCGTGGAGCGCATCCGCTTCGTCACCAGCCACCCCAAGGAGTTCACCCAGCGCCTGATCGACGCCTACGCCAGGATCCCGCAGCTGGTGGACCACCTGTACCTGCCGGCCCAGCATGGCGCCGACAAGGTGCTGGGCGCCATGAAACGCGGCTACACGGCGCTGGAATACAAGTCGATCGTGCGCCGCATTCGCGCGGTGCGCCCTAATATGTCGGTCTCGTCGGACTTCATCGTCGGCTTCCCCGGTGAAACCGAGGCCGATTTCGAAGCCATGATGAAGCTGATCGACGATGTGGGCTTTGACACCAGCTACAGCTTCATTTTCAGCAAGCGCCCCGGCACCCCGGCCGCCAGTCTGGAAGACGATACGCCGCACGAGGTCAAGCTGGCGCGCCTGCAGCGCCTGCAGGCGGCCATCGACGCCAACACGCGCAAGTTCAGCGCGGCCATGGTGGGCACGCTGCAGCGCATCCTGGTGGAAGGGCCCAGCAAGAAGGACCCGACCGAACTGCAGGGCCGCACGGAAAACAACCGCGTGGTCAATTTCGCCGTGGACGCGGGCAGCGGCACTGGCAGCACCGGCGCGGCCCCTCTGATCGGCCAGATGGTCGACGTACGCATCACCGAAAGTTTTAATTACACTCTGCGCGGCGAGCTGGCGCAGGACGCCGGCAGCAGCTTGAACGCTACCGCCCTGTCAGCTACCGAAAACCCACCGACATCGACACCGAAGGCGTGCGCCATTTGAAAACCAAGACTCCGATCCAGCCCGAATACTTTATTCCCGAGCCGCTCGATAACACCCGGCTGGCCCATCTGTGCGGACCGCTCGACGAGAACCTGCGCCAGATCTCGGCGGCGCTGGACGTGACGATCTTCCGCCGCGGCGAAAAATTCATCGTCAGCGGCCACAATGCGGCGCAGGCGGTGGAAATCCTGGACCGCTTCTACGCCGTGGCCAACAAAATCGTGCCGATCGAGGAAGTGCAGCTGGCCCTGGTCGAGCAGCGCTCCGGTCTGCGTCCCCAGCATGCCGACAGCACGCCGGTCGAGGCGCTGCCCGACATCGAGATCAACAGCCCGCAGCTGAAAACCCGCCGCGCCGACCTGCGCGGGCGCACCCCGCACCAGATCCAGTATCTGCGCTCCATCCTCGAACACGACATCAGCTTCGGCGTCGGCCCGGCCGGCACCGGCAAGACCTACCTGGCGGTGGCCTGCGCGGTCGATGCGCTCGAACGCGACGCCGTCAAGCGCATCGTGCTCACGCGCCCCGCCGTGGAAGCGGGGGAACGCCTGGGCTTTTTGCCGGGCGACCTGGCCCAAAAGGTGGACCCGTACCTGCGCCCGTTGTATGACGCGCTGTACGACCTGCTGGGCTTCGACCGCACCCAGAAGATGTTCGAAAAACAGGTGATCGAGATCGCTCCGCTGGCCTACATGCGCGGGCGCACGCTCAATCACGCCTTCGTCATCCTCGACGAAGCACAGAACACCACCGTCGAACAGATGAAGATGTTCCTGACCCGGATTGGCTTCGGCAGCAAGGCCGTGGTGACCGGCGACGTGACCCAGGTCGACCTGCACAAGACCCAGAAGAGTGGCTTGATCGACGCGGTGCATGTGCTCAAAGACGTGCGCGGCATCGCCTTTACGCAGTTTTCCAGCGCCGACGTGGTGCGCCATCCGCTGGTGGCGCGCATCGTCGACGCCTACGAAACGGCGGCTGAAGTGTCCGAACTGATCGCCCTGCCCAAACCTGCCGCCGCCAAAAATGTCCGCAAAAAATAAGCTCGCGCTGGCCGTCCAGTATCCCGACCCGCGCCTGCAAGCGACCATTCCGCGCCAGAAGGTGCGGCGCTGGGTGCAGGCGGCCCTGATGGCGCCGGCCGAATTTACCATCCGCTTCGTCGACGCCGAGGAAGGCCGCGTGCTGAACCGCGACTACCGCCACAAGGATTACGCCACCAACGTGCTGACCTTCGCCTACAACGAAGGGGAAGAACTCGAGGACGACGCGCCAACCGTGGCCGACATCATCCTATGCACCGACGTACTCCAGCGCGAAGCGGACGAGCAAGGCAAGACGCTCGAAGAGCACACCGCCCATCTGGTGGTGCACGGCGTGCTGCACGCGCAGGGCTACGATCACGAACACGATGTGGAAGCGGCCGAGATGGAGCAGCTTGAACGCGACATCGTCACCTCGCTGGGTTACCCCGACCCGTACCCGGACAATAGTTAAGCACACGCAGCCTCCTGCCCCGGCAGGCAACCCAGTCCGGCCAGTGAGCAGGCCACCGCCTGCACCAACGGGGTACGGGTTTCACTGCCCAGAAAAGCCAGCAGCCTGGCGTTATCCAGTTCGTACGGCTGCTGCCACAGGTAGCGCATTTCGGCCAGTTCGCGAAACAGCGGCACCACCGGCGCCAGCAACCGCAGCACGAACCACGGCATGCGCCTGACCGTCACGCGGCGTCCCGCCGCAGCGACGATTGAATCGATCGCATCGATCATGGCCGTGCCGTCGCCATCCCAATGTCCGCGCACATGGAACGTTTCGAACGCCTTCAGGCGCGCGCCCTGCTCCAGCAGCCGCACCATGGTGTCGGCCACGTCGGGCAGATAGGCCCACGCGTGGCCGACACCGGGCGCACCCGGATAAGCGATCGAGGCCACCGCTTTGCCAGGCTTGACCATCCCTTGCGAAAACCAGTTGTTGCCCGGGCGCGGACCGAAGAAGTCGCCCGCGCGCACCACCAGCACGCTGCAGCCGCCGCCGTCGCCATCGCCATCGCGGGTAGCCGCTTGCAGGCGCCGTTCCAGTTCGACCCGGATCGCGCCCTTGCGTGAACTGGGCCGCTGGGGCGTGTCCTCGCGCAGCGGCTGGGCCGTGCCGCTGCCATAATTGTAGATCGTGCCGGGCAGCAGAATGCGCGCCCCCGTCGCCCGCGCCGCCGCGATGGTGTTGTCAATCATCGGCAGCACCAGCTTGTCCCAGTGGCGGTAACCGGGCGGGTTCACGGCGTGGACGATCACGGCCATGCCCTGCGCTGCCGCCAGCACCTGCGCCGCGTTCATGGCGTCGCCCGCCACCCATTCCACCCCGTCGATGCGAGGCGCGCGCGCCGGATCGCGCACCAGTGCGCGCACCTGCCATCCACGGGCGCGCAGAGTGCGCGTCACTTCGCCGCCGATGCCGCCGCTGGCGCCGATCACCAGCGCGGTTTTTTCCATGATGCCTTGGGTCTTGGTTGTCATGCTGGTTCTCCGTTGAGTCGATGGAGCCCAGTGTGCGCGTTGGGAGTACTATACGGAAGTGTAGAAACCGCATGGTATCCATGCATATTCGTATAGGAGCGGACGCAATGGCTGAGCCGGACTGGGACTTGTACCGCACCTTTCTGGCCGTGCTGCGCGCCGGTTCCCTGTCGGGCGCCGCGCGCACCCTGGGGCTGGCCCAGCCCACCGTGGGACGCCAGATAGACGCCCTGGAAGCGGCCCTGGGACTGACCCTGTTCGTGCGCTCGCAGCTGGGCTTCTTGCCTACGGAACACGCGCTGCAGCTGCGCCCGTACGCCGAATCGCTGTCCGCTACCGCCAGCGCCTTGCTGCGCGCGGCCAGCAGCGAAGCGGGACAGGCGCGCGGAACGGTACGCATTGCGGCCAGCGAGGCAGTCGGCATCGAGGTGCTGCCGCCGATCCTGACCGCGCTGCACGGGCAGTACCCGCAGCTGCACATTGAGCTGTCGCTGTCGAACGCCCCCGAAGACCTGCTGCGCCGGGAAGCCGACATCGCCATCCGCATGGTGCGGCCCACTCAGGATGCGCTGGTGGCGCGCCGCGTGGGCGTCATCGCGCTCGGCCTGCATGCCAGGCGCGACTATCTGGCGCGGCGCGGCACGCCTACCTCGCTGGCCGAACTGGACGCACACGCGCTGATCGGTTTCGACCACGAAAACGCGTTCATCCGCCGCGTCAAGCAGCAGCTGGGCGGACTGACGCGTGCCAGTTTCGCCCTGCGCGCCGACAGCGATCTGGCGCAGCTGGCGGCCATCCGGGCCGGGTTCGGCATCGGCGTGTGCCAGGTCAACGTAGCGCGGCGCGATCCGCAACTGGTTCATGTGCTTCCTGCGGCCCTGGCCATTGAACTGGACACCTGGGTCGTCATGCATGAAGACTTGCGCGAAAGCCGACGTTGCAGCGTGGTCTTCGCCGCACTTGTAGACGGGATCACATCCTACATCGACGGGTAATTGCTTAGAAGTACATATGTGCGCCCGCGTACAGTGGCAGTTTATTGCCTCCGGTCTAATGTTGCCTTAACTATAGAAAAGAGCAACGAGACAGGAGGAACCTGCCATGACCATCACCCAAGCCCATACCATCTGGGGCGCCACCTCGGCGGTGCCCCGTCATCCGCCGCTGCAAGGCCCGGCCAGCGCCGACGTGTGCGTCATCGGCGCCGGCATCGCGGGCCTCAGCACCGCCTACATGCTGCTGCGCGAAGGCCGCTCCGTGATCGTCATCGACGCCATCGGCGTGGGCGCCGGGGAAACGGGGCGCAGCACGGCCCACTTCGCCCCGCCCGACGAGCGTTACTTCGAGCTTGAGCGGGGCTTCGGCGCCGAAAAGGCCGCGCTGGTGGCCGACACCTACCGCCAGGCCACCGACTGCGTCGAAGCGATCATCCGCACCGAGCACATCGCCTGCGAATTCGAACGCCTCGACGGCTACCTGTTCAACCCCAGCGGCGCCTGGAACGACGTGCTCGAACGCGAATACGCCATCACCACGCGCATGGGACTGGACGTGACGCGGCGCGAACGGGTGCCCGGCCTGCCGTTCGACACGGGACCCTGTTTGCGCTTCGGCCGCCAGGCCCAGTTCCATCCGCTCAAATACCTCGACGGGCTGGCGCGCGCCATCGTGCGCCTGGGCGGCAGCATCCACGACCATACCCGCGCGCTGTCGGTGCAGGGCGACGGCGCGGGCCAGACGGTGACCACGGAGGCGGCCAGCATTACGGCCAAGGCGGTCGTCATCGCCACCAACCGGCCCTCCAATCAGCTCCTCAACCGGCGCGCCTCGCTGCACGAAAAGCAAAGCGCGTGGCACAGCTATGTGGTGGCGCTGAAGGTGCCGCGCGACGCGCTGCCGCACATGCTGTTGTGGGATACGGGCGACCCGTACTACTACGTGCGCCTGGCCAGCGGCGGCAGCGGCGTGGCGTACGACCTGCTGCTGGTGGGCGGGCAGGATCATCCGGCCGGCGACGACGCCGTTGCCAGCCAGCGCTACGCGGCACTGGAAATCTGGGCGCGCGCGCGCTTTCCCTTCGCCGGCGAGGTGCAGTACCGCTGGAGCGGCGCCGTGATGGAGCCGTCCGATGGCTTGGCCTACCTGGGCCGCAGCGCCCTCGGTGGGGACCAGGCGGGCAATGCCGACAACGTGTATGTGATCACGGGCGACTCGGGCAACGGCATGACGCACTGCACGGCGGGTGCGATTCTGGTGTCGGACCTGATCGTGGGACGGCGCAACAGCTGGACCGGATTGTACGATCCGGCGCGTAAGGCGTTTCATGGTCTGGATGGTTTCATCACCGAGCAAGCCAGCACGCTGGCCCAGCACACCGAATGGCTGCGCGGGGGCGACGTGGACTCGAGCGACCAGATCGCCCGCGGCGAAGGCGCATTGCTGCGCGATGGCGGACGGCTGCTGGCGGTCTACCGCGCCGACGACGGCGGGCTGCAGGCGCTGTCTGCCGCTTGCACGCACCTGGGCTGTGCGGTGCGCTGGAACACGGGTGAAAAATCGTGGGATTGCCGCTGCCATGGCTCGCGTTTCGATGCGGCCGGCGCGGTGCTGCACGGGCCTGCAAGACGCCCGCTGGCGCCGGCGATGCTGGAGGACGAAGGCAATGAGGGCACGGTCGATGCGGCGCTGCGCGAGCAGCGTACGTGATGGAATAGCGCGGCCCAGTGAATGCCGAAGCCAAAGGCCGCAACCAACCGAAACTGATTAACGATGATAGAAGGCGCTGCAAGCACGGCTTCGGCCCATCGATGCATCAGCTCCCATGCATTAAAGCGCCTTTATCCATCAAGCCTTCAGCTTCAACTCCGCCGCATTCAGCGGCAGCTTGCGCAAGCGCTTGCCCGTGGCCGCCGCCACCGCATTGGCCACGGCCGGTGCAATGGCCGACGTCCCCGGCTCGCCGATCCCGCCCGGCTCATCCCGGCTGGTGACGATATGCACCTCCACCTGCGGCGCCTCGTTCATGCGCATCATGCGATAGTCGCCAAAGTTCGACTGCTGCACGCGGCCCTTGTCGAACGTGATCTCGCCCCACAGCGCGGCCGTCAGCCCGAACACGATCCCGCCTTCCATCTGCGCGATCACGGTGTTCGGATTGATCACCTGTCCGCAGTCGACCGCGCACACCACCCGGTGCACGCGCACATCGCCCTCGGCGCCCACCGACACCTCGGCCACCTGCGCGATGTAGCTGCCGAAGGCGAACTGCGCCGACACGCCGCGCCCCACCCGCCGCCCGGCAACGGCCTTGAGCGGCGTGCTCCAGCCAGCCTTGGACGCGGCCAGATCGAGCACTGCCAGCATGCGCGGCGCCTTGGCCAGCATGGCGCGCCGGTACGCCACCGGATCCTGCCTGGCCGCCAGCGCCAGCTCGTCGACGAAGCTCTCGACCACAAACACATTGTGCGTCGGCCCCACGCCGCGCCAGAACGCGGTGGCCACCGGGCTTTCATGGCGCACGTACTCCACACGCATGTCGGGAATTGCATACTGCAGCTCGCGCGCGCCCTCCACCGCATCCGAATCGACGCCGTCGACCACCGCGCCGGGCGCAAAGCGCGCCATGATCGAGGAACCCGTCACGCGGTGGAACCACGCCGCCGGCATGCCCTTGGCGTCCAGCCGCGCCGAGAGCCGGTCGACATAATACGGCCGGTACATATCGTGCTGGATGTCTTCTTCGCGCGACCAGATGAACTTGACGGGGCCTTTCATCAGCTTGGCGAACGACACCGCCTGCACCACATAGTCCACCTCCAGGCGCCGCCCGAAGCCGCCGCCCAAATAAAAATTGTGCACCCGGACCTGCTCCGGCTTTAACCCCGTCAGCTTGGCCGCGGCGCCCTGCGCAAAGGTCGGCACCTGCGTGCCCACCCACAGGTCGCAGCCGTCGGCGCGCAGGTCGACCGTGCAGTTGATCGGCTCCATGGTGGCATGCGCCAGATACGGCATCTCATACACGGCGTCGATCCTGCGCCCCTTCTCGCCCAACGACTTGTTGGCGTCGCCCGTGTTCTGGGCCACGGCGCCCGGCTGCCTGGACGCGGCAGTCAGTGCCGCGACGATGGCCGCCGAGTTCATGCCCGCGTTGGCGCCATCGGTCCACACGGGCGCCAGTGCCAGCATGCCTTGCTTGGCAGCCCACATATGATCGGCCACCACCGCCACCGCATTGGGGAGCTTGAGCACCTGGCGCACGCCCTTGACGGCCATGGCCTTGTCGTCGCTGCTGCTGGCCAGGGTACCGCCGGGGACGGGCGAGGCCGCCACGGTGGCGATGCCCATGCCGGGCAGTTTGGCATCGATGCCGAACAGCGCCGTGCCATTGACCTTGTCGGGCGAATCGAGCCGCGCGTGCGACTTGCCGATCAAACTGAACTGGCCCGCTTCCTTGAGCTTGATGTTGGCCGGGACCTTGAGCGCGGCCGCCGCGTCGACCAGCTCGCCGTAATGCAGGCGCCGCCCGGACGCCGGATGGGTGACCTCGCCATTGCCCACCTCGCAGCTGCCCGGCTCGACCTGCCAGGTCTGCGCGGCCGCGTTGACCAGCACCGTGCGCGCCGCGGCGCCCGCTTCGCGCAAGGGCTTCCACGCGGCCCGTACCGAGGTCGAGCCGCCCGTCACCTGGCCGCCCAGCATGGGATCGCTGTACAGATTGTTGTCGGCCGGGGCCTGCTCCAGGTGCACTTTGGAGAGGTCCACGCCCAGCTCCTCGGCCAGCAGCATCGGCATGGACGTGAAGGTGCCCTGCCCCATCTCGACCTTGTGCACGATCAGCGTGACGATGCCGTTGCGGTCGATGCGGATGAAGGCGTTCGGCGAAAGGCCCGGCGCGCGCTCGGACGTCTTGGTGGCCGCTTCGCCGACCGCCTTTTCGCTGGGCGGGTCCTTGCGGTCGGTGGGCGGCCGGTTGCAGCCGAGCGTGAAGGTCACCAGCAAGCCGCCGCCGGCAGCGGCGCCGACCTGCAGAAAGCGCCGCCGTGACAGTGGGCCGGCAGTGGCCGGGCCAGCGCTGGTAGTGGCCGATGCAGCACCGAACGCGCCGTCCAGCGCAGTATCGGATGCGTCGCGGGAGCCTAAGCGTGGAGTCGTAGTCATCAGCGCCTCCTTAGCTCGCCGCAGCGATTTTGATGGCGGCGCGGATGCGCCCGTAGGTGCCGCAGCGACAGATGTTGCCCGACATGCCCGCATCAATATCGGCGTCGGTCGGTTGCGGCTTGGCGTGCAGCAGCGCCGTGGCGGCCATCACCTGGCCGGACTGGCAGTAGCCGCACTGCACCACATCGATTTTGCGCCAGGCGGCCTGCACCTTGGCGCCCACGGCGTCGTCGCCGATGGCCTCGATGGTGACGATCTTCTTGCCCGCCACGGCCGACACCGGGGTCACGCACGAACGCACCGCCTCGCCGTCCACGTGCACGGTACAGGCGCCGCACAGGGCCACGCCGCAGCCGAACTTGGTGCCGGTCAGGCCGGCGATGTCGCGCAATGCCCACAGCAGGGGCATGTCGTCCGGCACGTCGAGCGCCGTGGGTTTTCCATTGATGAGCAAAGTGGGCACGGTCGCGCTCCGAAGAAATGATGATCGCTGACTATAATGCAAATTGGATCGGCCGGTGCGCCGACCACTGCCTTGCCGATTTGTATCTCAACCGCACCAATTCGCTTAAAAAACGGGCAACCGCGGTTTTGGTGTATCCTACCCCCATCGCAACAACGGCTCACGCCAACTATGCCAGAGCACCCTTATGACGTCCGCACGGACGCCAAGCCCCACCGGTCACTGTTTGAACGCCTGACCGCACTGATCTCCCCCGAGCCCGAAAACCGCGCAGAACTGCTGGAAGTATTGCATGACGCGCAGGAACGCAATCTCATCGACGCCGACGCTTTGTCGATGATCGAAGGTGTGTTCCAGGTTTCCGATCTATCCGCACGCGACATCATGGTGCCGCGCTCGCAGATGGACGTCATCGACATCAGCAAACCCATCGAGGAATGGCTGCCGACCGTGCTGGAGACGGCGCACTCGCGCTTTCCTGCCATCGAAGGCGAGCGCGACAAGGTGATCGGCATCCTGCTGGCCAAGGACTTGCTGCGCTATTACGCCGAAGAAACCTTCGACGTGCGCGACATGCTGCGTCCGGCCATCTTCATTCCAGAATCCAAGCGCCTCAATGTGCTGCTGCGCGACTTCCGCGCCAACCACAATCACATGGCCATCGTGGTCGATGAATACAGCGGCGTGGCCGGTCTGATCACCATCGAAGACGTGCTGGAGCAGATTGTCGGCGACATCGAGGACGAATACGATTTCGATGAAGAAGAAGACAACATCCTGTCGATCAAGGAAGGCCAGCTCGGTCCGCGCTGGCGCATCAAGGCGCTGACCGAACTGGCGCAGTTCAACGAAGAACTGGGCACCAGCCTGCCCGAAGACGACGTCGACACCATCGGCGGCCTGGTGGCCAGCCATCTGGGCCGCATGCCGCACAAGGGCGACGTGTTCGATATCGACAGCCTGCGCTTCGAAGTCTTGCGTGCCGACGCGCGCCAGATCCACGTGCTGCTGGTTGAAAAACTGCCACTGGCGGAAGACCAGCACGACTGATGTTCCGCCGCGCCACCCGCACTGACCCGGCCCGGCCGGGCGCCTCAGCCCCGGGCGCCGCAGCTGCACGCGGCACTGCCCTGCCGGCCCTGTTCGCCGCGCTGGCCGGCTTTTCCACCCTGTTCTCGTTCGAACCGTTCGGCTGGTGGCCGCTGCAATTCGTCGCCCTCGCCCTGGTGTTCTACCAGATCGGCATGGACACCAACGTCAAGCGCAGCACCCTGATCGGCTGGGCCTTCGGCTTCGGCTGGTCGGTGGCCGGCATGCACTGGCTGTACATCGCCATGAACCGCTTCGGCGGGCTGGCCGCGCCCCTGGCCGCGCTGGCGATCTGCCTGCTGGCCGTCTACATGGGCCTGTTCGGCGCGTTCGCCACCGGTATGGCCACCTGGCTGCGCCGCAAATGGTCGCTGCCGGTGGCCGCGTTCCTGCTGCTGGTGCTGCCCGTGACCTGGGGCCTGTCCGAATGGATGCGCGGCTGGGTCTTCACCGGTTTCCCCTGGGCCGCCTCCGGCTACGCCCACAATGCCGCGCCCCTGGGTGGCTACGCCGCCCTGATCGGCGTGTATGGCATCGGCGTGCTGGTGGCCTTGTGCGCCTCCTGTCTGGTGATGCTGACCCAGCGCGCCCGCGTGCCGGCGATCGGCTTGCTGGTGCTGACCATGGGCGCCGGCTTCGGCCTGCAGCAGTTCGTCTGGACCCAGCCGCAAGGCAAACCGATCACCGTGCGCCTGTTGCAGGGCAATGTACCGCAGGGCGAAAAGTTCAGCCCCGAGCATCTGAACGGCATCCTGAATCTGTACCGCGACATGATCACCGCCGCGCCGGCCGATCTGATCGCCACGCCGGAAACGGCCGTGCCCATGTTCCCCGCCTACCTGCCGCCGGATTACCTGGCCTCGCTGGCCAGCTACGCGGCGTCGTCCGGCAGCCACCTGCTGTACGGCATCCCGCTGGGCGACAGCCCGGCCACGTCGGCCAACAGCGTCTCCGGGGTCGGCCCGTCCATTGCGCCCGGCAGCAAACCATATCAGTATGATAAGCACCACCTGGTGCCGTTCGGTGAATTCGTGCCGCTGGGATTCCGCTGGTTCGTCGACCTGATGAGCATTCCGCTGGGCGACTTCAACCGGGGCGACGCGCTGCAAGCCGCCTTCCCCGTCAAGGATCAGCTGGTACTGCCCAACATCTGCTACGAAGACGCCTTCGGCGAAGAAATTGCCGCCCAGCTGCGCAACGCCGAGCGCCCCGCCACCCTGCTGCTGAACGTGTCGAACCTGGCCTGGTACGGCGAATCGGTGGCGATTCCCCAGCACTTGCAGATTTCGCAGATGCGCTCGCTGGAAACGGGTCGGCCGATGCTGCGCGCCACGAATACGGGCGCGACCGCCATCATCGACGGCCGCGGCAAGGTGATCCAGCGGATCACCCCCTACAGCCGCGGCACCTTGGCCGCCAGCGTGCAGGGCATGACCGGCATGACGCCGTATATCCGCTTCGGCAACCTGGGCTTTCTGTTCCTGGGCGCGCTGGCCTTGGGCAGCGCGTGGTTTTCCGGCGCGCGCTACCGCAAAGCCGTCGGCAACAACGCAAAAACCGCATAAAAGGGGCTGGGCCCGCTGATCCGCGCCCAGTACCGCATAAAAACCCGCTAAAATTGGCCGTTTTGCAAACATCCGGTTTGCGCTATTGGTCGCCACCACATACAAGATGCTCACATTCCAACAAATTATCCTGACCTTGCAATCCTATTGGGACAAGCAAGGCTGCGCCCTGCTCCAGCCATACGACATGGAAGTGGGCGCTGGTACCTTCCACACCGGCACCTTCCTGCGCGCGATCGGCCCCGAGCCCTGGCGCGCCGCCTACGTGCAGCCGTCGCGCCGCCCGAAAGACGGCCGCTATGGCGAGAACCCGAACCGCTTGCAGCACTACTACCAGTATCAGGTGGTGTTGAAGCCGGCGCCGGAAAACATTCTCGACCTGTACCTGGGTTCGCTGGAAGCGCTGGGCCTGAATCTGCAGCAGAACGACGTGCGCTTTGTGGAAGACGACTGGGAAAGCCCGACCCTGGGCGCCTGGGGTCTGGGTTGGGAAGTCTGGCTGAACGGCATGGAAGTGACGCAGTTCACCTACTTCCAGCAAGTTGGCGGTCTGGATTGCAAGCCGGTGCTGGGTGAAATTACCTACGGCATCGAGCGCCTGGCCATGTATCTGCAGGGCGTGGAAAATGTCTACGACCTGGTGTGGACCGAATGGGAAGAGAACGGGCGGTCCGGCGCTCCGGTAAAAAAATCGCTCAGCTACGGCGACGTGTTCCATCAAAACGAGGTGGAGCAGTCCACCTACAACTTCGAGCACGCCAATACCGACCTGCTGTTCGCCCAGTTTGCCAACCATGAATCCGAAGCCAAGCGTCTGGTGGAGTTGCAACTGACCCTGCCGGCCTACGAGCAGATCATGAAAGCCTCGCACAGCTTCAACATGCTGGACGCGCGCGGCGCCATTTCCGTCACCGAGCGCGCCGCCTACATCGGCCGCGTGCGCACGCTGTCGCGCCTGGTCGCGCAAGCGTATTACGATTCGCGCGAAAAGCTCGGATTCCCGATGGCCCCGAAGGACCCGGCCGCTGCTGAACTTCAGTCCCAGCCGCAGCTCCAGTCGACGCCCGCCATCTGATAGAAGAAAACAATATGAATCAAACTCTACTTGTCGAACTGCTGACCGAAGAACTGCCGCCGAAAGCGCTGGCCAAACTGGGCGCCGCCTTTGCCGCCGGCATCGTCAACGGCTTGAAATCGCGCGACTTCCTGGAAGCCGACAGCGTCGCCACCGCCTACGCCACGCCGCGCCGTCTGGCCGTGTCGATCACCAACGTGCGCGCCACGTCGCCCGACAAATCGCTGCGCGAAAAAGTGCTGCCCGTCTCAGTGGCGCTGGACGCCGCCGGTAACCCGAGCGCGCCGCTGGCCAAGAAGCTGGCCGCGCTGGGCGTGCCCGACCTGCCCTTGTCCGCGCTGGAACGCGCCGTCGACGGCAAGGCCGAGAGCTTTTTCTACACCCGCAGCGTGGCAGGCAGCGCCCTGGTGGGCGGCCTGCAAGCGGCGCTGGAAGACTCGGCCGCCAAGCTGCCGATCCCCAAGCTGATGAGCTATCAGCGCCCGGACGGCACCACCGTGCAGTTCGTGCGTCCGGCCCACAAGCTGATCGCGCTGCACGGCGCCGATGTGGTGCCATTGACCTTGCTGGGCCTGTCCGCAGGCCAGCAGACGCTGGGCCACCGCTTTTTGACCGGTGGCGCCGGCTTGAGCATCCCGCACGCGGAGCACTACGCGGCCACGCTGGAAACCGAAGGCAAAGTCATCGCCAGTATCGACGCGCGCAAGGAAAAGATCCGCGCTGCGCTGCTCGATAAAGCCGGCGACGACAAGGTGCTGATGCCCGAAGCGCTGCTGGACGAAGTCAATGCGCTGGTTGAGTGGCCGGTGGTGTACGAATGCCACTTCGAAGAAGAGTTCCTGGCCGTGCCGCAGGAATGCCTGATCCTGACCATGCAGACCAACCAGAAGTACTTCGCGCTGACGGATGCGAGCGGCAAGCTGCGCTCGCGCTTTCTGATCGTGTCGAACCTGGCAACGGACGATCCGCGCCACATCGTGGGCGGCAACGAGCGCGTGGTACGTCCGCGCCTGTCCGACGCCAAGTTCTTCTTCGAGCAGGACAAGAAGAAGTCGCTGGAATCGCGCCTGCCGCAACTGGCCAGCGTGGTGTACCACAACAAGCTGGGCACGCAGGCCGAGCGCTCGCTGCGCGTGACCGCCATCGCCAAGGACATCGCCCACGCCATGGGTTACGACGAAGCGCTGGCCGAACGCGGCGCCAAGCTGTCCAAGGCCGATCTGCTGACCGACATGGTGGGCGAATTCCCTGAGCTGCAAGGCATCATGGGCACCTACTACGCGCGCCACGACGGCGAGCCGGACGAAGTGGCGCTGACCGCCACCGAGCACTATCAACCGCGCTTTGCGGGCGACGCGCTGCCCTCGACCGACACCGGCACCGCCGTGGCGCTGGCCGACAAGCTCGAAACGCTGGTCGGCATCTGGGGCATCGGCCTGCAGCCGACGGGCGAAAAAGACCCGTTCGCGCTGCGCCGCCATGCGCTGGGCGTCCTGCGCATGCTGGTTGAAAAGCGCATGGACGTGTCGCTGATCCAGCTGCTGGGCTTTGCCAACATTCGCTTTCACGGAATTATCGGCTTCACCGATCCGGTGCTGGACGTGCGCGCCTTCATGTTCGACCGTCTGCGCGGCATCTTGCGCGAGCGTGGCTTTACGCCCGCCGAAATCGAAGCGGTGCTCACCACCCATCTGGACCGGGTGCACGACATCGTCGAACGTCTGGACGCGGTGCAGGCGTTTGCAGCCCTGCCGGAAAGCGCCTCGCTGGCCGCGGCCAACAAGCGCATCACCAACATCCTCAAAAAGACCGACGCACCGAGCGGCGACGTCAACGAAGCGCTGCTGCAGGAAGACGCCGAGAAGCGTCTGTTCGCGGCAATCACCAAGGTGCGTCCGCAGGTCGATGCAGCCTTTGCGGCGCGCGACTTCGGCGGCACGCTCAAGACGCTGGCGCAACTGCGCGACGACGTCGACGCGTTTTTCGACGGCGTGATGGTGATGGCCGAGGATGTCGCGCTGCGTAACAACCGCCTGGCGTTGCTGGCGTCGTTGCACGGCATGATGAACAAGGTGGCGGACATTTCCAAGCTGGCTGTCTAAGGAATCTGCATGAAGATGATCATCCTCGACCGCGACGGCGTCATCAACCACGACTCGCCGGCGTTCATCAAGTCGCCGGCCGAGTGGGTCCCGATTCCCGGTTCGCTGGAAGCCATCGCCCGCCTGAATCAAGCCGGGTACCGGGTGGTGGTGGCGTCGAACCAGTCGGGCATCGCGCGCGAGCTGTTCGACATGAGCATCCTGAATGCGATCCACCAGAAGATGCACGCCAGCGCCCAGCAGGTGGGCGCCACCATCGACGCGATCTTCTTTTGCCCGCACGCGGCGATCGACAGCTGCGATTGCCGCAAGCCCAAGGCCGGCATGTTCAACGAGATCTCCAAGCGCTTCAAGGTCAATCTGAAGGGCGTGCCGACGGTCGGCGACTCGCTGCGCGATCTGCAGGCCGGCTATGTGTGCGGCTGCGTGCCGTACCTGGTGCTGACTGGTAAAGGCGCGGGCACCGAAGAAAAAGGCGGCCTGCCGCCGGGCACGCAGGTGTTCCCCGACCTGGCTGCATGCGTCAATGCGATTTTGAAGGTGAATGCGGGGCATTTGCCGGTGTAGCGAGCGCTCCGTGCACCGCTACATCCGTACAAAAGTGAGCGCTCGGCGCACCGTTACACAAATAAGCACCAGTAACCGCAAAACCGTCATCCTCGCGCACGCGAGGATGACGGTTAATATTTTAGAGTGACCGTCAGCGGTGCGCCTTCGGGCCGGCCAACGTGGTCACCGAAACAACTGCAATGCCACCGTCCTCCCGGAGAATTTCTTGCGTAACTTTGTACCGTTTCTGCGTTCCCTGCTGTTCACCCTCGTGATGATCGTCGCCACCGTGGTGTGGGCCTTCGTCTGCATCCTGGCCGCGCCCCTGCCCTACAACAAGCGCTTCTGGGTCACCTCGCGCTGGAACGTGTTCATCATCTGGTGCGCCAGGATCATCTGCGGCATCGAGTACCGCTTCAAGGGTTACGACAACCTGCCCGACTCCCCCGCCATCGTGCTGGCCAAGCACCAGTCGGCATGGGAGACCATCTTCCTGCTGCCGAACCTGATCCGCCCGCTGGTCTACGTATTCAAGAAAGAGATCCTTTACATTCCGTTCTTCGGCTGGGGCATGGCCCTGCTGCGCATGATCCCGATCGACCGCAAGCAAGGCAAGAATGCCTTCAAATTTGTCGTCGAACATGGCAAACGCCGCCTGGCCGACGGCCAATGGATTATCATGTTCCCGGAAGGGACGCGGATCCCGGTCGGACAAAAAGGCAAATATAAAAGCGGCGGTACCAGGTTGGCGGTAGAAACCAACACGGTTGTCATACCGATCGCGCATAATTCAGGTGAGTGCTGGCCCAAGAACTCGTTCATCAAACGGCCAGGCGTGATCACCGTCTCGATCGGACAACCCATTTCACCCGATGGACATACTCCGGACAGCTTGATGCAAGAGGTCGAAAATTGGATAGAATCAGAAATGCGCGTCATTTCGCCCCACGCCTACAACGCTGGCTGAGTGACTTCGGCGCCCTGATCCGCGAATCCGCACCACAGCAGAACATGACGTCGACCAAATCACCCAACCTGAAAGACCAGCGCGACCAGCAGCTCGAACTGTTCGCGCAGGAGTTCTTCGCGGCGCTGGAGCCGGCGCCGCCGCGCTCCCCCGCGGGACTGACCCAACCCCTGTTCAAGGCGCCGGCCCCGCACGTGGCGCCGGCCCAGCCCCTGTTCAAGGCGCCGCCGCCGCAGGTGGCATTGCCTGTCCCTCCGCGCAAGCCGGACGACCCGCCGCTGCGGCGCATCCAGCTCGGCACCCATTCCCTCGAATTCGAACTGCGTCGCTCCAGCCGCCGCTCGATCGGCTTCATGATCGACGACGACGGCTTGCGCGTGACAGCGCCGCGCCGCGTCACCCTAGCTGAAATCGACAACGCCATCCGCGCCAAGCAGCGCTGGATTCTCACCAAGCTGCATGAACGGGGCGAACGGCGCGCGCTGCGCCAGCAGAAGCCCCCGGTGCAGTGGGTCGACGGCGCCGAGCTGCCGTTCCTGGGCGGCCAGATCGTGCTGCGCCTGGAAAGCGCGCCGCGCAGCCGCTGCGACTTCGACGCCGAGGCGCGCGTGCTGACGGTGGGCATGGTGCCCGGCTTGTCGGAGTGGCAGCTGCAGGAGCGCGTGCGCCTGTGGTTCCAGGGTGAGGCCAAGCGCCTGTTCGCCGACCGGCTCGACGCCTACGCGCCGCGCCTGGGCGTGACGTACACCTCGCTGACGCTGTCGTCGGCAGGTACGCGCTGGGGCTCGTGCACCGTGGAAGGCCATATCCGCCTGAACTGGCGCCTGATCCACTACGCCCTGCCGCTGATCGATTACGTGGTGGCGCACGAGCTGGCGCACCTGCGCGAGATGAACCACAGCCCGCGCTTCTGGGCAACGGTCGGCTCGGTTTATCCGGACTACGATGGCGCCAAGGCGGCGCTGCGCAAGCGCTCGCAGGAATTGCCGGTAGTGTTTAGCCAGTAACCGGCCGCTGGGAAAACGTCGGGAACAAGGTCAGAAACCAAGTCGCGAATCAGGTCAGTGCGTGCGCACCTGCAGGCGCGCCGCTTCGCGCAGCCTGACCGCATACACTTCCATGGCGGCGGCGTGGCCCACTTCGAGGCAGCGATAGGGAATCGGCAGCGTGCCGCGTTTCAGCACCATCATATAGCCGCGCGAATAGCGCCGGATCGAATGCACGTCGCACCACGGCACCAGCGTGACGCCGATACCGTTGGCGCGCACGATGCCATGGTCGTCGATGGTGAAGTCGTACAGGTGGCGCGAACGCCCCTGCAGCACAAAATGCAGGGCCGCCGACAAGGTACTTTTGAGCGTCATCCAGAAGGTATTCCAGCGGCCGATGCGGCGCCGGCGTATCAGGTAGCTGCAGTGCTGCCACATGAACACGATGTATTCGCCCAGCGTATAGCGCACCTTGAACGCCATGGGCGCGGCCGCCACGAGGGGCATCGCCGGCATTACCGGCATACCCTGGACGCCTTGCACAGGCGGCAGATGTGCGCTTTCAAAATGCGGCAGGCCCCCAGACGGCGCTCCACCGGCTGGTTCTGGCTGGTCCATTGCTGGCATGACATCCCTCGTTTTTATTGTGGGGACATGGTACCAAAATCTTATCGGATCAACGGCTGTATTAACGCAACCGTGCGCGCCGTGGCGCCGCGGTGCCGGGTGGCGAAGGCGGCTGCGCGCTCGCCCATCGTGGCGCGCGCGCCACGGTCATGCAGCAGGCGCGCCGCCTGGCCGAGCAAGGCGTTGGCATCGGGCACGCACAGCGCGCCGCCGGCGGCGATGGCCTGTTCGGTGGCCAGTGCGAAATTGAACGTGTGCGGACCGACCAGCACCGGCTTACCCAGCGCGCATGCCTCGATCAGGTTTTGCCCGCCCAGCGGCAGCAGGCTGCCACCGATATAGGCCACGTCGCAGGCAAAAAAGTAGGCGAACATTTCACCCATCGAGTCGCCCAGCAGCACCTGCGCGTCGACCGCGTCGCGGTGCAATGCCGAGCGGCGCTGCACCGACAGGCCGCGCGCGCGCGCCAGTTCCGCCACGTCGTCGAAACGCTGCGGGTGGCGCGGCACGATCATCAACAGCGTGTCCCTGGCCAGGCTGGTGTCGGCGACGAACGCATCGAAGATCAGCGCTTCCTCGCCGTCGCGCGTGCTGGCCGCCAGCAGAACGGGGCGCTCGCCGATGCGCTCGCGCAGCCAGGCGCCGGTGGCGCGCGCGGCGCCCGGCACCACCACGTCGAACTTGATGCTGCCGGTGACGGCCACCTGCGGCGCGCCCAGCGAGCGCACGCGCGCGGCGTCGTCCTCGGTCTGCGCGGCCACCAGCGTGATGGCGCGCGCCGCCTCCGTCATCAGGCCGCCGAAGCGCCCGGCGCGGCGCAGCGATCGCTCCGACAGGCGCGCATTGACCAGCGCGACCGGCACGCCGGCCCGGGCGCACTGGGCGATCAGGGTCGGCCAGACTTCGGTCTCCATCAGGATGCAGATGGCCGGCTGGTAGTGGCGCAGGAAGCGCCTGACCATGAAGCCGGTGTCGTAGGGCAGATAGGATTGCAGCAGGCGGTCGCCATGCTTGCCGAACAGCGCGGCGCCGGTGGCGCGCCCGGTCGGCGTCATGTGGGTGAGCAGGATGCGGTGGCCGGGGTAGGCGGCCAGCAGCGCGTCGACCAGCGGTTCGGCGGCGCGCGTTTCGCCCACCGATACGGCGTGCACCCACAGCGTCGGCATGGCGGGAACGGCGCCGTAAAAACCCAGCCGCTCGCCCCAGTGGGCGCGATAGCCCGGCTCTTTGGCGCCGCGCCACCACAGGCGCGCCAGCACCAGCGGCATGGCCAGCCACCAGAGAGCTGAATACAACAGCCGCATCAAGGGTTCTCCAGCAAGCGGCGCGCGGCGGCGATTACGGCGTCGGCCGAGGGTGGCGCGCCCTGCTCGCCCAGGTTGACGATGCGCTCGGACCAGTTGCCCTCGGTTTTCCACTTGGGCGAGTCGGCGTAGATCTCCACGGTGGGCCGCACGAACGCGGCGGCGATGTGGGTCAGGCCCGTATCGACGCCGATGGCCAGCGCCGCGTAGCGCGCCAGCTGGGTCGCCTGGTCCATCGACAGCTTGGGCAGCACGCGCGCGTTGGGCAGGCTGGCGGCCAGCAGTTCGGCGTCGGCCTTTTCGCCGGGCGAGCCCCACGCCAGCAGCACCGGCATGGGCGCCAGCGCCAGCCCGGTGGCGATCCAGTTGGCCGGCGCCCACTTCTTGCCGGCGCGCGCGGTCCCGTGAAAGAACACGGCGTAGTCTTGCGCGGGCAGGAAATCGGGACGGCGGGCCGCATCGGCATCCGGCGCAGGCAGGCCGAAGTCTGGCGCCGTATCGACGGCGTAGCCCAGCGCCGCGCCGGCCACCAGGCGGCCGCGCGCCACCGCATGGGTGCGCGGGTCGAGCGGAATGCTTTGGGTATGAAAGATGCGCGAGATGGCTTCGTAGCCGGAGCCTTCGCTGCCGTTGGCCAGGCCCACCTTGCGTCCGCCCGCCTTGAGGCGCGCCGCGCCCATGATCACGCCGGTCTTGAGCAGACCCTGGGTGTCGAACACGTAGTCGTACTGTTCGGCGCGCACGGTGCGGAAGAACTGCGCGATCTCGGCGCGTGTGGCGGCCTTGGTCAGGCTTTTGCGCCAGCGCCGCAAGGCGAACGGAATGATGTTGCGCACGCGCGGGTGCAGGCGCACCAGGCTGACGTAACCCTCTTCCACCACCCAGTCGATGGTGGCGCCCGGATGGTGGCGCAGGATGTCCGCCACCATCGGCAGGTTATGCAGCACGTCGCCCAGCGACGAGACCCGCACCAGCAGGATCTTCAGGCTGTCACCCGACCGCTGGTCACCCGCCTGCATGTCACCCGCCTGCTTGTCACCCGCCTGCTTGTCACCCGCCTGCTTATTACCCGCCTGCGCCACGGTGCTTAGAACGGCAGGTCGGCGTCGGGCTTGGCGGCCACGATCACGCGGCGGAACTCGGCCTGGATACGGCGCAGCGCTTCCGGGGTTTCCGCCTCAAAGCGCATCACCACCACCGGGGTGGTGTTGGACGAGCGGGCCAGGCCGAAGCCATCGGCGTACTCCACGCGCAGGCCGTCGATATCGATGATGCGCTCGGCGCCATGGAACACGGCGTGGGTGCGCAGCCGCTCGATCAGCGCCACGTTCTCGCCTTCCTGCAGGTGCAGGTGCAGTTCCGGGGTGCTGTCCGACTGCGGCAGCGCGTTCAGCAGCGCCGAAGGATCGGCCACGCGGGTGAGCAGCTCCAGCAGGCGCGCGCCCGAATACAGGCCGTCGTCGAAACCGTACCAGCGGTCCTTGAAGAAGATATGGCCGCTCATTTCGCCGCCCAGCGGGGCGCCGGTCTCGCGCAGCTTGGCCTTGACCAGCGAGTGGCCGGTCTTCCACATCAGCGGCTGGCCGCCGTGCTTGGAAATCCATGGGGCCAGGTGGCGCGTGCACTTGACGTCGTACAGGATCTGCGCGCCGGGGTTGCGCTCCAATACGTCGGCGGCGAACAGCATCATCTGGCGGTCCGGGTAGATGATCTGGCCATCCTTGGTGACCACGCCCAGCCGGTCGCCGTCGCCGTCGAAGGCGATGCCGATTTCGGCGTCGGTCTCGCGCAGCGCCACGATCAGGTCCTGCAGGTTTTCAGGATGGGCCGGGTCCGGGTGGTGATTGGGGAAGGTGCCGTCGACTTCGCAGAACAGTTCGACCACTTCGCAGCCCAGGCCGCGGTACAGGTCGCCCGCGAAGGCGCCGGCCACGCCGTTGCCGCAGTCGACCGCGACCTTGATCGGGCGCGCCAGCTTGACGTCGCCGATGATGCGCTGCAGGTACGCGTCGCGGATATCGTGGGTGCTGTAGGTGCCGGGGGTGACGGCGCTGCTGCCGTCATGGTCGACGATGCTGCGGTACAGGGCCTGGATGGTCTCGCCGTGAATTGCTTCGCCGGCCAGCACCATCTTGAAGCCGTTGTAGTTCGGCGGGTTGTGGCTGCCGGTGACCATGATGCCCGAGGCGGCGCCCAGCACGTGGGTGCCGAAATACACCATCGGGGTGGCCACGATGCCCAGGTCGATCACGTTGGCGCCGGCCGCTTGCAAGCCCTTTGCCAGCGCTGCCGTCAGTTCCGGGCCGGACAGGCGGCCGTCACGCCCGATCACCACGGTTTTCTCGCCCTTGGCCAGCGCGGCCATGCCGAAAGCCTGGCCGATCTTGTGCGCCACGCCCGCGTCGAGGGTGGTGCCGATGACGCCACGGATATCGTAGGCCTTGAATATGGTCTGGGACAATGGAAGCATGAGAAAACCTTTGATTGTGCGAAGCGGCGCCCACCTGGCGCGCAAGGCGACACCGGCAGAAAGCGAATTGGAAGGAAATGACCGATTAAAAATGCATCGGTTGATATTGTAGCGGCAAGCCGGGCCGTTGGGAATTGCAGACCTGGCGAACTGCCGCTACCGGAGTACGATCACGTCGGACAATGATGGCCGCAGCGGGATACAGCGGGGGCGCATCGGGTACGGCAGACAATGGACACACTGCAGACAGGCTGCGGACACAGCGCCGGCAGCGGTAACGGCGCCGGCCGGCGCGGCGTGGTTATACGCGCAGTTTGTCGAGCGATTTACCGCCGTCGACCCATTCCTTGACCCATTTAGGCTGGCGGCCGCGGCCGGTCCACTGCTGCGACGAATTGTCCGGGTGGCGATAACGCACAGCCACGGTACCAGTCTTGGCGCGCACGCCGGTGCCGATCAGGTCTTTCAGAGGAACGCCGACGCTCTGGGCAATTGCCAGGATCTGTTCGCGGGCTTTGGCTACTTCCTGGTGTTCGCGCTTCTTCATTTCTTGTTTGATTTTTTCCTGCAGATTGCGCAGATCACCAACGGACATATTTGACAGATCCATCATCGTTCCTTAAAAAGTAGGTTGAAACAGAATAAGTGAATTCTCACCAATTGTCGCAATATACTACATTCGCCGATAATTGCTAGTCCTTCTTGCGGAGAATCAGCCAGCGCGGCGACTTAAATCGAACAATACGCCCATATAGCCACACGTAACTGATCACGAACAAGATACAGAAGAAAATCAATACCCCGGTATGCTGCCAGAACAGGGTGGCGGGAATAACCGCCATCAATGAGAACAGCCACAGATATGGCGAGGTCAGCGAATTACGGCGCATCAGTGAACGCGCTTCTTTGCGCCCTACCGCCCATTGAACAATACGTCGGAAAATCAGGCTATGCAAGTGAATTCCATCCGGGATCGCAGGTGATTTACCGCGTAGAAACATACGCCGGTACGCCGAGAATACGGTTTCAAACGCGGGATAGATCAATAGCAGCGCGGCATACCAGGTCGATACATCGGGATTGCGCATGACCAGCAGCAAAGCCAACTCGCCCAGCATAAAGCCGATAAAATAAGCCCCCCCATCGCCAAGGAAAATCAGCCCCACCGGGTAGTTCCAGATAAGGAATCCGGCCGTGGCGCCAGCCACCATCAGCGCCGCCACCAGCACGGCCACATCGCCTACCCGCCAGGCCACGTAGGCCAGCGAAATAAGCATACAAATGGTTACCACACTGGCCAGACCATTAAAGCCATCGATAATATTGACGGCATTGGCAATTCCCGCCACCGCCAGTACCGTCAGCGGCAGCGACAGCCACATGCCGGTGATTTGCCAGGTACTGAAAGGCAGATCGATGCGCCCAATTTTGGCATCCAGCAAAACATAGCCCAATAAGGCGGCGGCCATGGTCAGCAGCAAACGCCGGCCCGCGCTGACGTTGCCGGTATAGTCTTCCACGATTCCGCCGATAAACGCAAATGACGAACACAGCATCAGCGACAATAGCCAGTGCGCCATGGCCGGCACGCGCCAGACTGAAATAATCGACGTCAGTACGACGGCCACGAAGATAGGCAGGCCGCCGATACGGGCCACGGAATGACTATGAACTTTTTGAACACCGAGAAAATCGGCATCGAGCGCCGGCCCGTGCAATCTGCCCTGCTTGATCACCAGCAGGGTCAATAATGCGGAGGCGACAAAACTGACAATAAATGAAAACATTAATCTTTTTATATTTATGCAACACCAGCGGCAGGATGGAGCCCGCCCGGGCGCGGCGCACCTGTGAGGTCGCGCGAAGTGCGGTCAGCAAACGGCAATCCGTGATTGTACCGGATTAGCTGTCGGACAATAATGGTATGCGCTGTCGAGCCCCTCGCACAGCCCGTTTGATGACAATGTTGCGACAATTTGCAGACGGGTCGAGACGAGGCGTTGTCGATCGGCGTGGCGCCGCGGTTGGTCACGCTCGCGGAAATCAGCATGCCGAGCGGCGCGGGTCAGGAAAATGCCTCCGCATCGTCCAGCAGCATGCCGCGCGCGTCGCGGTTCGACACCATGGGCGGCCCCGTGAGCGGCCAGTCGATGGCTAGCGCCGGATCGCTCCACAACAGCGCGCGTTCGTGCTCGGGAGACCAGTAGTCGGTGGTTTTATACAGGCATTCGGCGCTGTCGCTAGTAACCACGAAGCCGTGCGCAAAACCGGGCGGCACCCACATCTGGCGCCGGTTATCGGCCGACAGCTCGGCGCCCACCCAGCGCCCGAAAAACGGCGAGGATGTGCGCAAGTCGACCACCACGTCGAAAATGGCGCCGGCCACTACCCGCACCAGTTTGCCCTGGGGCTGGCGGATTTGGTAATGCAGCCCGCGCAGCACATTTTTGGCCGACCGGGAATGATTATCCTGCACAAAATGGGCAGCGATGCCGGTCAGCTGCTCGAATTTGCGGGCATTGTAGCTTTCGAAGAAAAAGCCGCGCTCATCCCCGAATATGTGCGGGTCGAGCAGCAATACTTCGGGAATCGCCGTAGGAGTTACCTTCATTACCTCTCCTTATGTAGAGTCGTCGAACTTTACCGCACGACCGGCATTGGAACTCCGGCGCTTTATTATGCCTCCCGATTATTCTCGTTATGATTGACCCAGCTCAAATAGGTGCCCGATTGCACAGGGGCGGCGCGGGGCCCTGATGGGGTGGCGGACACACGGCGTGCAACTACACCGCAGCGCAAGTGATAGAAATCATTTAGTATCCCGCCCAGCATGAGTGCAGCACGCGACGGGGCCTTATGTGAAACTCGACACCTTAAGAACCTTCAAGAACCTTCATCCGTGGCGCAATAATTGCGCCACCTACTTTCAGGCGCACGCATGACAACTTATGTAATTGGCGACCTGCAAGGCTGCGCCCACGAAACCAATTTGCTGCTGGAACGCATTTTCGACCGGGCCGGACCAGATGCGCGAGTGCTGTTTGTAGGCGACCTGATCAACCGCGGCCCCGACTCGCTGGGGGCGCTGCGGCGCGTGGCCGGGTTGGCCCAGGCCAGCGGCGGGCGCGTCGATGCGGTGCTGGGAAATCACGACTTGCACCTGATCGCGGTGGCAGCGGGCGCGCAGACGCTGTCGCGTTCCGACACGCTCGACCAGATTCTGGCCGCGCCCGACCGCGAAGCGCTGCTGGCATGGCTGCGCGCGCGTCCGCTGGCCATGATGGCCCACGGCCACCTGCTGGTGCACGCAGGCGTGCCGCCCCAATGGACGGCCGCGCAAACCATGGCGCTGGCCGCCGAAGTGGAAGGCGCGCTGCGCGGGCCGCATGCGCACGCCTTCCTCAGCCAGATGTACGGCAACGAGCCGGCGCGGTGGGACGACGGCCTGACCGGCGTGGCGCGCCTGCGCTGCATCGTCAACGCCCTCACGCGCATGCGCCTGTGCGACGCCGGCGGGGCGATGGATTTCAAGGAGAAGGAAAGCGCGGGGGCGCCGGCCGGATCGGCGCTGATGCCGTGGTTCGACGTGCCCGGACGGCGCAGTCGGGACACGCCGGTGGTGTTCGGTCACTGGTCGGCGCTGGGACTGCTACTGCGCGACGATGTGATTGGCCTGGACAGCGGCTGCGTCTGGGGCGGCAAGCTGACGGCGGTGTGCCTGGAAGACCACAGCCTGCTGCAGGTGGACTGCCCCGAGTACAAGCAACCCGGCGGGAAGAAGAAGCACCGTTAGCTGCTCAGCGTCGGAGGGCCGGGCGTCAGGGACCGGGCCTCGCCTCCTCACAGTGCTTGCTGCGCTGGCTAACGCGCAGGTGGTATGGGTTCCCGCCGGCGCGGGAACGACGGGTCATTTTACGCGGGGTGGATTAAGCCGATGCGGATGCCGACGCCGACGTGGCCTTGACCTCGGCGGGCGCCACATTCAGCGCCGCGGCCACGGCATGATGCGTCGCCTCGGCCAGATCGCGCCGGTGGGTGCCGGTGGCGTCGATCGGCTCCAGCCACATCAGCTGTGCGCGGATCGGCGGCCCGGCCAGGATGCCCATCATGCTGTCGGCGAACGTCATCTCGCCGATGAAGTCTACGCTGTGGTGCAATGCCCCGGCCGCGTCGACATAGCGCAGCGCGCACGGCTGCACGCTGGCCTTGGCATCGATGGCCGCTTCGAACAAATTGGCGTGGAACGGCAGCAGCGTGCCTTGCGAGGCAGTGGTCCCCTCCGGGAAGAAGGCCACCCGTTCGCCGTTTTCCAGCCGCGTGACCAGGCCCTTGAAGATGTGGCGCAGGTCGCGCCGGTTGCCGCGCGCGATGAACACGGTGCCGGCCTTGTCGGCCAGCCAGCCCAGGATGGGCCACGCGCGGATCTCGGCTTTGGCCACGAAGCGGCACGGATGCACGGCATTGATGACGAAGATATCCAGCCATGAGACATGATTGGCCACCACCGTGGTGCGTGCCAGCGACGGCTCGGCGTGGGGCACTTCGATGGTCACGCCGCAGATGGCCAGCAAGGCGCGCGACCAGCGCCTGGTGTGGCGGTTGCGGCTGGCCTCGCCCAGCCACGGGAACAGGAACGTGGTCGTCAGCAAGCCTTCCGTGACGTGGAAGGTGATGCGGGCCAGACGGAAAGCGAGCTTGATATTCAATTGTCAAGGTACCGTGTTCAGGGGATTGCCTGCTAAAAACACGATTTTACCGTGACGCAAGGAAGTTGCACGATTATGCAGACGCTGCCTCAGCAAGCGATGCCTCAGCCCGGCACCGCTTGCGGACGCGGTCTGTCAGCCCTGGCGCTCGAACGCCACCCGGCCGCCCACGATGGTGGCGCGCACCTGGCCGCTCAGCTCGTAGCCCACGAACGGCGTGTGCTTGCCCTGGCTGGCCAGCGCACCCGCTTCCACCGTCCAGCGCGCGGCCGGATCGAACACCACCACGTCGGCGGCGGCGCCCACGCTGAGGGTGCCGGCCGGCAGACCGGC